>CAINHP010000170.1 GCA_903848905.1 uncultured Pseudomonadota bacterium
CACTCGCCACCACCAATTTAAAGGGATCCAAGGCTAAATCATGATTTTTTTCTGGCGCGTAACGTGCCAAATAAACCACTTTCATCGGATTTCTTTGCTCAAATGGAGCGGTTTGTTCAACGCGATGATATGAATGCGGAATAACTTGAATGTTTCCATTGCCAAATCGCTGCAAAATGTCTTCTTTTTGTGCTTTGGTGAACACAATAGTTGCATCAGGTTCGCTGATATTTTCAACGACATCTTTATAAAATTTACTCACTTCACCAATTAACACATCACCAGCCGTATGCACATTATGAATAACAGGCATCAATTTGGGTTTTGTTGCTGTTGTTAATTTATTTTTAATTCGCTGAAGTGACTCATAAAATTCTAAGCAACGATCAATGATAAAAGTAGAATCACTATTCGCATTGATCAACTCTTCCAACCAAAAATCAACCAGCTCTTTCTCGGTGTTAAATATATTTGTTAAGCGACCCTGTTCATTGATGAGATGAATCATTTGTACGGTTGCACATCCTGCTATTACCTTGCAATCTTTCGCAATTGCAACGGTGCCATTAGGGCGCAAAAAACTTTCATGTACTAATTCATGATCTTCTTGTTTGAAAATGCGATCTATTTTGCTAAGAAAACCACGAGAGTCAAATGTTTCGCGCCGAAAAACAATCCCGTTATTTAAGTAGTTAATGAAGCTCACTGATGAATTATCGTGGCGTTTGCAATACGCGACAACCGCCCCTTTACTGTCATACAACCTCAGATCGTTGGTATCAGGAACGGAAACACTACGAAAGGGCGATAATAATTCTGAACTGAAGCCCGTATCGACATCAGCATAATCTGTTGCTTGCTGAAAATAATCATACATATTGAGCAATGAAACAGAAGACGAAATACGATTTTCCTTTTGACGCAGTTTTTTGTTTTTATGCAGGTTCGGATTGTAATAATTAGTGATAACAATCGGCGTTAAATCTAAGTGCTGTTGAAACAATTGTTCCCGTAAAAATGCCGAGTATTCAAGACCAGACATATTTTCGGCAACGTCTAAAACCATAAAAAAAATTTTCTTCATATTGTTAGCCAAGTTATAAATTTACTTATGCGTAAAAAATAAAAAAGGCTTACCGATTGCGAAATACAACCGATAAGCCTGACCTAAATTTTAATTTTAGGTATTTAAAAGCGTGACCATGGTATCAATATTTGGCGTACCTGTGACTTTAATCAACAAATCAGTGTTATCGACCGTACCCGCTGTACCGACATCACCATAAACATAAGTGTTAGTACCATAAGTGAATACCACGTAGTCTTTGCTTAAAGCCGCAACGCCACTTAATGCCGTTGCTAAGTCTGCTGCTGCCGTCGCAGTAGATTGCTCTGCAGCCGATAATGCTTGGAAGCTGGTAATTCCCGTTACGGTTAAGTCATCAACCGTTACGTCAAAGCCCGCGCCAATGGTATCCATAAAGCCTTTATTCGATGCAAAAGCAACATTCGATAACGCTGTAACTACTGCGGTAGAAGCAGTCGTTGCAGCAGAATCATCTGTCACAGCGTTTGAATAAGCCGTTGAAGCTGTGACTGCACTTGA
>CAINHP010000171.1 GCA_903848905.1 uncultured Pseudomonadota bacterium
ACTGTAAAAATAGGCAGTGTTGGATGTTCTTTCTTAATTCGGCGAATTTCATCATACACATACGCCGATTGCACAGGACTTCCACCAGGCGAATTTGCGTGAAGAATAATCCCTTTCGTGTGTTTATCCTCTACGGCATCACGCAAACCTTCAATAATCGAATCGGCGTTTGCTGGTTTATCTTCAGCAATCGGACCAATCAAATCAATAATAGCGGTATGATCATCACCTTTTGAGCCAGCGTGGTGATCTCCAAACTTAGGGTAGACGGTCACGCCAAAAATGGCGAACAAATACACAAACAACAAGCCTTTAAAAAAAATACCCCATCGACGGGCACGTGTTTGCTCCGTAATAGCAGCGAGGGCAACTTCCTTAATTAGGTTGCGTTCCCAATCTGATTTGGATTCATGTTCCATAAACTATATTAACCGTAAAAATAATTAAAAAAAGTAAGATACTGCCTATTATAGAACAGTTTATCAGCAAGTGTACCAATGGTTATGTTGCATTGATTTTATTGCGAATAAGTCATTTCAATAAGTTAAATAATGATTATATTGTATCGACGCTTTTGTTCCTATAAACTCTTTTTCGAGCGGTAAGCTCAATCATAATTTTTATAATAAATCACGAAGAGGATATAGGACAATGAGCGAAGAAAATAGCACCAGTTTATTTGAGCAACTTGGCGGTGAAGCTGCTGTCGATGCTGCAGTTGAAGTGTTTTACAAAAAAGTGT
The DNA here is from genome assembly GCA_903848905.1 of uncultured Pseudomonadota bacterium. Taxonomy (GTDB): domain Bacteria; phylum Pseudomonadota; class Gammaproteobacteria; order Methylococcales; family Methylomonadaceae; genus UBA10906. The sequence continues at coordinate 743 of CAINHP010000171.1, forward strand.
TAGAGGATCATCGTATCTATCGTTTTTTTGACAATGTCGACATGGAAAAACAAGCTGCAAAACAAAAAGCATTTTTAACCATGGCCTTTGGCGGCCCAAGTCACTATAGTGGCAAAGATTTACGTGCTGGCCATGCTAAGCTCGTTAAAATGGGACTTGATGATAGCCATTTCAATGCAGTACTTGAAAATTTAGAAGCAACACTAATCGAATTAGGCGTTGAACAAGAATTAGTTGAGCAAGTCAACGTATTAGCCGAAACCACGCGCCATGACGTATTAGGAAAATAAAATCCTTCATTCCACTCTCAACGCGCATTAAAGTCATTTTCATCTCAACTTTAATGCGCGATCTTTCATTTGCACCCAATTTGGAAACTATAAATCAATAAAAGACCGTATTGTCAATAAATAAACACACCTGTATAGTAAGCACCAACTGAACTACATTTATTTATTAACTATTTTTTAAGGATTTATCATGACTACTTTCTACAGAGACATTTTGATTGGCATCACGTTTTTCGTGGGTATTGTGGGCTTTATTTCGGGTCAATTTATTATTTCAACCGTATTATTTGCCATTGCTGCTGTGTTAAGCAATACCTATTTGAACCGCGAATTTTACAAATCCGCTCATGGTTAAGCGTTCTATTCAAATTACTGGCTATCTCCTACTTTCACAGCTCCCCTTATTGTAAAAATACTGGGAGTTTTTTTATCGGAGGAACTATTATTTTTTAATACTCATCGTTAATTTTGCTTGATTATCCGAATTATTTAAATCCATTTCATTTGCGTTAACACAAACACTTGCCCTCATCGCACCCACTTTTTGCATCGCTACCCTAATCGTTTGACTATCACTTTCCCCTGCATGAATATCCCCAACGTGACAAATAACACTTTCACCATATTTTTTACCATTATCTGACGCCAAATCGTATTGCGAAACCTTTGCACGAAGGCTCTTTATTAGCCCAACAATGGCTCAAAGGTGATTTTTTTAATTTCAGAGCCTGCTTTAATATGCCAATCGGCATTTTTATACCCTTTTTACAAACTTCGTGCAAAGGTCTCGTTTTATATAAATTATGATAATTTTTTTGATTTCGCACCTTTTTTAAAGTGAAACGTTATAAAGCCGAGCAACCACATAATCTCTTTGAATCAAAAACATGAAACCAAGGAAATTAGTAGCAAATTTTATAA
>CAINHP010000172.1 GCA_903848905.1 uncultured Pseudomonadota bacterium
ATAGAGTCAGATTAGCCAAAAAGAAAAAAGATGCTCTAGTGTGGCAATTCTTTGATTATTTTAATGATTTGCGTACTCACTCAACATATATTCTGTTTTACTTAACCCTTACATGTTTTTTAGATCAAACATTTTCTTCCAAAGGAGTATCTGTATTTTCTGGTATTTTGTTTTCTAACATTATGTTTTCTGATATTTTTTTCTCTGGCATTGTGTTTTCTGATATTTTACTTTTGACAGCTTGCCATTGCGCTTTTTCTTTTTCATAAAGCATGACGTCAATCTTAATTTCTTCTTCTTTTAAATGTGTTTTTTGAGCCAATATTTTAGCGTGTTGCTTTTTCTCAAGCGCTAATGCAGCATTAAACTCCATATCTTTAAGTGTATTTTCATGTGCTAACTTTTCAGAATGAATGCGCTCTTCAACCTCAAATTGCGCCACTTGATGCTCTGCAAACTCTTCACGCAAACGTAATGCATTGGCAGAAACCATTGCTTGCTGCTCTCGTTCAAGTCGTGCATCATATTCTAAATGTTCAATTTGCCTCTGTTTCTGCTCACGCAATTGATTTTCAATTTCTTCTTGTTGACGAAAAGCCTCATCACGTTTAATTTGATTCAATTCAAAATTTTTCTTAAGAATACTCAAATAGACATCTTCTTGTGATAAAACAACGTCAGGGAAATCTTGAAACGTTGGCGTTAATTCACATATCACGCGTGACTGAATGGATTGCATAACGAACATTTCGCTCATTGCGTTAGCCATATTTTTCTCAATATCACTTAAACCATTGCGTACCCATATATTTTTAGGCAAATTAATTAACGTGTTTTGCACGGTACTCATTAACGCATCTTCATACGTTGCTTTTATATGCGCATTGATAGATGCTAACACCGCCATATTGTTCAGTGCATACTTCATTCCCGCTTGAAAATGAATATCAAGTATTACAGCAACACTGCAAAATCCCTCATATAAATCAAACCGGGTAGAAAGTTGCCATTTTTCAATGGGTAGCGCATAAACATGGTGATAAAACCGTTTAACAAAACCCTCTGGGCGTTCAAATAATCGCCAATATGGCCCAAATTTAATATGAACAAGATGACGATCAGGTGCGAAAATCGGCTCCCATGTATCGCTCACCACTAAAGCCTGATTTGATGTGTTTTCTACCAACCATGCGTCGATGCTTGTATTTGAATTATTCATGATTCAATTCCACATTATTTTCTTGAGCTTGTTGTTTTGCTTGACGAATTTTATCGCCCATTTTTTCAGCCATTAACGGATATAAATTCGGGGCAAACTCAACCGTTTTATCATCTATTTTGCGCAAAAATCCACGATTAAGCAGTAACCCGACCGCAAACATACGCGACCAATCGTTGTATCTGCGCGCACGCTCAAGGTCACTCTTTTCAATGACCATTTCAAGTTCATCATTTCTATTAATTCTAAACTCCGTAAACTGTCTTAAACACTCAAAAATCAGCTCTTCTTCTTGCGAAGTTAAAGGACCTGGCGCCGTGAATTCAAGTCGATACGAAAGCAATACCGTGAAAAAATCAACCATCGCGGCGCAAATGAACGCAAATAACGAAAAATCCGACCACATAGCGACATTGGGTTGGATATCTGCGTTAAACTGGTTATACGTCATCAAAAGCGGCGCTTGAGGAACGGTTGATAATCCGCTATTACCAAACAAAATATTCATTTTTAATTGTAAACTTTCAAAATGTGACAACATTTGCTGATAAGCACCTTCAATATCTGGTGAGTTATCTAAACTGTTCACGCTACTCTGCACTTTTTGCACATCTTGATTTAACTCTGAAAAATCATGCTCGAATTTTTCTTTCTGCGCTTTTTTCTCTAAATAGATTTGATTGTAATGTTTCCAAAAAGGACCCTCACCCACATGATTTTTATAACTATCAAACGCTTGAGGGTGTGTACCAAAATAAGCTTGTGACACTTCAGTTGAGGCTTTTTCTATCTCAGCATTCTGCTGCTTTAAAATATCGGCTTTAATTGTTAAGGCGCTATCAATATAGGTTTTGACATCAACACGAAGCAAATTAACACGATCAACGTGCAATTTATCTTTTTGTGAAATTTCATAAAATTTAAAATAGGAAAATGAAACTGATGCCATCAATGCGATCATTAAAGAACAAACCACACTAAAATAGCGAATACGATTGGCTTTCCAATGCATACCTGCCATTTCTAGCGAACAAATCACCACAATAGACTGAATTGCAATCGTTATGACCAGTGCAATCCAAGGTGTGATAAAATGAGACAGACCGTAATAAGTTGTGAATCCTGAAGCAATGCTGAGCATCAATACAATAGGGATAGTCCAAACTCGCAAAACACCAACAAAAAGTGTTTGAATACTATTGATGAAATAACCGACGCCAGAAGGTTTTTTGTGTAACTCAAATTTTTTTATTATCATGTACCATGCCGACATCAAGTAAAAATAGAAGTTTGATTTTAGATAAAATGAGTCATCTATCCAAATAAGTGGATTAACTCATCATACGTTATTTATTTTAAAACAACCTAGAGCCAAGCAAAATAATTTTGTCACCATTGCTATCGATTGTATAATTTAAGTATTATTAACATATACAGCAACTTACATTAATACCGACCTCTTTCACACATCGCCATTTAAAAGGTTTATCTATGAAAATTAATTCAGAAGAATTTCAAACAGCGCTAACAACCGTTTTTCAATATGCATGGGATATGAAAAAAGTGGATGCAAATGAGTTTATCCATGACGAAACAATCAAAGAAGACATCGTTGAAGCTCGTTTTCAAGGCTTTCCACCTATGACGTTTAAAAGAACTCGTCACGGTAATGAAGCTGAAAACTGGACAGTAGTCGTCTAATTTTATTTTTGAGTTCTTTTAAAAACTTTCCATGTGAAGTACTTTAGCGCTGACTAAATAAACATCAGCGATCTTATCATTCTAAGGTCGCTGATGTTTTTAATTATCACCTTCATGAATATCATGCTATTAATGTGTAACCTAAAAATCACCCCATAACGATTTTTGTTGCTCAGTAAGCTTTGCCTTAAAAAATTGACCTGCGGGATGGGTGTCAAAATCTGTTAAACCTAGTAGCGCATATTCTTCATTATAACAATGCCCAAAAAAGCCCATAGTCCAATACCTAAAATCTCGTTTATCGACGACACCCTGATAGAGAACGATCACTTCTTTATGACGCGTATCACTTAAGATATGATCATTAAATAACGTTTTTACCGCCTGCTCTCCCCCTTCTATTACTTGAAGAAAACAATGATTATGGTAAATCAACGCCCCGCTAATATTTTCTAGCTTATTAAATTTGCGTGAGGTATACAAAATATCCATCAAATCTTGTTCGCACAATTTATCTGACACCTTACTGGCATAAATCAACTGATAAATTGGAGCGCTATCCTCTTTATAAATAACAGTATTTTTGATATTGCCAAGCCATGCAAAAATATTTTTTAAGTCTTGAGGTTTATGGAGAAAAGAAAGTAATGACGTATCTGAAATCACCGCTTTTAATGTATCAATTTGTGTACTCCAAACCAATATAGGCAGTTTGCTTTTTTCTAACAAGGCCTCTATAAGCACTTTACCCATCATTTCCATTTCTGTGTTATTGAGAAAATCATCTGTGATGATCGCATCAAACTCATCAGGACGCTGTTCTAACAAAGCTAGCGCATCGATTGGATTATTGAAAGCCTTTGCACAGTGGCCAGTACAAAAAAGCACTCGCATTAACATATTAGTTATTTCACAACTTCCATCAATCACTAAAATATTAAAGCTAGATTTTGAATCCGTAGAAAAACTCATCATATTTTTTTAAATAAAGTCATATTTAAATGAACAACATAAAATTCTAGTTCCGCAATTTTCATGAATTCTTCCCTATTAGTCAATACAGTTTCAACAAATTATATACAATATAACATTAAAGATATTCAAACCACTCGACTAAATTTCGTTTATCACCTAATTTATCTAAATGACGATTGACGCTGTCATGATTGCCCCATACCACGTTATTCAACTCACCCTGTTCGACACGTAATTCAATATCATGACAATAAAGTCCTTTATCACGCTCAACATAAAAACCATACGTCCGGCACGCTACGGGGCGATAAGCGTAAATCAAACACGTACCAGCGGTTTTATCTAACATAGGGCACACAATTGAGCGTGGTGATTGTGAAGAAAGTGTGGCGATATTTTGACGAATTTCTTGCTGCTTTTCATCAGAAAGCGAAGCAAACCCGTCTCTAAATAGCGTCCACTCTGCAGGTGTAAGCTCTGGAATTTGTGCTAATCGATGACAACAGCCATCACAACCCATTCTGCAAAGCCAATCTGGATTTCCTAAGCGAATGGCGCTAACGCGTGCATCAATATCATCATGCAATTCAGTAAGCGTCTTCATAAATTTAAAAATACCGCTTCACTAATAATATCTTGATTATTTTCAATGCGATCAAGATACACTAAACCCTCTAAATGATCATATTCATGCTGAAATATACGCGCCACGAACCCCGTTAATTCCATTTCGATACGCTGCCCCGCTAAATCCGTAAAATCTATTCCTATTGATCGATAACGAGGCACCTTTCCGCGAATGCCCGGAATACTTAAACAGCCTTCCCAATCTTTTTCCATGTCATTACTGAGTGGCGTAAAGTTTGGGTTAATCATAATAATGGGCTCCATTTGTGGCGCGGTGGGGTATCGCTTTGTGGGTTTTGACGCCACCACCATCATACGCAACGATTCGAAAATCTGAGGTGCAGCCAATCCGACGCCATTGGTTCCTTCTAAAGAAACAAGTAAATCATTTGCCGTTTGCATTGCTTGCTTAGTCGTATCGACCGTCACCAAACTAGCTATTTTTCGCAAAACGGGTTCACCGAGTAAAGCGATTTCTCTCACCTGTGCTGTCATTGAATATTCTCCTCTGGCAAAAAACCACCTGCTTGCATTGACCATAAACGGAAATATGTCCCTTTTTTGGCTATCAGTGCATCATGCGTCCCATCTTCAACAATACGCCCCTGATCAAATACTAAAATACGATCCAAATGCGCAATTGTCGACAATCGATGCGCAATAGCAATCACGGTATTTCGCCCCATGGCTGCATCTAAATTTTCTTGGATAATTCGTTCAGTGACTGAATCTAAACTGGATGTCGCCTCGTCTAAAATTAAAATAGGCGCATTTTTAAGTATCACTCTTGCAATCGCTATGCGTTGACGCTGTCCACCTGATAATTTAACCCCGCGCTCACCGACGAGTGAATCGTAGCCACTAGACATCGTTTGAATAAAATCATCGGCATGCGCTAATTTTGCGACCGATAAAATGTCTTCATCTGTCGCCTCTAAATTACCGTAACCAATATTATCTTTCAAACTGCGGTGAAATAAGCTCGGCTCTTGGGGAATGAGTCCCACTTGCTCATGCAGTGAATCTTGAGTGACAGTTTGAATATCCGTGTTATCAATCAAAATTTGGCCGATTTGCGGTTCATAATTACGGAGCAACAAACTCACAAAGGTGGATTTACCCGAACCTGAAAACCCCACGAGTCCAACTCGTTGCATAGGCTCAATAATAATATTGAGATTATCAAATACCAGCCGATTAGGCTCATACCCAAAACACACATTTATAAATTCAATGCGCCCACTCGAAACAGCAAGTGCTTTTGCATTAGGTTCATCGATAATTTCATGGGGTTGCACAATCGTTATCACGCCATTAGCAACGTTACCGATATACTCAAAAAATTCTAAAAAGCGTCGCGATAAATTACGGGCATCGTTAATAATCAAAAGCGCGAGACCAATACTCATCGTAAAATCGCCCACACTGATCATTCCGCTATCCCACAAGGTCAACGCATAATATACCGTCCCTACTTTCAATATCGCAGCAGCGATAAATTGAAACCAACGAACGCGCTCCATATACCAAAATGTGCGTCGCGCCGCACTCACTTCATTATCAAGAAACTGATTTAAATGCGCTCTTTCAAACTGCAGACGCGCAAATAACTTTGCATTCAAAATATTGGTCACAGCATCCACAATTTTTCCATTTACTTGACTGCGCATAGCGGCATAATCCCGTGCATACGGTTGACAGTGTGTGGCGAGCCAGTATGAAAAGCACGTATAGGTAAATACCCAACCTGCAACGAGAAAACCTAAACCTTGATTAACATTAAATAGAAGCACTGTCGATACCGAAAATGTGATCAGAATCGGCCAAAAATCGCATAAGATTGACCACACGGTATGATTCACACTCACTGCTGTTTCGCTAATGCGATGCGCTAAAGCACCCGAAAAATGTTGACTAAAATAGCGCGGTGAATGGTATTGCAAATACGCATACAGTGATTTTGACGTTCGCTGACGTAGTCTTGGCCCCATAATGATGAGTACAGCGCCGCTCGCCCGACTAAAGATGATTTCTGCCACATTAAGCCCAGCCAGCAGCAATAAAGGATAACGCAGACTATCAAGCACCGATATAGATAAATCTGTCCCTGATAATTGCGCTGCACCATCCATAATCGCCTTAATTGCATACGGTACTAAAATACTCGATGCCGCTTGCCCTGTTTCTAAAATCAGCATTAATGCGACCCACCCGCGAAAAGTCGACAGGCAATACAAGATAAATTTTGAAGGGCTACTTGGCAAATAGGGCGCTTGAGCGGCGCGTTTAAATGGTTTATTTTTTGACATGATTAACACTATTTGAAAAATTTCAACCCATTATAAGGGAGAACCCCCTCCCATTTGATAAATTTAAAACACGAAATATTTTAAAAAATTCCTTGCAGCTGGTAATATCATAAATCCTGACAAACATTGTTGGGTATTAATGATAAAATGAGTAAACATACGCGATAATGCACAGCATTAAAGGATATTATTCACTATGGAATGTAACGAGAAAAAATCCGTAATTTCACCCAAAAAGCATTGTGTATCATGTGGAAAATTATTTTCGTGTTATTCCACTAAGACAAATTCTTGTTGGTGCATGACCTACCCAGCCATCATGCCCATTATTGAAGATGAAACTGAGTGCCTATGTAAAGCGTGTTTAAATCAGGCTATACAGAAAAAAATGATGGATAAACTTAGTCATTTATCATTGGCAGAAAAACTCTCACTTGCACAAGGTTATAAAACAAAAGTCAAAGCCATTGAAGGTATTGATTATAATATGGAAAAAGGAAAGTATGTATTTACACAGTGGCATCACCTCAAACGAGGCGCGTGCTGTAATCATAAATGCAAACTCTGCCCTTACTGATTATATTAGCGTGAAGGTTACGAATGAAATTTATTATGGCAAACTGCCCACTCTAAAACAATGGGCAGTTTCTTTAATGAATCAGCGTTAAAGAGCCGCTTTTAAAACACGTAGACTGAGGTCAATCATGACATCTGTTTTTTTAGATAACGCACTTTGATTGACGCAACGACTTAAATAAGCGCTACATAAGTTGAATTGGGTTCAAACCCACTAAATACCTTGCTACTGCTGTCTTTGAGAGATTGGACTGCCAACATACGATTTTGTATTGCGAGTAGTCACACAGCTTGTTGATGTCAGTAAAAAACGTAACTTTTCCACATCCACACGCGTGTATGTTTCATCGTTTTGTTTTGGGATAGCACTTAATTGGTTTGGTGTTTGTTTTTTTGCGAGTATTTTTGTAATGATATCCGCTGAAATATCACTTTTTATCATGCCCGATGCAATCAACTCAGCCAAATAATCCGTTTGCGATAACACATAAAGCACATTCCAGTCTTTAGGCAATTTATATTTATTTTTTTGGATAATCTCGCATTCCGCAATAGCGATTAGTTTGTTGACGTTACGCAACCCATTTCGTCCCATTAATTTTGCAATATGGGTTTTAAGTCGAATAAAAATTTCATCGTCTAATTGGCGTTCATTGTTTATTTTGATGAGCAAATCACCAATTTTTAAAAATACCTCATCGTCGCGATTGCCAGATTTTTTAAACATCTGCAAACACACGTTAATTTCATTGATTTCACTCTGAAAATGTTTAACGAAAAATTTATTTTTGATAGCAACGTTCATTTTTTTCTTATGATTGGGATGACTGGTTATTGAGTAAATAGATTGAATTAACGAATCGAAGCAAATAAATATTTAATGCCAATGAATGCTTTAAATATATTTTTACGTAAGATAACTTTGCATAGGCTAAGTTGTCTGTATAATTAAATCTTCAATAAAAATCGTTTTTGATTCTAACAATTAAGCGGTTACATGTAATCACCCATTTGAGTGATTGCCAAACCTACTTTTGAAGGATATTGATAGAACTAACAAGTCAAAATCGTTTAAAATAAAAAACATTGACATATAAAATCGTAATTAAATCAATGTTTTATTAACAAACACATACTAAATATAAAATATTCCATGAATCAAAACATGCGTATTCCTATGCCTTCCTCATTGCCACGAATATTGATTGTTGATGACAATCCGAGCATGATTCGCTTGCTGGGTGCAATATTTGATAAGGATTATCTTGTCACGTTTGCTATGGACGGAAAAACAGCTTTAGAAATGGTGGAAAAAGACCCACCCTGTTTAATTTTACTTGATGTGATGATGCCTGAAATGGACGGTTATGAAGTTTGTAAGCATCTAAAAGATAATGAATTAACAGCTGATATCCCTATTGTTTTTGTGACAGCAAAATCAAATGCTGAAGAAGAATTTTACGCATTAAACCTTGGCGCTGTGGATTATTTATGCAAACCAATTAGTCCACAAATTGCCAAAATTCGCGTACAAAATCATATAAAAAACAAATATACGAATGGATTTAGCGTTATGGCAATGGATGCGCTTTCCCTTGCTATTTTGATTGTGGATGAACATGGTGCGGTAAAATATATCAATACCTGTGCAAAAGAATTGCTCAATGCAAAAATACATAGTCTCACAATTAAAGATGATTACTTATTTGCAATCAGTTTTTCAGATAAAAGTAAATTGAGTGCGTTCATTACTGCTGCTACGAGTACAGAAGAAATTCGCAGTGCAATGTTTCTGCACGACGAGGAGGTGCGGCAAATATTCATTACCCCATTACCTTCAACCTCATCATTTATACAAAATGTCACCATGCCGCTAGCGCTCATTTTGATTACAGAGCCTAACGAAACATTATCTGAAGTCCAATTAATGGGCAAACTATATGATTTATCCCCTGCCGAATTACGTGTTGCAACCGCTTTACTGGCTGGAAAATCACCTGGAGATTATGCAAGCGAAGCTGGATTGACGCTGCATACTGTGCGCTCACAGTTAAAAAACTTATTTAGCAAAACCTATACACGCAGACAATCTGAGTTAGTTGCGCTATTAAGCAAACTTCCTCCGCTTAGACGACAAGACTAAATCGTTTAGCTCAAAAAATTTTTTTTCCTTGTTTCATGGTTAATGCGATACGCTTGCGCGCAATATCAATTTCTGTAACCGTGACCGTTACCACATCACCCGCTTTGACAATCTCGCGTGGATCTTTCACAAACGTATCCGAAAGCTGGGAAATATGCACTAAACCATCTTGATGCACGCCCACATCCACAAATGCCCCAAAATTAGCCACATTCGTGACAACACCTTGCATGCGCATACCCACGTCCAAATCGGCTATTTTTTCAACGCCCGCTTTAAATTCCACGCTTTTAAATTCAGGACGAGGATCGCGTCCAGGTTTTTCTAATTCTTGCAAAATATCTGTCACTGTTGGTACGCCAAAATGGGCATCAGTAAAATTTTCAGCATTTAAGGCGCGTAAAAAAGAAGTTTGTCCAATTAAATCCCGAATGGATTTCCCCGTTTTGGCTATAATATTTTCAATAACAGGATAAGCCTCTGGATGCACTGAAGAGGCGTCGAGTGGGTTATCGCCATTTAATACGCGCAAAAAACCCGCACATTGTTCATAGGCTTTACTTCCCAGACGCGGCACTTTTTTTAATTGATGACGGTTTTTAAATGCCCCATTTTCATTGCGAAACGCCACGATATTCTCACTCACGCTTGCCGATAATCCCGATACTTGTTTAAGTAGCGAAACAGATGCCGTATTCACATCAACCCCCACTTTATTCACACAATCCTCAACCACATTGCCGAGCATTTTCACTAAATGCGCTTGATTCACATCGTGTTGATACTGCCCTACCCCAATAGATTTTGGGTCAATTTTAACAAGCTCAGCAAGGGGATCTTGCAAGCGCCGAGCAATTGATACGGCGCCACGCAGAGTCACATCTAAATTCGGGAATTCTTTCGCCGCTAATTCAGAGGCAGAGTAAACCGAGGCACCCGCTTCAGAAACCATCATTTTATTAAATTTCAAATCACTATGACGCTTTAAAACGTCAGCCACCAACGCATCCGTTTCACGCGACGCCGTTCCGTTGCCAATGCTGACGAGTTCAACGCCATTCTGCTGAATAAGTTTTGCAAGCGTAGCAATTGAGCCATCCCAATCATTGCGTGGTTGATGAGGATAAATGGTATCCGTTGCCACGACTTTGCCTGTTTTATCGACAATCGCCACTTTTACGCCTGTGCGAATACCGGGATCGAGTCCCATTGTTACTTTTGCGCCCGCTGGCGCTGCCAGTAGCAAATCGCGCAAATTATGGGCAAACACTTGAATTGCCTCGATATCTGCATTATCACGAAGTTGATTTTTCAAATCGAGCTCAAGGCGAGGCAATAATTTGGTTTTCCACGCTAATCGCGCAGTTTCAGCTAACCACTGATTGGCTGGTTGCGTTAAATCCCCCACTTTTAATTCGCGCGTCATCTTTTGAATACAGGACGCATGACCGCGTTCTTCGTCCTCAGCAGGCAGTAAATTCAACACCAAAAAATTCTCATTTCGCCCGCGTAACATGGCAAGAACACGATGTGAGGGAACTTTGCGCAGTGGTTCGCGAAAATCAAAATAATCTTTGAATTTTTCCGCTTCTTTTTCTTTACCTGAAACCACGTGCGCATGAATAACACCTTGCGCCCATATTTGCTGACGACAATCGGCAAGTAAAGGCGCATTTTCAGATAATGTTTCCATTAGAATTTGCCTTGCACCTTCTAACGCCTCCGCCACGTTTTCAATGCCTTTCTCTGCATTGACATAATTTTTCGCTAACGTTTCAGGCACAGCTTGTCGATTAGCTAAAATAGCCTGCATGAGTGGCTCTAAACCCGCTTCACGAGCAATTTGCGCTTTGGTGCGACGTTTGGGTTTAAACGGCAAATACAAATCTTCAAGCCATGTTTTTGTTTGCGCGGCGAGAATTGCCGTTTCTAAATCAGGCGTTAATTTTTCCTGCGCAGCGATACTTTCTAAAATCACCGTGCGTCGCGCCGCCAGTTCACGCAAATAACCTAAACGCTCTTCGAGCAAACGCAGTTGCGTGTCATCGAGTCCACCTGTGACTTCTTTGCGATAACGCGAGATAAAAGGCACTGTTGAACCTTCATCTAAAAGTGCTACCGCAGCCTCTATTTGGTGTATTTTTACCGCTAATTCGTGAGCAATAATCTGATTGATTGACATAACTTGTAAGAATAAAAAATGAACTATCGTGAAACGCGCAAACTCGACGCGACTATTTCGATCTATTTTACCATTTAACAAAAAAGCAGTTTGATTCAAATGCCTTTTTAGTCATACTTTTCGATTTCATTTGCGAATCGTTTCTAAACACGTTAGATTTTAAGTTTTTTTCACACAAAGTGACATCATGACAAACCCTACACCATACAGCCATCTTGGTGGTGAACAAGCCGTCCGTTTACTCGTTGATCGCTTCTATTTTTATATGGACACACTGCCTGAAGCTCGAGGCATACGCGATATGCACCAACCCGATTTAAGTTCAGCGAATAGTAAATTATTCAAATTTTTATCTGGCTGGTTAGGCGGGCCGAATTTATTTATGGAAGAATTTGGACACCCTATGCTACGCGCTCGACATTTCCCGTTCAGGATCGGAGAATCTGAACGAGATCAATGGATGCTATGCATGAATAAAGCACTCGCTGAAATTCCTATGATTCCAGAGCTCGAAACCAACATTAAAAATGCGCTGCAAGATTTATCCACGCACATGATGAATCAAGAGCCCGCCTAATTGCTAATGATTGAACAACTGATTGTTCTAGTTGCCGCGTTAGTGGCGAATACCTTTTCAGCCTTAGCCGGTGGTGGCGCTGGGCTGATTCAGTTTCCGGCACTCCTATTTTTAGGTCTCCCCTTTAGTGTGGCTCTTGCCACGCACAAAGTCGCGTCAGTGGCTCTAGGGGTTGGCGCCACGGTGCGTTATCTCAAAGAAGATATTGTGCAAAAGCAATTTGCGTTATTCATGTTGATAGTGGGTGTTCCGGCTGTGATTTTGGGTTCATTTATTGCTATCGAATTGCCCGATACATTAGCAAAAAAAGTACTCGGACTTCTCACCATGTCACTGGGACTTTACTCTATTTTTCAAACGCAACTTGGTCAACAACACACGCCAAAAAATCAAGATACACGCGGACTTATCGTCGGTGGCGCTTGGTTGTTTTTCATTGGCTTTTTAAACGGCTCGATTGCATCGGGAACAGGCTTATTTGCCACGATTTTACTGGTGAAATGGTTTGGATTTGATTATAAACGCGCAGTTGCCTATACGCTTATTGTGGTTGGCTTATTTTGGAATGGTGTGGGCGGCGTGACATTAGCGCTAATTTCAGAAGTCAAATGGGCATGGATTCCCATGCTCTTAATCGGCTCATTTGTGGGTGGCTATTTAGGGGCACATCTTGCCGTTTTAAAAGGTAATTTATGGATTAAACGCGGTTATGAAATCGTCACCATTTTAGTGGGATTGAGTTTGCTAAACCGCGTCTAAATAGCATTTAATTAACTGTATGAGGGTTCGAATACTCAATCATTATGAAAACTCGATTTTTTCATTTTTTACTCATGGATAAACTTAAAACAAATCACTATGCGAACCTTTACGCACTAAAACTAAATCGTTTTCGTCTAACCGATAAATGAATAACCAATCAGGCCTGATATGGCATTCTCGGCAATCGTTTAAATTTCCAGTTAACGAATGATCACGATATTTTTGAGCTAAAGGTAAAATGCCTATAGTTAGTTGCTCGACCACTTTTTGCAATTCATCCATATTGTATCGTGCAGAACGCTTTAATCGCTTGTAATCTTTTTTAAAAGATGACGTTATAATTACTTCACGCATCATTCATCTTCATCCAAATCAGCCCACATCGCGTCCAATGACGTGTAGCGTTCAACACGACCATTTCTTGCATCTTCAACAGCTTTTAGCGTTTCTTGGTTGGGTTGTGGAATATGTTCAATATCATCTTTTAAAAACATAACAATGACATTCGATTTTTCATTGGTAGGTGGCTGTTCTGAGAAAATAATTTGCCCATTTTCATAAACAGCTTTTATGGCAGCATACATTTCATTTCTCCTTAAAGGGTTTCAATCATCAAGCGTTAAAATTTAGATTCAATTTTAAATCACACAATTATGTCAACGCACGTACACGCAATTTTCGGCCTTTAATTTTACCTTGTTGCAGTTTCATTAACGCGACATTCGCACTGGTGCGTTTAATGGCCACATACGTTCGCACGTCAAAAATATCAATTTTACCCACTTCATCACCCGACAATCCCGCTTCACCGGTTAATGCGCCTAAAATATCACTCGCGCGAATTTTACTTTTTCGCCCACCATCAATCACGAGCGTGACCATTGAAGGTTTTAATGTTGAATTTTTAGGGATTTTTAGTGCGTTGAATTTATCCCATTTGAACGTGATATTTTGATAGGCCTCTATAGATTTTGCACGCGCTGCCTCTTCAGTGCTACAAAAACTCAATGCTAACCCTTTTTGCCCTGCGCGACCCGTTCGACCAATACGATGCACATGAATTTCAGGATCGGGCGAGAGTTCATACACAATGACAGCTGCTAAATCTTTAATATCAAGACCGCGAGCCGCCACATCCGTTGCCACTAAAATAGAGCAACTTTTATTCGCAAAGCGCAGCAACACTTGATCACGCTCACGCTGTTCTAAATCGCCATTGAGCGCAAGAACACTGTAATTTTGCTCTTCTAAAAATTTGGCTATTTGATTACAGTTATATTTGGTATTACAAAAAATGACTGTCGATGCTGGTTGATATTTACTCAGTAACGCTACTAAGGCTTGTGGCTTTTGATTATCTTCTGCTTTATAGAAAATCTGCTCAATTTGCTCATTTGTTGACTCATCAACATGAATTTCAACTGGACTTTGCTGAATATGCGCACTCATCGCTTTAATTTCATCAGGATACGTCGCTGAAAATAAAAGCGTTTGTTTTTCTTTATTATTAATATGCCGTGCAATGAAAGCGATTTCCGCTTCAAATCCCATCTCAAGCATCCGATCTGCTTCATCTAGTATCAGCATTTTAACATTGCGAATTTTCAAACTTTGGCGTGTTAGATGATCTTTAATGCGTCCAGGTGTTCCGACCACAATATGCGGTGCGTGTTGATCCAGTGAGGCGAGTTGATGTCTTATAGGCACGCCACCGCACAAGGTTAATAATTTCACATTCGGAATAAAACTCGCCAAACCACGAATGGCCTTGCTGACTTGATCGGCTAATTCACGTGTTGGACAAAGTACCAACGCTTGCGTTTCAAAACTATCGGCATCCAATTTTGCAAGTAAACCGAGTCCAAATGCCACGGTTTTTCCGCTACCTGTTTTAGCTTTAGCAATAATATCTTTGCCAGACAGAATCAGTGGCAATGCTTTTTCTTGGATGGGCGTCATTTCGCTATAACGCAACGTTTCTAAACTTTGAAGCAAAGGTGCTGCAAGGGAGGTACTTGAAAAACTAACCGAGGACATACAATAAACTCATAAAATAAAAAGAAGACCACCAACATAGGAAGTCAAAGGAACCAATTTTTCGATGCTAAGACCGATTTAACGCTAAAAACAATTTTTAAAGCACAATTTCCATTCCATCAAACGCCACTTCAATGCCCGCCGCATCGAGCGTTTTTCTTTCCGGCGAATCATTATCTAAAATAGGATTGGTATTGTTAATGTGAATTAAAATTTTTCGTGCATGACTGACGCCATTTAAGACTTCAATCATACCCCCTTCACCATATTGCGGAAGATGGCCAATTTCACGCGCTCGTTTATGGCTAATGCCTTGCGTGACCATTTCATCATCCGTCCAGAACGTACCGTCAACAAGCAAGCAATCAACGGATTGCAGCGCGTCCATTACATGCGGTTCAATTTCGCCTAAACCTGGAGAATAAAAAACTTTTTTACCCGTTGAAATTTGCTCAATAATGACACCTACATTATCGCCATCATGGGGATCATAGCGATGCGGTGAATAAGGCGGCGCTTTACTTTTAAGCGCTTGCGTGTAAAAGCGCAGATCATTGATGCCTGGAATAGTGAAACTGCTGCCGTCTACAGGAATGGTATGTGTATTCACGGTGCAATAATCTTTCAGCATGGTAAACAAGGGAAAACCAGTGGTTAAATCTTGCTGAACCATTTCAGAGCAGTAAATATCAAGCGGTTTGCCTTCGCGTAGCATTAAAAGACCGGTTGTGTGATCAATTTGGCTGTCCATGAGCATAATCGCTTTAATACCCGTACCGCGAATACCTTCTTGTGGCTGAATTTGAGGAAAAGCGTCAAGTTGAGCACGAATGTCGGGCGACGTATTAAATAATAGCCAATTTTTATCATCCGTGCTGACAGCAATCGAAGACTGTGTGCGGGCGGTGCCGTTCATTTGTCCGCGTCGAATGCGATGACAATTATGACAATTACAATTCCATTGTGGAAACCCGCCTCCTGCGCCAGCACCGAGTACTCTAACTTTCATAGTAAATAACCTTATCTTCAATATAAAACGCGAAAAAAAAGGGGCAAACCGCCCCTTTTCTTTTATTCAAACCGAAATAAAATATTAACGGTTATAAATGTACATAGTAACTTCAAAACCGAAACGTAAATCAGTATAGCTTGGTGTTTCCCATTTCATAATCATGACCTCCGAAAATTTTTATTAGTATTGTTTCTAGCTTGCATAATCTAAGCTGTGCTCAAGTATAAAAGGATTTTTTTTCTAACGCAACATCCGAAAAACGATCCTTTCAAATTAAGCACAGCAACACGACATTATGACTGCTCAATTCATCAGTAACCTCGGCATTAAACGTCGAATAATCAAGCCTTAACAGCCACTTTTATTTCAAAATTGCGTTAAATTTCATAAGTTAAATTAAAAAACTGGTAAAATTTTCAGCATTTTTAGTTAATTATTAAAATTAAGACAATTGATATGAATCATTCCAAACCTTTCAAGATTTTGATCGCTGATGAAAACACATCGGTGCGAAATGCGTTGCGTTTAACACTCGCTCAACAAGGAAATCCAGTTTTCGAAGCACAAAACGCACTGGAGGCATTAGAGATTTTTAATTCCAAAGCGCCCGAAATGGTGTTTATTGATTCGATGATTGAGGGTGAGATTAGCGGCGTGACCCTCTGCCAACTCATTAAATCAATGAGATTGCCGTATGATTGTTTTGTGGTGCTACTTTATTCTAAAACGTCTGAAAAAGAGCTCGATGCTTGTTTTTCTGCAGGTGCGGATAATTATTTAATCAAACCGTTTAAGCCAGCGGATGTATTTAAATTTTTCGATGAACGCAATAATAAATCTCAATTAAGCGCATCAATGCCCTCTCCGTTAAAAGACAGTACTCATACACTAGATGAAAATCGTGAACACTTACCTATAACGTATGAATCTTTAAGTGGCTTTGACCCTGCTGCACTCGACAATTTAGAATTCATGCTAGGTTCAAAGAACAAGGTATTTAATAGTTTGAGATGTTTTGTTGTCGACTTTAGCGACAGTGTTGATGAAATCCGTGAGTTATTTTCAACCCAGCAAAAGGAACTTGCACAACGAAGATTACACTCTTTAAAAGGCACTGCCGCCATTGTAGGTGCAAATAATCTTTCAGCATTGGCAGCAGAGATTGAAGCACTTGTCCTTAAAAGCGATAATATTGACGAAAAACTCGTAAACCTTAACACCGCATGGCAAATAGTGAATCATACGGTATTAACGACGCTTTCATTGGATAATTAAGCGTGTAACAAAAATTTAATCCTACTATTTTATAATAATGAAAACGCATCCTTATTTATCAATATTGTTTATAAGCCTTTTTCTATTGCCTAGCTTTGCACGCGCTGATTTTTTTGATTGGAGTAATACAGAGGTTCAATATTTACATGGCTCGGGCTTCCAAATGCCTAAAAATGCGAATGACATTGATCGCTCAATTATCACCGTGAGTCACGCAGACGGTTGGGCACTAGGCCGCAACTTCTTCTTTATGGATACTTTAATTTCTGAGCAAGGCGAGCCTTCGCAGGTCAATGTTTATGGTGAGTTATACAGTTATTTTAGCTTAAATAAAATCAGTGGACGCGACCTGTCTTACGGTTTATTTAAAGATTTGAATGCCACTGTAGGCGTCAATTTAGGCGAGAATTTAGATATCAATCCAAAAAGTGGGACGCGTGTGCTTTTATACGGTGCGACGCTGGATTTAAATTTACCGGGATTTAAAATGTTCAACATTGATTTCCTCTGCCACAATATTATCGAGCCGGTTTCCACGGGAAATTCACTGCAAATTACACCTGTTTGGAAACTGCCCTTCACTATTGCTGATACGCATTGGAGTTTTGAAGGCTTTGCCGATTACATTGGTAGTAAAACAGGAAACTATACCGAGAATTTCCTCGCGCAACCCCAAATTCGCCTTGATGTGGGGGAGTTTTTTGGCATGCCAAATCGTCTACAAGTCGGTATGGAGTATCAATATTGGTATAATAAATACGGTATTAAAGGTTTTACTGAAAGCTTGCCACAAGCTCTACTTGTTTGGAAATTTTAAGCCTAGCAAGCAATATGAAAGAAAAAATAACTTTAACGTATCAAATTATTACGCTAGCACTGATTTATTTTCTTAGCGCAAATTTTTGTAATTTCATGGGTATTCCCAATGAATTTGGCACTATTATTTGGCCGCCTTCGGGAATTTCGCTCGCAGCCTTGTTAATTTTAGGTCCTCGCGCTTTAATCGGTATTTTTATTGGTGCGTTGTGTACCAATTTATCTTTCATCCATAATTTGCTCGGTGATATTCATTCACTAGGCTTCATCACCGCGTTCATTGAATCGATTGCCGCCATACTTCAAGTCATTGCTGGTGCTTGGCTGGTTCGAAGACTCGCCCATTTCCCTAATTCATTGGGAAGTGAAAAACAGATAGCGCTGTTTTTCTTAGCTGGCATACTTTCCGCGTTGATTAGCTCTACGCTCTCAATTTCGACACTGGCACTAACAGGGCAACTCGCTCAAAATATCGCGCTATCCCATTGGATAGATTGGTATATTGGCGATGTTATTGGTATTTTTATTTTCACCCCTCTTTTGCTTGTTTGGTTTTACCCAACTCAAGCGTTCATCCATCGACGGGCAGTGGTTAGCGTCACTATTATTGCCACATTTTTGTTAACCGTTGGTTTGGTAATCTATGAATTTCAAGAAGAGGATAAACGTTTAGAATTGACATTTCAAAAAGATGTCCTTTCAATCAATGCAAAAATAGAAACGCAGTTCTTCGCACATTTAAACGCGCTAAAAGCGATTGAAAGCTTTTATGCCGCCTCACAGAAAGTGGATCGAAGCGAATTTAAAGCCTTTATTGCCCATCTATTTAATGATTTTTCGGGCATTCAAGCATTAGGATTTGACCAACTTGTTTTAGATAAAGAGCGTCCAGCGTTTGAAAAATCCATTCAGAGTGAAGGTTTTCCCAATTTTCATATTACAGAGCGTGACGAAAACAAAAACCTGATTCCAGCGGTAAAAAGAGATAGCTATGTAGTGGTAAATTTCATTGAACCCATGGAGCGAAATAAAAAAGTGTTTGGCTTTGATATGATGTCTGACCCAATCAGAGAAAGCACGCTAAATCAAGCACGCGACTCTGGCAGCATTACCAGCACACCTAAAGTCACGCTGGTGCAAGAAACTGGCAATCAATCGGGTTTTATTGCCTTCGTGCCTATTTTTAAAAATGATTTTTCTCATCAAACACTTGAAGAAAGACGTCATGCACTGACAGGGTATGCTGTAGCCGTATTTCGTGTTGGCGATATGATTAATGTCGCGTTAAAAGATATTGTGCATGAAAATTTACGACTACGCATTATTGATGAAAGCACGACGTTAGAAGATAACGTGTTATTTGATAGTCTTCCAAATTTATCAAGCTATACGGCTTTTTCAGGACAAAAGAAACTGCTGTTTCACAATACGATTATGTCCATAGGCAACCGTTTATGGCGAATTGAAATCAATGCCACACCCGATTACCTGAATACGCATAATTCACTTAACGGCTTACATAATCACACCAATAACTCATGGCATATTCTACTCATTGGCTTATTTATAACCAGCTTAATGGGCGGCCTTGCCTTAGTGATTACAGGACGCAAAGTTAGCTTAGAAGAAACCATTAAAGAACGCACCGCTGCACTCGCCAAGAGTGAGCACAATTTTCGCGCTATGTTTGAAGATATGCCCATTGGTGTTGTCAATATTTCAATGGACGGATACTTTTTAGATGTCAATCAAAGTTTTTGTCAATTCGTAGGTTACAGTTCTGACGAACTAGCGAAATTGACTTTTATGGAAATCACACCGCCTGAATTTATTGCCCAAGATAGGGCGGTATATAACCAACTTATCAATAACGAAATAACTGAATTT
Organism: uncultured Pseudomonadota bacterium; assembly: GCA_903848905.1. GTDB lineage: Bacteria > Pseudomonadota > Gammaproteobacteria > Methylococcales > Methylomonadaceae > UBA10906. Next base: position 20,099 of record CAINHP010000172.1, read on the forward strand.
ACTTTCGAGAAAAAATATCGTCGCAAAGACGGCGTAGAAGTTTGGGCAAATGCATCAGGGCGTTTAATTTTTAATGAGGATGGTTCACATCAAAAATTTATTGCAACTATTGATGATATCGATTTCATTAAAAAATCCCAAACGCTTCTAGCTGAAAGTGAACAACGCTTTCAACTGGTTGCTGACGCGGCGCCTGTGCTTATTTGGCTCTCAGACACACAAACGCTCTGCTATTGGTTTAACAAAGTCTGGCTGGAGTTTGTTGGCCGCACACTCCAGCAAGAATCGGGCAATGGATGGGCGGAAGGCGTGCATCCAGATGATTTTGCGCATTGCCTAGATATTTACATCACGAATTTTAATTTGCGCCAAGCCTTTAAAATGGAATATCGCCTCAGGCATCATAGTGGTGAATATCGCTGGCTACTTGATACTGGCGTACCTCGTTTTAATGCCGAGGGGGATTTTGAGGGCTATATTGGTTCATGCATGGATATTCATGAAATGAAGCTTTTGCAATTAGACGCGCAAAAAACTGCCCAAGCGATGCTTGAAGCAAAAGAAGCCGCCGAAGCACTCGCGCAATCGAAAACGGATTTCTTAGCGAATATGAGTCATGAAATTCGCACGCCCATGAATGCCATTTTAGGTTTATCCGAGCTGGCTTTACATTCAACAGAAAATAATCAAAACGATTACCTAGAGAAAATTCATGGTGCGTCTGAAAACTTACTCACCATTCTCAATGATATTTTAGAGTTTTCAAAATTAGATTCAACAGGCATTGAAATTGATTCCGATTATTTTAATTTAAGTCTATTAATAAACAATCTTAATAACTTATTTGAAGAAACCGCTCGACAAAAAAATCTCACGTTTCATTTAGAGGTTTTGCCTGATGTGCAGCATCATTTGATTGGCGATGCACTGCGACTGCAGCAAGTCTTAACAAACTTACTCAACAACAGTATTAAATTTACGAAAACGGGTTTTGTGCGTCTTAAGATAGCCGTTTCACAGCAAGATGATAAGCATATTTTATTAACATTTTCCATTGAAGACAGTGGCATAGGCATTAGCCCAGAACAGCAGAAATTACTGTTCCAGCCTTTTACACA
>CAINHP010000173.1 GCA_903848905.1 uncultured Pseudomonadota bacterium
AATGCTGATTTGCCTCATGAGCACGACGAACTTGACGACGCAAACAGTGAAGTAGCGCACTCAGACGCCGCATTAATGGCGAGTTTTTATGCTGTACTCCATGCACAGAAAAACGTGCTAAGCGTCCCCGCGAGTCCCTGGTTAGCCGGTCGAATGAAGTCCGTTGCGACAACGTTGATTGCAACGTATCGCGCCACGCATCAGGTAGATGAAATTGAACATATTGAGCATGCGTTGCAACAGGCGCTTGCGGACAACACATCACAACCCTTACTCGCCTGGATTGATAAAGTACTCGACAGTGCGCCTGTGTTATCTGATATTCAAGACGCTGCGCCTATTGAGATGCCCATAGAGCAATCGCCTCAAGAAGTCTCCGTGGCAACTGAAGAAGTAATTTTAGATCCAAGCTCAAAATTTGGACGACGTGTTGAGGATACGAGCCCCCATTTTGGCAGACGTGCTGAAGACACCACGACAGTGGTATCTAAAACACTCAAAGTAGATCAAGAAAAAATTGATCGCTTAATGAATTTGATCGGTGAGATGGTCGTGGCGAAAAATGCACTACCTTATCTCGCCAATCGCGCTGAAACGGTATTTGGTGTGCGTGATTTATCGCGTGAAATCAAAGCGCAATATGCAGTCATCAACCGTGTAGCCGAAGAGATGCAAGATACCATCATGCAAGTTCGCATGATGCCAGTATCGTTTATTTTCCAGCGTTTCCCGCGTATGGTGCGTGATATTTCGCGCAAACTGGGCAAAGAAGTCGAATTGGTCTTAGAAGGCGAAAGCACTGAGGCGGATAAAAATATTATTGAAGCCTTATCCGATCCGCTGATTCACATTGTGCGCAATAGTTTAGATCATGGTCTTGAATCCCCTGAAGTGCGTGTGGCAGCGGGTAAAAATGCGACCGGTAAATTGCTCATTCGCGCTACGCAAGAATCCGATCGCGTCTTAATTGAAATCATTGATGATGGTCGCGGCATTAATCCGAATGTGATTAAACAAAAAGCCTATGAAAAGGGTTTAATTGACGAAAGTGCGCTAGAGCGACTGAGTGATGAAGAAGCGGTTAATCTCGTTTTTGCGGCTGGATTTTCAACAGCGGATGTTATTTCTGACTTATCTGGGCGTGGCGTGGGCATGGACGTGGTTCGCTCAGCAGTTGAGCGCATCAATGGGACAGTGGGAATTGAAAGTGAAGTAGGTAAAGGCACACGCCTGTATTTATCTTTGCCATTATCCATGGCCGTCACCAATGTCATGATCATCGAATCCAATGAACAAATCTTTGGCGTACCTATGGATATGGTAGTGGAAACCGTGCGCGTGCCAAGGGTCCAACTCAGTAGCATTAAACAAAAACAAACAACCGTTCTGCGTGGACGCATAGTTCCACTGCTATCACTCAATGAGTTACTTGCCTTGCCGCAAGAGCAAGTCCCCAATGAAGATGATGAATTCGCCACACTGGTTGTGCGTGTTCATGGGGAGCATGTAGGGATTGTCGTGGATGATTTCCGTGAAACGGTGGATATCATTCTCAAACCTATGTCGGGTATTTTAGGCGGGCTGGGCGGATTTTCAGGGGCAGCACTTTTAGGTGATGGTTCGGTGTTAATGGTATTGAATCCACGGGAGTTGATTTAGTTATGGCAATTGAATATAAAAAATCATTAGCAGTGTTTACCGAATTCGTGGGCGTTGAAGAAGCTGAGAATTTATTGCAATGGCTACTTAAAAACCCCAAAGGTAAAATTAATCTTGCCACCTGCGAGCATATTCACGCGGCAAACTTGCAAGTGTTAATGGCGATAAAACCACTCGTCGCAGCGTGGCCAGCAGATGAGGATTTGCAACGCTGGTTAGCGGTGCTTGAGAAATAGTCGAGTCTATTTTCGTATATAGCAATAATAACCTATAGGGTATTATTGCTATAATGACGCGGCAAAAAAATTCTCAGCTTTGACTAACAACACCAATAAAACTTAGACGGCAACATTATTATGGCAAAAATTATTTTTTTAGTAGACGACTCAGCAACGATGCTAATGAGTGTTAAAAATACCTTGGAAATGGCGGGATATAAAGTAGAAACCGCTGAAGATGGGGTAAAGGCGATGGCAAAATTAACCGCAGGCCTCAAGCCGGATTTAATTATTACCGACATCAATATGCCCAATATGGGCGGGATTGAATTGATTAAGAAAGCGCGTGCACTACCGGGATTTCGTTTTTTACCCATTTTAACGCTCACCACCGAAAGCCAACAAAGTCGACGTGATGAAGGAAAACAAGCCGGCGCAACAGGATGGCTTGTAAAACCCGTGGGCGGAGCAGACTTACTCAAAGTCATTAAGCAAGTTCTACCCGGAGCATAATTACATCATGGCTGGACAATCGAAAAATAATCGCATCAAGAAGGATGCGAACAACATTTTATTTATTAGCATCAGCCTAATTCTAATCATTATGCTGATGTCGGTTGTCTTTTATTCGACATTAGATGCTCGATTGGGGCGTTATCAAAATATCGCTATTTTAAGCGTCGTAGCTCTACTCGTTTGGGCAACTCAGTCACGTTTACTCAAAATCACTCAAAAGCCCTTTCGTTTTATCAGTGGCGAGCCTGTTGAGATAACCAATGATCAATTGCATTATGTGATAGATCGTTTAAGTGCCCATGTTATGCAAGGTGATACAACACAAGACTTTGTAAAAACGAACTTTAGCGCGATTGAAGTTAAACTCATTCAATCCATGCAGGCGCTCAATACGCAAATCAATTCAATCATTGACCTACTAAAGAGTGAAATTCTTGACGATTCACATGATGTACTGAATGCTAACATCATGCAACTCGCCTCTACATTAACGCAATATGTCAATGCCAATACAGCTATTGAAAAGGCTTTGCGTGACGATTTAAAACAAACTTATACTTTATTGCTAAAACTACAAACGCAATTGGAGTTTTTGACGCAGTCGTCAGTTTCAACTCAATCTTTAGACATAGAAGAAAAGCGTATCCATGATCTCGAAGGGATTGTAGAAACCCACTTACTCGTCGATAAAGCTATTGATGAACAGCTACAAGTGGTGACTTTTGATACGCATCAATCCGCTCTATTGTTACTCGATTTAATGCGTCATTTGAGCGAAGATGCAGAATCCATTGTCCAATACATCGCCAACGCTAATGAAAAAAATGTGTCGAAAATGGAACGTGACATGGACAATAGCGTCAAATTCATTATTAGTATCGAACAATTCATTCAAAAAATTCAAGAAATCCCAGATAAACTTCGCTCAGATATTGTCTCTATCCAAGCGGCAAGCGGTGTTATTGATGGCTTAGCTCACCTGGTTGATAGTATTAAAGAAATTAGTTTTCAAACCGATATTTTGGCCGTCAATGCAGCGATTCAAGCTGCGCATGCCGGTGAGGCTGGTTTAGGGTTTAAAATTGTTGCGGACGAAGTACGTAAATTGGCTGTCAACTCCAACAATGCCGCTGAAATGATTGAAATGGGGCTTGAAAAGGCACGACATACTATTCAAGATGGATTGAAATTCAAGTTTTTAGATGAAATTATGCTGCAAATGGACAGTGCTTCCCAAGTAATGGAATCAGTAAAACAATTACAAGAAGGGCAAGAAGATATGCAGCAATACTATAAAACTTTATTTGCTGTTATTAATAAAAACAATACGAAACTCTCACACGATATCTCAGAAGTATTGGGAAGTATTCAATATGAAGATGTTGTCCGTCAACGCATTGAAAGAGCACAGCAAGTTATCCTCGAACGCAATGAATTATGGCGCCAAGTGGTTGAGCAACTGCCAACAGGGGAAGTGGACGGATTAATTACGCAATTTAATGCCGTTTTGAGTGACTATTTAACCAAAGAGTCCTATCACAATAACAGCATGGAATCACAAAATAGTGATGACAGCTCGTCACTAAAATTCGAGCTGTTCTAACATTCTAATTCACGCATTCTAGTTCACGTCGCTTGATGGGTGAATTAGAGTGGGAAAATGCAATATCACACTACTCCCTTCATTGGGAGAACTCATAATACGAATATCGCCATTGAAAAAGTGCATGACTTCTTTTGCTATGGTAAGACCTAAACCAATTCCAGGAATGTTTCCCGATTTGTCCACACGAAAAAAACGCTCAAAAACTTTATCCCTATTTTCAGCGCTAATCCCTATACCTTGATCAGCAATTTCAATTTCAACAAAATCGTCACTTTCATACACCGCCAAGGAAATATCCCCACCTTTTGGAGAATACTTAAAGGCGTTATCTAAAATATTGTGCAAAACTTGTTTAAATTTAACTCTGTCCACATTGAGTGTGCTCGCTGACAAAATAGGCGCAATGATAATGTCATTTCGTCCACTTGGAGGATGAAACTCCGTTAACGCTTCAAGAATTAAATCATTGAGCAAATAGGGAGCAATTTCAAATCCAAAGCCACTGCGCTCTTCAATACGACTTAAATCCAATAACTCATTAATCATGGAAATCAACCAAGTTGATTGATCATGAAGAACAACAATCACTTCAGGTTGCATCTCCAAGGGAATTAAATCACTCACTAATAATTCCGTGTATCCATGAATAGCGGTTAGTGGTGTGCGTAATTCATGCGTCGCATGCATCAAAAACTCGTTTTTAACGCGATTAGCTTCCTCTTCCTTGGTAATATCATGAAATAAATACAACTTACCTAATACACTTCCATTGGATAAAACAATGTCCATCATTTTACATAACAGTGTACTATGTTGTGGCCAAATTAGGTCAACACGAAAAATATCCGTATTTATGTCAATATATTGAAGTGATAATTCGGTTTGCTTTGCCAATTTATCCCAAAACTCACTGGCCGTCATTTCAAGAAATGAATCGCTTGAGAATCCTATAAGTGTTCCCAATGTATGATTAGCTAAAAGTACTTTTTCTTGAGTATCAAAGAGTAAATAGCCACTTTGACTAATATCAAATACACTCTGCAGTAATTCATTACGATGACTGAGTGTTTCAATATTCTGATCAATTTCGTTCGCCATATTGTCAAACACGAGACCAAGTTGAGCAATTTCATCATTTCCTGACAATCGGTTAGCAATACGACCGCGATGTACCTTTGCATAAATCACCATTGTATCCGCTAATATTTTAATCCGATTCGTAATCGTTTTGCCGGCAAAATAAAAAGTAAATAAACCGTTTAGCACACCAATAATGAGAATCAGTTCAAGTAAATGAATGAATAGTTGTCGAGTCGTCACCATCATTTCATCAACGGGGACGACGCGAAAATATCGCCAGTTCACAGGCGAAATCGTCATTCCAATAGCAACATATCGCTTATTGTGTATCCAAAGATCTGTCGATAACACTTGTGGTTCATTGTTAACTGGTTTGTGAAAGAGTTCAGCTAATTGGGGTTCGCTCTCAAAATTGAGTTTGATGGGTTTATTATTTGCTTCAATGCTGGATTGCCAATCGCCTGCTAAGAAAAAGTTACCTTGATCATCAATAAGAAAATGCTGTGTAGCGTCATAGAGTTGCGCTTCTTTAAACATGAATGCGAGCACATCTGAAAGTTGCATATCCTCACCAATACTTCCCATCCACTCCCCATTCACATAAATTGGATAAACAGCACTCACCATCCATGCACTGTTAGCTGGATCAAATAAAGGCGGGGTAAAACGCAACTCTCGATTAGGATTGATATCCGGTGAGGTATAAGTCACCCAAGGCGTTTGCGTGTAATCTGCGTTATCTTCTTCATTAAAAACATAATCGGGGTAATTTCTATCAAACATCATTTCACTACGAAATGGCGATAAATACCATACATTTTCAAGGCGCTTGCTCGCCACACTCCCGACTACATCAAAAAGTTGTTTAATGCGCAGGTGCATCACTTTTTGTTGATCACTTTCTTTTGCATTAGGTGGGAGAAATAATCCTGTTTCATACTCTGCATTAAAGCTATCTCGACGATTATGCCAAACCCCAGCAGAATTTTTCTCCATGAGTGCATAGAAAGCGTGGATTTCTTCTTTTTTAATCGGAGGTGAGAGTTGTTTTTCGAGTAAATGCGCTAAATGCTCGAGTTTAGGTCGCGATTCTAAAAAACGTTGCGATGCCACCGAAGTAAAACGGGTGGTGAGTTTTTGTAATTTGATGGTTTCGTCGAGTATGATTTCATCTTGAACGACGCCGTAGATGAAAAATGCACCTAAAAAAGCACATAGCATCACACCACTTATCATAATAAGCAGTAGTTTTTGACGGATATTAAATGCGCCAAGCTGCATTGATAAACCTCTTTTCTATTAAATTATAGAGTAGCTAGTCAAAAACTACAGTAGGGTATTAACCGTTTTCAAAACAATTTGCCACGCTTGAGATAGCTGCTTCATTTTTGGACTTAACTCACCCTCCTTATTCTGCTTTATCATCTCTTCTATTTCATGCGCTAGCGTGGACACCTCATTTGCTCCCAAGTCTGCTGCGCAGCCCTTGAGGGTATGAAGTTTTCGACTCGCAGCTATAAAATCACCACGTGCAAGTAACGTCTGTAAATCGCTCTGCATACTAGACGTATCGACTATAAATTTTTTGACCGCTTGAAGCACTTGCTGTTGTGAACCTAACATCATTTCGAGTGTTTCAAGACGCTCTTCATCAAACCCGGTGAGCAGGTTGTAGTGGATTCCCTCAGATGACGTCACATTGGCTTCAAAAACGGGTTGGCTTAAATTCGTTTTCTTTGGTGAATTTTGATTAAACTCGTCAATAATTTCAATAAGCTGAAGTGGGCTAAACGGTTTGAATAAATACCGATCAGCACCGGCATTCAAACCTTCCTCAATATCAAGTTTCGACACTTTTGCAGACAACAAAATAACATGACAATGAGGATTAGTAGACGTGGCTTTAATTAATCGACAGACCTCTAAACCATCCATCTCAGGCATCATGATGTCTAAAAAAACAATATCAGGTATTTTTTCATTGAAAATAGCAATGGCTTCTATGCCCTGCGTGGCTTCAAAGATTTCATACTCGCCTAAGCGACTAAACGTAAGACGTAAAATATTTCGAGTATGATGATTATCATCAACAATGAGTATTTTTATTTTTGGCACACTAACTTCAATACCCATCTCTTGAGTGCTGGAAGCACCTGCAACACCTTGTGATGATGTATTCATTAACTTAATACCTTTTCAATGAGTTCAAGCAATTGTTCATGGGTAAACGGTTTTTGCAGAATACCTTTCACGCCCAACATTTCAGCTGAATCTAAATTAAAGTTTGCGGTAATCGCACGTCGACCACCAGAAATAGCAATAATTGGTAAATCTGGATTGGATTTAAGCAGTTCAACAATCACTTCAATCCCATCTTTATTTGGCATAATGATGTCAGTAATAATGAGATCTGGTTGAATTTCATGAAAAATTTTTATTCCCTCTACACCATCTTCTGCTATGGATACTTGATGACCGCCATGCATCAACATTTTTTTCAATAGGACCCGCAGTTGATCTTCATCGTCAATCACTAATATCTTAGCCATGGTTATTCCCTTATATATAAAAATCGAATAAAAAAGTTAAACGCTGATTTAATTGACTAATTCGTTTACGAGATTAATTAAATCAATAGGTCCAAAGGGCTTAACTTTATAAACATCTGCGCCTGCAGCCAACCCTAAATCAATATCACTTTGCTGGCCTTTACCTGAAATTAACACGACAGGACATGTATTAACACTTTCTTTAATTTGTTTGCACAAGCTCAAACCATCTATTTCACCCGGCATCATCACGTCGGATAATACAATATCTGGATGCAATTCTTGAAACAATTTAAGTCCTTCCGAGCCATTGATAGCCTCAAATACCTCTACTTTAGGTTGGCGTTTAAAGGACAACCGAATTAAATCTCGAATTTGTGTATTATCATCAACCACCAATAATTTTATATTCTTATCTATCACCTTTAACCTCCAAAATACGTGGTACTTAAGATTGCATGATTACATTTTGAATAATTATTTCTGGCATTCGTCTACTTTGGTACGCTCAGATAACGTGTTTATTTCCGCACGGAATAGACAACAACACACCTGTTTGGATTCGATAAAATAAATACCCATCGAGTTAGCGTATATTGAATTCGCGAAAAAAACGTCTCTATAATATTCAAATATAATAAAAAAACAGCCTACAGGCCGCATACTATCACATCATAAAAAGATTACAAGATAGATTACCTTCTAAATTAATCAACAATAATGCACTTTTACCAATATGGTTTTAAGCCTTAGTCAATCATCACACCGAGAATATCCAATTTGAGGGCATATCCGCATTGTAGTAAACCTAATTCTAAAATGCCTAAAAACAGCACACTGCTTAAAAAAACGGCTAATCCCGCCTTCGCCTTCATCAAAACAAGGATAACAAGATGATGTTAAGGATTATTTTCATGTAAAATAGAGGTCCCTTATTGTTAAATTTCATACCAACATAATGACGTCACTTATTTCACTATTAGAAAGAAAATCACTAGGCACCAAACTGTTTTGGGCTGTCGGTTATGGTTTAGTCATTATGCTACTCATCGATTTAAATACAATAAGCAATATTCGAACGTTTAGTGATGAAACGAACATTATCTATGAAAATTATTTTCAGTGTGTTTCACACTTAAAAGAAGCCAATATCCATTTAGTCCATATTCGTGAAAATATAGCTCAACTTTCGCAAACAGATACAGAGCGAAACAATCAATCTAAAAGCAATATCACAAAAGCCACCCTCAAGCTACAAGAAGAAATGGTGCTGGCTCGCACTCATTTAATAGTAGATGAAGATAAAAAATTGTTAGCTAATTTCGATACTTTTTTGACTCATTATCTAGGCAACATCAATCAAGCCATTTCATTAGGCCACTTAGGGAATGAAAGAAAGCCATCAGACAACACCTTTAATCAATTTATAGTTGATGCGGATTTTGTGGCTACGGCTAATACCACAGAAGAATTATTATCAACTCTAAGCCGTAAAAAAGAATCACAAGCGTTAATTATTGCCGAAGATGTTAAGAAAATGCGCGCTGAAAGTGAACATGTTTCGCTTTTAATGATGATTATTGGCATGTTAATAACGGCAATAAGTGGTTTCCTTATCGCAAAATCAATCACAGGTCCGGTAAGTCGCTTACAAACGGCGATTGCAGATTTGGCTGCAGGAAATTTAGATGTCGTCATTCCTCATGTAAATGATAAAAATGAAATAGGGGCTATTGCGAGATCAGCCGCTGTTTTACAGACAATGTGTCGAGGAATGGAAACTCAGCGCTGGATTAAAGATAATTTCGCCACCATTTCAACCGAGCTTTATCAGGTCGAAAATCTTTCGGATTTTGCCCAAAAATTTCTCTCTGCCGTTTGCCCGCTGATTAATGCGGTTTATGGCGCATTTTATGTTTACACGCAAGATGAATTGTCCTTATTAAATACGTATGGTGAAAACAAACAAAGTCCACAAAAGTTGCGTATTGCGCTCGGTGAGGGCTTAGTTGGGCAATGCGCAGTGGAGAAAAAACTTATCGATGTAACCGATGTGCCTGAAGATTACATCAAAATCAATTCAAGTTTAGGTGAGTCAATTCCTAAACATATTGTGGTTTACCCTATATTACGTGTAAATACGCTAATTGGTGTGCTTGAAATCGCCTTTTTTAAGCCCTTTACGAAGACGGAAAAATTATTATTAAGTGCATTAATGCCAATGGTTGCGCTATGTTTAGACATTCTTGATCGCAATCTTAAAACACAAGAGCTACTCAAGCAGACGATAGAGCAATCAGATCACATGGAAATGCAAGCCGCACAGCTCGAAGAACAGGCGGTCGAACTTGAATTACAGCAGGCCGAGTTAAAAGAAACCGAAGCATGGTTTAGAGGAATTATTGAGTCGGCACCTGATGCAATGCTGGTGGTGGATGGTGACGGCACGATTGTACTTTGCAATAAACAAGCGGATGAAGTTTTTGGATACGCGCCGGGTGAATTAATATGGAAAAATGTTGATCATCTCGTTCCAGTAACGGTACGCGCTCACCATCCAGCCATGCGTCAACAGTTCATGGAAGAAGGCGGGACACGTATGATGGGGGTAAAAAACGACCTGCTGGGTGTTCGCAAAGACGGAAGTCATTTCCCCATTGAAGTGGGCCTAAGTAAACTCCCTAATACCAACGGCCAATCTTTTATCTGTGTATCAGCGCGTGATGTCACCATCAAAAAAGAAGCTGATATTGCACTTTATCATGCCAAAAAGATTGCTGAAGATACCACCCAAATGAAATCGGATTTTCTGGCGAACATGAGTCATGAAATTCGCACTCCCATGAATGCAATTGTTGGTATTTCACATTTAATTATGAAAACTGAGCTAAGTAATAAACAGCTCAATTATATGCGAAAAATCCAAAGCTCAAGCCAACACTTACTCGGTATCATTAATGATATTTTAGATTTATCGAAAGTTGAAGCGGGTAAAATTGCCATTGAACACATTGATTTTAAAATTGAAAAAACGCTTAACAATCTCGTCAATCTTATTTCCTCCAAAGTAAAAGATAAAGGACTCTCTCTGGTTTTTGATATCGATGAGAACCTCCCTGTCTATATCAATGGCGATCCTCTACGTTTGGGGCAAGTGCTGATTAATTACGCAAATAATGCGGTGAAATTCACCGAAGAAGGTGAAATTGTCATTACGGTTAAAATACTTGAAGATAAACAGAATGAATTGCTATTGTATTTTGGCGTACGTGATACAGGTATTGGCTTAAATGAGGAAACAAAAACCAAACTATTTCAATCCTTCCAGCAAGCCGATTCCTCAATAAGCCGTAAATACGGTGGCAGTGGCCTTGGCTTATCTATTTCAAAGCAACTTGTTGAATTAATGAATGGTGAAGTTGGCGTTGAGAGTGAATTAGGCAAAGGAAGTTTATTTTGGTTCACAGCAAGACTTAAAAAAGCCAATAAAAAAATGCCCTATTTAACGCAAGCAAAAAACCTTAAAGGGCGGCGCGTGTTAGTAGTAGATGACACCGAATTGGCACGTTATATATTGGAAACAGGGTTATCCAATATTGGCTTAAATGTCACGCAAGCGTCCAGTGGTAAACAAGCTATAAAAAATATTAAACAGGCTGAAAAGGAAGGCGAACCCTATGAAATTGTGTTCCTTGATTGGTATATGCCTGATATGGATGGTGCTGAAACAGCGAAAGCGATTCGCAATTTAGCGTTAAGTCATATGCCTCACATTACTATCATCACCGCGCATGGACGCGAAGAAGTGTTAAGTGAAATGCACAATATGGAACTGGATAATATTTTAATTAAGCCAGTGAATGCTTCATTATTATTTGATTTAGTCATCCGTTTACTAAGTGAAACCCATGAATCACCTAAAGAAATTGATGATAATTTAAGTGATCATCCCGGATTTTCATATATTGTCGAGGATTTAAAAATTATTCAAGGTGCATCCATTCTCGTGGTTGAAGATAATGAACTCAATCAAGAAGTTGCCCTTGGCCTACTTTTAGATGAAGGATTTGAAGTGGATATTGCAAATGACGGCAGAGAAGCTATTAAAATGATTAATCATAATCATTACGATATTGTCTTAATGGATATGCAAATGCCCGTGATGAACGGTGTAGACGCGACCATTGAAATCCGCAAAAAACCCAAATTCAATACGCTGCCCATTGTTGCTATGACAGCCAATGCCATGCTGCAAGATAGAGAAAAATGTAAACAAGCCGGTATGATCGATTTTATTTCAAAACCCATTGATCCTGAAGAGCTGTTTCGTACTTTGCTGAGATGGGTTAGACCTACGCTCACCGAGGCATTACAAGAAAGTGATATCAAAAAAATACAATCCAATTATCAAGAGATAGAATCACTTCCTAAGATTGATGGCCTTGACGTCGCATTAGGTTTAAAACGTGTAATGGGTAAAACGTCACTGTATTTGAATCTGCTACGCCACTATGCCAGCAATCAAGAATATTTACCCGAACTCATATATGCCGCTCTTGAAGAAAATGACCTTGAAACGGCCGAGCGTCTTGCCCATACTGCAAAAAATGTCAGTGGTAATATTGGTGCAAGTGAACTTGAGAAATTAGCTGGTGAAATTGAACATTTACTTCGCACAAATATGCCTCGCGATGTCATTGATGTTAAACTTACCTACTTTGAAAAAAAGCAGCAGCCATTCATTGCGCAAATTCGCACGGCCGTTTCGACGCTAAAAACATCAGATCAAGAGACATCCGTTAACGTTATTGAAGACATTGATGCAGAAACAACAGCGCAATTCATTCAGCAACTCAGCGATTTTTTGCTTGATGATGACAGTGCTGCATTAACTTATCTTGAAGAAAATAGTGCCATCATTAGACGCTCTTTTAGCGCAGAGGTATTCTCAAAAATTGAAATTGCTATCAAACAATTTAATTTTGAAAAAGCCTTGCATTTACTGACAAGTCAGTCTGATACCTCGGCAGATAACGTTTAATTTTAGGAAAAAAAGAATCATGTTAGATAAATTCAATATATTAGTCGTTGATGACACCCCCGACAATCTCATCATGATGAGTGAGTTACTCAAAGACGAATACAAAGTGAAAGTGGCCAATAACGGTGAAAAAGCGTTAAAAATATCACAATCGCAAACCCCGCCAGATTTGATTTTACTCGACATCATGATGCCTGTTATGGACGGCTATGAGGTTTGTAGACAATTAAAAGCCAATCCACAAACACAGCATATCCCCGTTATTTTCTTAACTGCAAAAACGGATGCGACAGACGAAACGAAAGGGCTTGAAATTGGCGCTATTGACTACATTACCAAGCCAATTAATCCAGCTATTTTAATGGCACGCGTCAAAACACATCTTGATATCAAAAGAATGCAAGATTTTTTGCGTAATCAAAATAGTTTTCTCGAAGCGGAAATCATCAAGCGCACCCGTGAAATTACCGCTATTCAAGATGTGACCATTCATGCGATGGCCTCTTTAGCTGAAACCCGAGATAATGAAACGGGTAATCATATTCGTCGCACACAAAATTACGTGAGAGTGTTAGCCCAAAAATTACGTCATCACCCTCGTTTTTCGCATTTTCTCGATGATGATAAAATTATCGAACTGCTATACAAATCAGCGCCACTTCACGATATTGGTAAAGTTGGCATTCCCGATAAGATTTTACTTAAACCGGGGCGATTTGAACCTGAAGAATTTGAAGTCATGAAACAGCATCCAGCATTAGGGCGCAGTGCCATTTTAAATGCTGAATATGAATTAGGGCTGGAAGTGCCTTTTTTGAAATATGCAAAGGAAATTGCTTACGCCCATCAAGAAAAATGGGATGGCAGTGGTTATCCTTTAGGTCTTGCGGGCGATAACATTCCCATTTCAGCGCGATTAATGGCGGTTGCTGATGTCTATGATGCACTGATTAGTCGTCGCGTTTATAAAGAAGGAATGTCTCACGAGCAAGCTGTGCAACTGATTATTGAAGGACGCGGCAGTCATTTTGATCCTGATATCACGGATGCTTTTTTAGAATTACAAGATGACTTTATTGCCATTGCAGCTAAATTTTGGGACTCTGATGCGGATTTAGCTAAAAAGGCAGAATATTTAAAAAATGCGAAATAATCTGAGTAAATTTTAATTTTATATTGCCACTCATTTTATATTGTCACTAAAGTAACGTCTTAACCGTCGTTTCAATGACTTGCCACGCCTGAGAAAGTTGTCCCATTTTTTGATTGATGT
>CAINHP010000174.1 GCA_903848905.1 uncultured Pseudomonadota bacterium
ATGAAGAGAATCTATAAGGTTGAAGTGGAAAGGGGAATCACAAAGTGGTTCAATGAGAGTGGCAATCTTCACCGTATTGAAGGCCCTGCTATTGAGCATCATGATGGTAGTAATCACTGGTATCTTAATGGTAAACCGCATCGTGAAGGAGGCCCTGCTGTTGAGTATGCTGATGGTAGTAAGTTTTGGCATCTGAATGGTGAACTGCATCGTGAAGGCGGCCACGCCATTGAGTATGCTTGTGGTAGTAAGTGGTGGTTTCTGAATGGTAAAAGGCATCGTGAAGGAGGCCCTGCTTATGAGGGTGCTGATGGTAGTAAGGATTGGTATCTGAATGATTTTGGCTATACCGAAGCAGAATACAACGCTGTAATGCAGAAGCGCAGTTCTACCTGCAATGGAAAGATTGTGCAAATCGACGGAAAGAGTTACACCCTAACTGAAGTAAAGTAGGAGCTTAAAATGAAGAACACCTATAAGGTTGAAGTGGAAAGCGGAACCACAAAGTGGTTCAATGAAGTCGGTCAGTTTCATCGCATTGAAGGCCCTGCTATTGAGTGGGCCGATGGTAGTAAATCCTGGTATCTGAATGGCAAAAGGCATCGTGAAGTGGGCCCTGCTATTGAGTATGCTGATGGTAGTAAGTGGTGGTATCTGAATGGTGAACTGCATCGTGAAGGGGGCCCTGCTATTGAGTGGGCTGATGGTAGTAAGGAGTGGTATCTGAATGGTGTAGAAGTTACTCCAGAAATGGTCTTACAGTATGCAGTGGATTCTAAAAATGAAAAAGCGGCAACAGAGTTTCTCTGGAGTTTAGGATGAGAATTACAAATAGAGAAGCATATGGATATCTGACAGATATCCGTAAAAACTTTTATGCAGTCGACTTAGGAGACTCATATTTACGATTGCTCAAGGTCAAGATGACAACAAAGCTAGAGTTGATGGACTGTTACTTGGAAGAAGAGGAAAGTCTTTACTTTTTGAGATTAAAGGAGGCGTATGATAATGTTTTCTGTACACCTCAATGGAGGGAATGGTACAGCAAGCACATTGAATTAGAGACTAAAAAGGAGACTCTACTTGGGACCCTGCCTGTAATGGATTATTACAATGAATGTAAAGAGACAATTCCTCATACAAAGAAGGGTAAGGAGCTGTTAGAGACTTTACTTCTTGTTAATTCATTTCTCCACTAAATAATAGGATTGCAGAATGTCACATGAAGATATAAAGGTTGGAGATTGGGTTAGGCCAAACTTTGTTTCGCTGAACAAGGAAGTCTGGACCTCTCTTGGGATTTCACAAGAAATGATTGGGTTAGTAACAGAGGTGCGTAAGACGTCAAGTAACATTGCAAATGTTTATTTCTTCGGAAACTCATCGCTGAAATGCGTGATGCAATGAAAAATTCAGGGTTTTCGCATTTACAAACGTTGTTTTTTCCACAATGTATCTACCCCTCTGGATGGTGGAGTGCCACAGTAGCAAGCAAAACCGAGTTAAGTTTTCGGCAAAATGATTGCAGCAATAAATCATTTGATACGGTTTATTACAATACAGATATACATCATTCAGCTATGGCACAACCTGAATTCTTTAAAAAAGCCTTTGCCAATTAGTATAGATTGATTCCTTTCAATACATTCATTTCAGAATATAATTGAGTTTGATTGCCCTATTTACAGAGATATTTTTATGTTTGACGCTAAAACAATTGACGATATGGCGAATCGTTTAGCAGGTGTTGTTCCTCCGAGTTTGCATGCTGTAAAAGCCGATTTAGAAAAAACTTTTCATGCTATTTTGCAAAGTGCTTTAGGTAAGTTAGATCTTGTTACTCGAGAAGAATTTGAAGTGCAAAAATTAGTCCTCGCGAAAACACGTGCGAATTTAGAGTTACTTGAAAATCGAGTAGCCGAAATGGAACAGTCTTTTTTAGCTTCTAAGCATAATTAGATTATGGCTTTAGCTGTTATTTATAGTCGCGCACGTTCTGGAATTGATGCACCTTTAGTGACAGTTGAAGTTCATATAGCAAACGGGCTACCCTCATTAAATATTGTTGGTTTACCTGAAACCGCGGTCAAAGAAAGTAAAGATCGTGTGCGTGGCGCTATTCAAAATTGTAATTTCAATTTTCCTGCCCAACGTATTACGGTCAATCTTGCTCCTGCTGATTTGCCAAAGGAAGGTGGACGTTTTGATTTGGCCATTGCTCTTGGTATTTTAGCTGCTAGTGGTCAGATTCCTTGTGACAATTTAGATCGTTATGAATGTGTTGGTGAGTTATCCTTAGGTGGTGAACTGCGTCCCATAATTGGTGTATTACCGGTTGCAATATGTTCGCGAGACTGCCAACGGCAACTAATTTTACCCATGGAAAACACTAAAGAAGCGGCATTAGTCAAAGGTATTGAAATTCTCCCCGCTGCTCATTTACTTGACGTCTGTCGTCATTTGAGTGGTCAAAAGCTAATTGAGACAACGTATCAGCAGTCGCAATCGAACGAAATTCAACATGATATTGATTTCTCAGATGTTCATGGTCAATATCATGTCAAAAGAGCATTCGAAATTGCCGCCGCGGGCGCACATAATTTACTTATGTTAGGTCCTCCCGGTACAGGGAAGTCAATGCTTGCTTCTCGCCTACCTACTATTTTACCCACATTGACTGAGAAACAGGCACAGGAAACAGCTGCCATTGCATCAATTAGTAATCAGGGGTTAGATGTCGACAATTGGCTACGTCCGCCATATCGAGCACCTCATCATACTGCCTCTGCGGCAGCATTGGTCGGTGGAGGCAGTAATCCTCGTCCTGGTGAAATTTCACTTTCGCATCATGGTGCTTTATTTTTGGATGAGTTACCCGAATTTGATCGTAAAGTATTAGAAGTTTTACGTGAGCCATTAGAAACTGGGCATATCACCATTTCTCGCGCAGCAAGACAAGTTGATTTCCCTGCACAATTTCAACTGATTGCAGCTATGAATCCGTGTCCTTGTGGTTATTTAGGTGATGCATCTGGGCGTTGTCATTGTAGCTCTGAGCAAGTATTACGTTATCGCTCAAAAATTTCCGGTCCTTTGCTTGATAGAATTGATATGCACCTTGAAGTTCCTCGCGTTTCACATGAGGTTCTGCGTAAAGGGTCTGAGGAAGGTGAGGAAAGTAGTGCCACCATTCGTGCGCGTGTTATTTTGGCAAGAGATGTTGCGCTTGCGCGAAGTGGTAAAGCAAATGCAGCTTTAAGTGCGAAAGAAGTAAAGCTTCATTGTGAATTATCAGAAGCTGGTGATAAATTACTCGCGCAAGCTATGGAGCGTTTTGGTTTATCAAATCGAGCTTATCATCGTATATTAAAATTAGCACGGACTATTGCCGATTTAGCAAATTCACAAGATATTGAAATCGCCCATTTAAGTGAAGCAATTGGGTATAGAAAGTTTGATCGTAAAAATTAAAAATTGATGATTTCTTCTCAATTGAACAAAATTCAAGCTCAAATTTATCTCGCTGAAATAACGCACAACAGAGTTGCGCATTCAGTAAACTTGCTTGCAGTAAGTAAAACGAAAACTGCGAGTGATATTGCATGTGCTTATCGAGCAGGACAGCGGCATTTTGGTGAGAATTATGTTCAAGAAGCATTGCTTAAAAAAGACTGTTTAAGCGCATTTGACATAACATGGCATTTTATTGGGCCAATTCAATCCAATAAAACAAAAATGTTGGCAACAAAGTTTGATTGGGTGCATAGCGTGGATGATGTGAAAATCGCTCAAAGACTCAGTGCTCAGCGCCCCGATTTTTTAGCGCCTCTTAATATTTGTATTCAAGTCAATATAAGTGATGAAGAGAGTAAGTCGGGCGTTAAATTACACGAATTACCTGATTTGATTGCGACTGTTTCAACATTGCCTAATCTTGTATTACGTGGGGTGATGGCAATTCCAGCTCCTCAATCTAATTTTCACGCTCAACGCGAACCGTATAAAAAATTAGTGTCTGCTGTTAATGCCTTAAACATGCCTGAGTTGACCGCATTTTCATTTGGTATGTCAGATGATTTAGAGGCAGCTATTGCTGAAGGGTCTACGTGGGTTCGTATTGGTACCGCTTTATTTGGCTCAAGAAATTACACTTCATCGCATTGAACGTCTTTAAGTAAACCTAAATATTTCGCATCGATTTCAATTAAAATTTCACTATCACCAAATTCATCCTCAATTTCTTCTAAAATAGTGGCATTTTCAAATAGTTTTGCACGTATACCACCCTGCTGTGCAGAGAAATAACAACGACGACGCACTTGCGTTGATGCAAATTTTTCTACTAGCACTTGCAATAGTAATTCAATTCCTTCACCAGATACGGCAGATAACCAAATACGAGTTGCATTTCCGGCATCATCTCGCTCAATGTGAGGGGGAATATTATCAAGTAAATCAATTTTATTAAATACTTCAAGCCGTGGAATTTTTGCAGCGCCAATATCTTCAAGTACTAACTCAACTTGATGCATTAAATCAGCACGGTCGTCAGCATGAGCATCAACGACGTGTAATAATAATTCTGCTTCGGTTGCTTCTTGTAGCGTTGACTTAAATGCGGCAACGAGCTCATGCGGAAGATGACGAATAAACCCCACGGTATCAGCAAAAACGACTTCATTATTATTTGGTAAAGGACAGCGACGTAAGGTTGGATCAAGTGTTGCAAATAGTTGGTCTGCAGCGTAAATATCCGAACCGGTGAGTGTGTTGAAAAGCGTTGATTTTCCCGCATTGGTATAACCTACCAATGATATGGTGGGCGTTTCACTTTTTTTGCGTTGACTGCGACCTTGATGGCGTTGTTTATCAACTTTATCCAGTCGTTGTTGGATTTGTTTTAGGCGAACAGCAAGTAGACGTCGATCTGTTTCCAGCTGTGTTTCACCTGGACCACGCATTCCAATACCGCCTTTTTGGCGTTCTAAATGCGTCCAACCTCGAACAAGTCGTGTCGATAAATGTTTTAATTGCGCTAATTCAACTTGAAGTTTACCTTCAAATGATTGTGCGCGTTGCGCAAAAATATCTAAAATCAATCCATTTCTGTCGACAACTCGCACACCTAAGAAATTTTCTAAATTACGTTCTTGGCTAGGTGATAATGCATGATTAAAAAGTACGACATCGGCTTTGAACATGTCGATAGCCGTTTTTAATTCGTCTAGTTTTCCTGTTCCAATGAAATACTTAGAGTCAGGGCGTTGACGAGCCCCTGTCAGAACGTGAACTGGTTCAGTCCCAGCAGATTTTGCTAATTCTTTTAATTCGTACAGATTTTCTTTACCACGATAAAAAGTCATGTGAACTAAAACGGCTCTTTCACCTGCATCGGGGCGTTCTGAAACTAAACTCTGCATCATAGATTAATCATCACGATTTTCTTCACTTTCACCGCTTAAACGCACCATTTTACTGGGGACAATAGTCGAAATAGCGTGTTTGTAGACCATTTGGCTAACTGTGTTTTTTAACATGATGACATATTGGTCAAATGAATCAATTTTCCCTTGTAACTTAATCCCATTTACTAAAAATATTGAAACGGGGGTATGTTCTTTTCTAAGAATGTTCAAAAAGTTATCTTGTAAATTTTGGGTTTTAGACATTCAAATTCTCCTGATTAGATTAATTTTTCTTATTTTTCAATTAATAATGCCATTATACGGCATTTATTTAGGTGGCGTATGCGCTTGTGTGTAAAGTGTAGCAGCAATGATGGCAACAGGTGCGACGATAATGTTGATTAAGGGTATGGATAAACCTAATGTGACAAAACCACCAAAACTTAATGCGCTTATTTTCATTGTTTTTAATTGTTCTTTTTGTTGAGGAAATAATACGCCTTGATTTTCTAGAGGAAAGGCAAAATATTCCAGTGCCACGCACCATGCACTAAACAATAACCAAACAATTGGTGCAGCGATATTAATGACTGGGATGATAAACAATAATAAAATTGGCAATGTGCGCGATAATACATAGCTTAGTCGTTTCAACTCCGCTTGCCAAATTTCTCGTAAATTGGGTTCGTGTGTTACTAAAATAGATGCATTAATAACGGTTAATGTTTTGGCTGCTAATTTGGCGTAAAAGGGTGCAGCGATAACATTAGCCAATAGTGTAAAACTAAAAAATCCTACTGTGCAAAAACTAATAAAAAATAGTGGATAAATTAACCAACGCAGCCAGAATAACCACTCAGGAATTGCCTGTGTAATCCAGTGGTCTAAGTACAAATAACCTAAAAAAAAAGCGACCGTATATAAAACAATATTAATTAAAAAAGGAAAAAGAATAAAAGGTCGCAAGGCAGGGGTTTTAATTAATTGCAGTGCTTTCCATAAATAACCCGTTATTTCAATCATGCGCGTAAACTCGCAATACCGTTAGTGTGTTGAGAAGGGTTTAATACGACACCACGCTCCGTGACAATGGCATCAATGAGTTCAGCTGGAGTCACATCGAAAACAGGATTCCATGCGCTAACGAGCGAATCTGGTGTATCGTAGCTTTTAGGTAATAATTCAAGTGGATCACGGCATTCAATCTCGATGGTATTGCCATTTTCAAGTGACCAATCAATAGTGGATGTTGGTGCAACGACCATCATTTTTACACCATGTTGCTTAGCTAAGACGGCAAGTGAGTATGTGCCAATTTTGTTGGCCGCGTCACCATTTGACGCGATACGGTCTGCACCAACGACTACCCAATCGATTGCCCCAGATTTCATTAACCATGCCGCAGCACTGTCGGCAATTAACGTCGAGGGAATACCGTCCTGAGAAAGTTCCCAAACTGTTAAGCGGGCACCTTGTAGCCATGGGCGAGTTTCGTCTGCATAAATATTGACGCTATGACGCGCATAGACACTACGAATCACCCCTAAAGCAGTTCCATAACCGCCTGTTGCCAAGCTTCCTGTATTGCAATGCGTAAGAATGCCTTTGGCATTGGCGATGATATCCGCGCCAAATTCGCCCATTGTCCGATTTGCCGCTTTATCTTCATGATGAATCGTTATTGCACAATCTGCAGCGGCGGTACGTAAGTTTGCCGATTCTTGCGCGATGACGCTCTTCATTTTATCTAGTGCCCAAAATAAATTCACTGCGGTTGGGCGAGATTGAGCAAGCATTTGAATGTCTTTTGCAACTACGTCGCGCCATTCGCTTGTTTTTTCATAATGCTGCTGAAGTGATAATACAACACCATACGCAGCGGCTATACCTATCGCTGGCGCACCGCGTACACGCATTGAGGTAATGGCCTCAGCAACACCTTGCGCATCACTGTAATCATCGTAATACGTAACGCTCGGAAGTTGACGTTGATCGAGCACACTTAGCGCATTGTCTTTCCAAATGAGGGCTTGAACGATTTCGTTTGTCATGATTTGGCTTTATATCTTGTGGGTAGTAATGGTCGCACCAGCTTGTTTGTATGCGCTGTAGCGTGCTCGGCCGGCTATTTTGGTACTTTCACTATTATCTAAAATTTCTAAAATACGTGTAGAAGATTCCCAATTTATTGGGAGTTGTTTTGATAAGTTAAAAACAATACTACGCCACGCAGGTGGCGCATTTTCAACGCCTATTAATACTTGTGAAACAATATCTGGCGGCGCTTGCGTCAATATTTGATGCGGAATAAAACTGCCCACGCGAAATGTCCAAAGCATGTCATCCAAGGTTTGTGCTTCCGCAAGTGAATCCATCAAAACATAACAAAATTGCCCATTTTGATAGGCTTTTTCAATTAATCGACACGCAAAAAAATACCGATCGTGTAGGGATTCACTTTGCAAAATGTAAAAACTAAGCTCCGGCATTGACTCGATTCAATAAATATTGCGTAAGGAGCGCGACAGGGCGACCTGTTGCGCCTTTTGTTGGACCTGTGCGCCATGCAGTACCAGCAATGTCTAAATGAGCCCAGCGGAAGTGTTCAGCAAAGTTGGCTAAAAAGCATGCGGCGGTAATCGCTCCCGCATCTTTACCGCCAATATTGGCTAAGTCGGCAAAATTTGACTTTAATTGTTCTTGATATTCTTCCCACAAAGGCAGACGCCAAACGCTGTCGCAGGCTTTTTCACTTGCAGAAATAATATCTTGGCAGAGTTCATCATCATTTCCAAGTAATCCGCTTGGAACACGTCCTAAGGCCACTAAACATGCACCGGTTAAGGTTGCTAAATCGATGACAAATTCAGGTTGGAAACGTTCAGCGTAGGTTAGCGTATCGCATAAAATTAAACGACCTTCCGCATCGGTATTGAGAATTTCAATCGTTTTGCCCGACATACTGGTCAAAATATCACCGGGTTTATTTGCGTCGCCATCAGGCATGTTTTCTGAAGCAGGCACTAACCCAATGACATTGATAGGCAATTTTAATTGCGCTACGGCTTGCATCGTACCTAGCACTGCCGCGCCGCCGCACATATCGTATTTCATTTCATCCATACCTGCGCCTGGCTTGAGTGAAATACCACCTGCATCAAAGGTTAAACCTTTACCAATGAGAACAATAGGCTTGCAGTTTTTGTCACCGCCTTGATATTCGAGTGTAATGAGTTTGGGGGGTTGACGACTACCGCGCGCGACAGCGAGTAAAGCCCCCATGCCTAATTCTTCCATTTCTGACGCATCAAGAATAGTCGCTTTAAGTGAATCGTAGCTTAATGCAAGTGTTAGTGCTTGCTTGGCAAGGTAGCTTGGTGTGCAAATATTTGCGGGCAGATCAGCGAGGTGCTTTGCAAGTGTCATTCCTTCGGCAATTGCAATGCCTTGAGCTAATCCTGTTTTTGCGTCATCGCTATGATTTTCTAAAATCGTAATTGTAATATTGTCTAGCGTGGTTGTGTCGTCCACTTTACTTTTGCATTGCGTGAATTGATAAAGTTTGTCACTAAATACTTCGATAATTTGACGCGTTTTCCAAATGAAATCGGCTTTTTCTACTTCACATTCCGCAAAGCTCACTGCCGCGCTTTTTATATTGGCTTTTTTTAACACAGCAATTGCACTGCCTAGTGCTTTGCGGTAATTTTTAGCATTTAAAGCGTTTTGTTCACCAAGGCCAACAAGTAAGATTCTTTCAATAGGACTATTTGGAATAACATTGATAAGTAAGGTGTCGCAGAGTTTTCCTGTAATATCGCCACGTGTAATCAAAGAACTGATTAAACCTTGAGTGACATCATCTAAAGTTTTAGCCGAGAGTGTGAGTTGTTGGTTTGTATATATTCCCACGCATAACACATCAGCTTTCAATGTTTCAATGGGTTGTGATTCAATAGAGTAATTCATGTCAATTCCTGTTCTTCGTCGTTGTGCGATTTAGTTTACGTGGGGATTACCCAAAAAATAGTGTTGTAAAAATTGATCAAAATCGGGTTGCACGGCATTCTCGAGTGAATGTTGCTTTAGATGTGATGCGCTAGCATTGTCAATAAACGTTTGACGCGTGGTGTCATCGAGTTGTTGTGTTGCAAAAAAACTCGCGTGCTCAGCGGATTGATCGACAGCAAAACAGGCAAAAGGTTTATTGTATTCGCGCATTTTTGCTAACATTTTCGCAGAAGGCGTTAGATCAGCGTTTTTAACTAATCTTGCTTGCAGTGCAAGCGACTCAATGTAAGGCTGTCCTATTTCATTTTCATCTAAGGCAGCGCAGATAGGT
This sequence comes from uncultured Pseudomonadota bacterium, assembly GCA_903848905.1. GTDB lineage: Bacteria > Pseudomonadota > Gammaproteobacteria > Methylococcales > Methylomonadaceae > UBA10906. The sequence continues at coordinate 9,748 of CAINHP010000174.1, forward strand.
TTCATTTGCTGCAAAATATCGTTTGCCCATGTTTGAAGTGGAATATTTTTTCCATTTCTCACTAATTCTACATTTGGTTTGCGTCCGTGATTGGCAACCTTGAGTTGATTACTATTATTTATGCGTAATTCTTCAGGGGTAATCTCAGGGCTGTCAGTGAGTAAACACGTTAATAGTAAGGCTTCAATAAATCGTGCTGTGGGTTCATCAATTCCTAGTGGATTGAACGGATTCAAATCCAGCGCACGCATTTCAACGTATTCTACGCCAGCACGACGTAGGGCCGCTGTGGGTTTTTCACACGACTGCGCGATTTGTTTAGGGCGCATGATGCTGTAGAACTCATTTTCAATTTGCAATATATTGGCATTTAACTGTTTATATTCACCATCCACGCATACGCCAATTTTTTCATATTCGCTATAAGGGGTACTAATTGCGGCACTTAAACTTTGTACATAACCATCGAGTGTATTGTAATCAATGGCTAAGTTGGCTTGATTTTTACTTTTATAACCAATGTCACTCATACGAAGTGATGTGGCGTAAGGATGATAAAGTGTGCCGTTATCAAATTCTTCAAATTGCGCCATGAGCGATGGGCGACTTTTGAAAAAGTTTTTACAAATGGCGGGTGATGCGCCAAATAAATATAAAATTAACCAGCCAATTCGTTGAAAATTACGGATCAAGCCAAAATAAGACGCATTTTTAAACGCTTCTAATGATTGATTGCCGCCTTTTTTTTCATGCAAAAAATCCCATAAATGTTGCGGTACAGAATAGTTGAAATGGATGCCAGCAATCGCTTGCATTGTGCGACCATAACGATGCCAAAGACCGTGACGATAAACATGTTTCATGCGTCCAATATTTGAGGTGCCATATTCTGCAATGCGAATACTTTCATCACCATCAATACCGCAGGGCATGCTGGCACACAATAACTGTTCCTGCCCCAGATTTTCATAAACAAATTGGTGGGTTTTTTGCAATTCATCAAGTGTGTGATTTATATCAGCATAAGGCGACGTAATCAGCTCAATTAACGCTTCGGAATAATCAGTTGTGATTTGCGAATGCATTAATGCAGATCCTAAGGCGTGTGGGTGCATTGCTTGTGAAATGAGTCCTTGTGCGTTGATACGCAGACTTTCTTTTTCGATACCTTTAAAGCCGCCGCTGAGGAGATGAGGATGATTTGTTAGCCAATGGGTCATGAAAAGTGAAAAAAGAGAATAGGATGAATTTAGTTATTATACGTTAGAAATCTTGACGGACGGTATTGCGTGACACACTAAACTTTTTCATTTGCGGTATATCTATCTGTAAAGCGGATAATTCGCGTCCCCATATACATCCGGTATCAATGCAATAACAATTATTTTTTGTGTAATACCCTAAAGCAGCCCAATGTCCGAAAATAAGTGTCGTTGGAGCGATTTTACGATTTGGTGCGTCAAACCACGGCATTAAATGCGCGGGTTGTGAGCCTAATTCACCGCTGTATTGAAAATCAAGTTGACCTTTTTTTGTGCAATATCGCATGCGAGTGAATGCACTGACAATAAAACGCAATTGCTCCATTCCATTTAAGTCTTTAGACCATATATTAGGCTGGTCACTATAGAGTTGCGCGAGTGTATCGCGGTAGTTGTCAGCACGAAGTGCCTTTTGCGCAATCGTCGCTAATTTTTGTGTTTTTATTAGGCTCCATTGAGGAGGTATACCCGCATGCATCATACCTATGTCATGCTCGTAATGAAAGAGAGGTTGCTTGCGGAGCCAATCGAGTAATTCATCACAATCAGGTGCGGTGATGATGTTTTGTAGCGTGTCTTTTTTCTTAATACGCTCAGGGAAATTTGCGCTCACGAGTAAATGAATATCGTGATTACCCAGTACAGTCACCGCACTTGTCCCTAATTGTTTTACAAAACGCAGTGTTTCGAGTGATTTTTCACCGCGATTGACTAAATCACCTGTAAACCATAATTGATCATTTGTGGGATTAAAATTAATTAAATTAAGCAATGCTTGCAGTTCATCAAAGCACCCTTGCACATCCCCGATTGCATAAATAGCCATAGAGTAGGATTAATGCAGCGTGCGTGGAATGGAGAGAGTGAAGCGCTCAATAGATGCATCAAAGGTTTTGCCATCGTGGTCGATAAACGTGTAGTAACCTTGCATGGTCCCCACTGAACTTTCAATTAATGCGCTGCTTGTGTAGCGAAAAGTTTCATCAGGTTGTAGGATTGGGGTTTGCCCAACAACGCCCTCTCCATGGACTTCTTGGACTTTACCATTTGCGGCAGTTAATATCCAATGGCGTTGTAATAATTGCACCACTCTTTTACCCTTATTAGTGATAGTGATAGTATAGGCAAAGATATAGCGATTTTTCTGTACATCAGAGTCTTTTTCAATAAAAGAGGCACTAGCGGTAATGTTAATAATTGGACTTTCGTTCATGTAATCGCAAAATACGTTAGGTTAGCTACTATTTTTGCATTTTATCTTAATTTTCTTATAAACGCAGGCAACGATTCTTTATGAAGTATAAAAATTATCTCCTTATGTTGTTACTCGCTTCTTCACCACAACTTCACGCAGAAGAGGGGAAAGATTTATTTTTAGCCGCAATGAATGGCAAAGAAGATCGCCTAATCACACTACTTAATCAAGGTATTGATGTAAATAGTAAAAACGCGAGCGGTCGCACAGCGCTCATGGCAGCGTGTTTTAGCGGTAATATTCACAGTGTTAAAACATTGCTTGCGTATGGCGCAAATGTGAATACTACTGACAATGTGGGTAACGTTGCGCTTATGGACGCGTTAATTTTTGGTGATGTCGACATTATTGATTTGCTCATTAAATCGGGTGCGGACGTGAATGCCCAAGATGCGCAAAAAGTGCCTATTTTGGAACGTGCGAAGAAAATTAGCGGTGAAAATATAATCAAAATGCTTGAAACGGCTGGCGCAAAAGGCGCAGAGCCACCACCACCAGTTGAGCCAACCGCAGAAGAGCTTGCAGCAAAAGCTGCCGCAGAGAAAGCCGAAGCGGAAAAAAACGATAAGCCTAAGAAAAAACATTAAATTTTCACAGCGAGGGTTAAAGGGTGCGTATGCACTTTGTTGGCGTAGCGACCACGTTTATGGCTGATATTGCACAGCTCGCTAAACGTGGTGGACATGATGTGACGGCTTCTGATAGCTACATACCTCCTAAAATGCGATGCGATTTAGAAATTGCAGGCATTATCACTATGGAGGGATTTTCTATTGAAAATATGTCATATCGCCCTGAACTGGTGATTTTAGGGGATGCGATCGCAGCAGGTAACGTTGAAGTGCGTGAAGCAAATAAACGATTATTGCCGTGCATCACAGGTGTGCAGTGGCTTGAAGAACATATTGTGCGTGATAGATGGTCGAGAATTCGTCCAGCGCAACCCAGTTCACCACTATCACAAAAAGCCGCCATAAAACACGCGCCCAGACCTTCGTTAGCGCATCCTATTAAACCTAGGCGAATTCGTTAGGAGTTCTTATTTATGCATATCCATATTTTAGGTGTTTGTGGAACATTTATGGCAGGGATTGCCGTTTTAGCGAAGCAATTAGGTCATGACGTAAGTGGCAGTGATGAAAATGTGTATCCGCCAATGAGTGATCAATTAATTGAACAAGGAATTGTACTTAAAAACGGTTACAGTCCCGAAAACTTAGTACCTAGACCGGATTTAGTCATTATTGGTAATGCGCTGTCGCGTGGGAACAGCGAAGTGGAAGCAGTCTTAAATTTAGGCCTTCCCTATAATAGCGGCGCGCAATGGCTAGCTGAAAATGTGTTGCGTGATAAATGGGTGTTAGGCGTTGCCGGTACCCACGGAAAAACGACGACAAGCAGTATGCTGGCGTGGATTTTAGAAAAACAAGGGTTTAATCCCAGTTTTTTAATTGGTGGCATTCCGTTAAATTTTGGCATTTCAGCAAAATTAACCGATTCAGATTTCTTTGTAATTGAAGCGGATGAATACGATGCAGCATTTTTTGATAAACGCTCAAAATTTGTGCATTACCGCCCCCGTACAACCATTTTAAATAATTTGGAGTACGATCACGCTGATATTTTCCCCGATTTATCCGCTATTCAAAAACAATTTCATCATCTTATTCGCACTGTGCCAAGTGAAGGCTTACTCATCGTTCCTGAAGGTGATATCGCGTTAGATGAAACACTTGCTTTAGGTTGCTGGACACCGGTGATGTATACCAGTATTCACGGTCAAGCCGATTGGAATGCGGATTTGTTGTTAACAGATGGTAGCCATTTTTCGGTTTTCTTTGATCATGAGCGTCAGGGCGATGTGAAATGGGCATTAACCGGCGATCATAATGTTCGTAATGCCTTAAGCGCCATTGCAGCTGCACGTCATGTGGGAATTGTGCCAAGTGATGCGATTGCTGCCCTATCCGAATTTCAAAGTGTCAAACGTCGAATGGAAGTCGTCGCATCAAAAGACAATGTCACGATTTATGACGATTTTGCGCACCATCCAACCGCTATTGCGACAACGCTTCATGGTTTGCGTGAACAAGTGGGTGATGCGCGTATTATTGCCATAGTCGAGCCACGTTCAAATACGATGCGTTTAGGCGTTCATCAACACACTTTAGCGGCCTCACTTCGCGCTGCTGATATTGCTATTATTTATCAACCCGAATCCCAAAGTGCCCTAACATTGGCTGCGAATACGGTTGTATGTCAAACGCTTCCCGATATTGTGGCGCGTTTTCGCAGTGAAAAAGAGCGTGGCTGTCATGTCGTATTAATGAGTAATGGCAGTTTTAGTGGTTTACAAGGTCAGTTAATTGATGAATTAAATAGTTAATTTATCCAATCATTTTTTAATCGAGTTAACGTTATCAGTATGAATATTGACGATTTATCCACCCAACTTGCGGGTAAAAATCCGCGTGTTATTTTAAAAGCCGCTTTAGAAAAATTTGAACATATCGCTATTTCATTTAGTGGCGCGGAAGATGTTGTCTTAATTGATTTAGCACTGGCTATTCGAAAAGATATAACCGTTTTTTGTCTTGATACGGGACGTCTGCATCCGCAAACGTATCGATTTATCGAGCAAGTGCGTAAACATTACGGCATTGACATCGATATTTTAAGTCCAAATAGAGAACTGCTTGATCCATTTGTTAAAGAGAAAGGGTTGTTTAGTTTTTATGATGATGGCCACTCAGAGTGCTGTGGGATCCGTAAGGTTGAACCGCTGCGGCGGAAACTAGCGACGGTAGATGCGTGGATTACAGGGCAGCGCAAAGATCAAAGTGTGGATACACGCCAAGATATTCCAGAAGTTCAGCAAGACAGCGCCTTTTCAACACCATCGCATACGCTAATTAAGTTCAATCCACTGTTGAATTGGTCATCTGCGCAAGTGTGGGATTATATTGAATCTTATCAAGTGCCTTTCAATTCATTGCATCAACAAGGTTTTGTGAGTATTGGATGTGAGCCCTGTACACGGGCGATTCTGCCTAATCAACATGAGCGCGTTGGGCGTTGGTGGTGGGAAGATAGTACGAAAAAAGAATGTGGATTACATGCGGGAAATGTGAAAAAGTAACAAATTTAATGTGACGCGATGCTTGAATTTGCGCATCGCGTTTTACGCCCAAGCCTCACTTTAGTGGTTAAGAATTATCGGATAGGTAATAGGGAAAGGGGATTGTAACGAAATAAAATTAGGCAAAATAGTTTGCGATGACATAATAAATAATCATGTCATCGCATAGAAAAATTTTAATCTTCGTGCGAATGTTCAACTAAGAAGTTTTTGTAATTGATCGACACTTTAAGTCCCGCAAAACTTCCCGCCATGCGAGTTAATTCTTGCGTCTTTTTATCAAACGTGAGTTTCACCACGTTTAACGCCCGATCTTCATAGCCTTTTTCAATACCTTGTGTTTCTAGCAGGAAATGATACATATAGATTTCTTGCTCTGGCTCGTCTTTGATTTCAAGGGGTTCACCTAATTTCGCGACTACAGCGGGTTTTATGGGTAATTGCTCGCTGATTTTCTCAAGCAATGCGCTGTTGGCTTTGAGCTGTCTTTTTTCTTTGTCAATTTCTGCGCCACCAATGGAGCGGAGCGATACTTCTAAAAATTTAGGTGGTGCAATTTCCAAAAATAAAGATGAAAACGACCATGCGTTGAGTTTGCTTTCTTTATTGAAATAAAGGTCTGTGTAGAACTTTATTTCAGGTTTTATCATATTGCCTTGTGCATCAATTTTTCTAAACCAGTAACGCCATTTGCGACCTGTTGGGGTAGGGGAGTCGTCGCTGGGGAATAGTTTTGAGAGCGATACAAAATCTTTGTTGTAAAGCACGGGATCTTTAAATTGCAGCGTAAATTCATCAGTCACAACGACAGCGAAATTTTTATCAAAATCGCTCATTTGCTGATACACCTGAAACGCACGCAGCCAATAAATACACCCCGTCAGCATCAACGAAAGAATGACAATGCCGATAAGGGATTTTTTTTCTATAAGGAATTTCATTGTCATTCTCTTTGTTGTCAATGGTTTACGCTAAAACGAGATTTTTTAAATACGCAAGGAATTCTTCTTGCACTTCTGGATGAACTAAGCCTTCTTCAACCGTCGCTTGCAAGTAGCCCAATTTTGAGCCGCAATCGTAGCGTTTGCCTTCAAATTCATACGCAAAAACGTTTTGCTCAAGCATCAGCGCTGCAATTGCGTCGGTTAATTGAATTTCACCGCCTGCACCTTTACCGGTTTCTTCAATTTTGTGGAAAATAGCAGGGGTTAAAATATAACGCCCAACGACCGCTAAATTGGATGGCGCGCGATCAGGTGAGGGTTTTTCAACAATTAAATCGACTTGCCCTAATTTGGGGGTGAGTTCTTTAGTTTTAACAATCCCGTATTTATCTGTTTCTTCGGGATTGATACGCTCAACACCTAAAATACTGCATTGATTTTTGTGATATTGCGCGACCATTTGCGTTAAACAGCCATTGTCACCATTACGGATTAAATCGTCCGCTAAAATAACGGCAAAGGGTTCATTGCCCACAGCGCGTTTTGCACAATGTACCGCGTGACCTAAACCTAAGGCTTCAGCTTGACGAATAAAAATAAACGTCACATTGGGCGGCATCATTTGGCGAATCATTTTCAATGTTTCGGTTTTGCCACGAATAGCGAGTTCATTTTCCAGTTCGTAGGCTTTGTCGAAATGATCAACAATCGCATTTTTACTACGACCGGTAACAAAAATAATGGTATCAATCCCAGCGGCAACGGCTTCTTCGACAGCATATTGAATTAAGGGTTTATCTACAATAGGCAACATTTCCTTTGGACTGGCTTTGGTTGCTGGCAAGAAACGTGTACCTAAGCCTGCAACAGGGAAAACCGCTTTTCGTATTTTTTGTGACATAGTGATGTAATCTCGTAAAAAATTAAAAGTAAAAAATTAGCCAACGTGTTCAGACACTTCTAAATCAAATCCTGAAAGAGCAACGTATTTTTTCTGTACACCAAGCACTTTGAGTTTTTTGACGCCTAAATCGCTTAATATGCGAGCGCCAGTGCCGGTTGTGCACCAATCCACATCGTTATTTTGGGCAGGTATGTGATGACCATTATCTGCAAGTTCATAGCGATGAATGAGTTCAGCGAGGGCTTTATTGGTTTCATTTTGACGAATAATGACAAGCACCCCGCACCCCGCTTGGGCGATTTTTTCCATCGCACTGCGAATAGACATACTGGATTCACTGCGTTTAGATGAAAATACGTCATCAAGTAGATTGCGTGCATGAACTCGAACTAAAACGGGTTCATCGCCGCTCACTTGCCCCATGACCAACGCTAAATGTAGATTATTATCGTTTCTGTCTTGATAAGCATATAAATGAAAATTGCCAAATTCGGTTGGATAGGCGCACTCGCTGATTCGATCAAGCGTATTTTCATGTTGAATACGATAATGAATCAAGTCGGCAATGGTGCCAATCTTGAGATCATGTTGCGCGGCAAAGGTTTCTAAATCCGCACGACGCGCCATAGAGCCATCTTCGTTTAAAATTTCAACAATGACCGCCGCAGGTTCAACGCCAGCTAGTCGCGCCAAATCACACCCTGCCTCTGTATGGCCTGCGCGATTGAGTACGCCACCCGCTTGCGCCATTAAAGGGAAAATATGGCCGGGTTGCACTAAGTCTTCAGCGCGGGCATCTGGCGCGACAGCGGCTTTAATGGTTTGCGCTCTATCTGCTGCCGAAATGCCGGTTGTTACGCCTTCAGCGGCCTCAATAGACACGGTGAAGTTGGTATAATAGGGGGTTTTATTGTCGCTGACCATGAGGGGCAAACGCAGTTTTTGACAGCGCTCAGGGGTGAGGGTTAAACAAATTAACCCGCGTCCGTAACGCGCCATGAAATTGATATCTTCAGGGCGCGTAAAATGCGCCGCCATAACGAGATCTCCTTCATTTTCGCGGTCTTCATCATCCATGATAATGACCATTTTGCCTCGTCTTAAATCGTCGATAATTTCTTGTGTACTGTTCATTGGGCTATAAATCCACTGTTTTGTAATAATTCCATTGTGACGGCAGAATAAGGTTTAGCCGCGGCATCACCTTTCATTAATCGCTCCATGTAACGTGCGAGGAGATCAACTTCTAAATTCACTTGCGTTCCCGCTACAGCATGATTGAGTGTCGTTTCACTGAGCGTATAGGGAACAATGTTGACATCAAACTGGGCGCCATTGACATGATTGACCGTTAAACTAATGCCATCAATGCAAATGGAGCCTTTTTGTGCGATATATTTGGCTAATTCGTCAGGTGCTTTGAGCGTGAAGCGAATAGAGCGACCGTCGTTTTTTTTCTCTAATACTGTGCCAATGCCGTCAACATGACCGCTGACAATATGCCCACCAAGGCGCGTGGTTGGTGTGAGTGCCAGTTCTAAATTCACTGGTGCGCCAATTTGTGAATGGACTAAACTCGTGCGCGAAAGTGTTTCATTCGATACATCTGCGCTAAAAAAATCTTTTCCAAGTGCAACAGCCGTTAAACAGACGCCATTCACCGCAATGCTGTCACCGAGTACAACGTCGTTAAGTGGCAATTTTCCTGTATGCAATGTTAAACGCACATCACCCCCACTCGACTCAATAGCAGCAATTTTGCCGACGGCTAAAATAATTCCTGTAAACATACGCCCCTTTAATTCATATTTTTATTGCAATGGTTGAGTATTATAGACAAATTTCAAATTCAAAAATTAAAACCTGCTGAGTGCCGCACGAACGCAACGCAAAACACCATAGCTGTATTTTTCGTCTAACGCTTCATACACAAGTTTAACGGAGTTTTTATATTCATCGGGTAAACGCTCAATAGCGTTTTTAATGGTTTGAATGTCTGTATCGGGGATATCAATAACATCGCTGAGAGACAACTCTTTTTGTCCAATGCCTTCGGCTAAATGCCCATAAATAGTGGTTTCTTGCAGTTGACGAACAACTGCAAGGCTAGCTATATCATGTCCCAATTTAAACAGTTGAATAGAGAGCGCACTACTACTTAAATTCTGGTCTTCAATGAGTGTGAACGTCTGCACAATGTTTAAGAAATCCACACCATACGCCTGTAATTTATGCTCACCAACACCTGAAATTTCCCCCATTTCTGCAAGCGAGCGGGGTTTCGATTCCAGCATGGCCATGAGTGTGGCATCTTGGAAAATCATATAAGGTGCGATACTTTGATTTTCGGCCAGTTCGCGGCGTTTTGCGCGTAGCGCCTCCCAAAAACGGGATTTAATATCTTCAGCCAAATGCGTTTTTTTGACGACTTTAGTGGCGCGAGGTGTTTTAGCGGGACGGGTTTCGAGTCGCAGCATCAAACGTTCTTCGCCGCGCAGAATGGGGCGACTTTTTTCAGTGAGTTGCAGTGTATTAAAATGCTCAAAATCCACGGTAACGAGATTTCGCGCCATTAACTGTCGAAACACCGAGTGCCATTGTGTTTCATCTAAGGCTTTACCAATGCCAAACGTGGATTGTTTATCGTGATTGAACTGGCGAATACGCACTGTTTCAACACCTTGCAGAACGTCAATTAAATAGGCAACCCCAAAGCGCTGACCTGTCCGAAAAATGCAAGATAACGCCTGCTGTGCGGCGATTGTTCCGTCCCATGTTTGAGCCGGCTCAATACACGTATCACAATTTCCGCAGCGAGACTTGGGTGTTTCGCCAAAATAATGCAGTAGCGTTTGCCGGCGGCAATGCACTTGTTCACATAACGCAAGCATGGCGTCGAGTTTGTAATTTTCAAGGCGTTTATGTGTGTCATCCGCTTCGGAAAGTGCAATCCAGCGCCGTAAAATGACAATATCTTGCAAACCATACGCCATCCATGCGTTGGCAGGTTGACCATCACGACCTGCGCGACCAGTTTCTTGATAATAGGCTTCAATGCTTTTAGGTAAATCTAAATGCGCAACAAAGCGCACATTGGGTTTATCGATGCCCATACCAAACGCAATTGTGGCCACGATAATAATGCTGTCTTGCATTAAAAATTCATGTTGATTTTTTTTGCGCTCTTCAGCGGATAACCCTGCGTGATAGGGTAGGGCATTTAAGCCTTTTTCACACAGCCACTGCGCAACAGCATCCACTTTTTTTCGGGATAAACAATAGACAACGCCCACATCACCTTCGTGATGTTTTCGGATGAAATCGAGCAGTTGATGCCGTTCACTTTTGCTTTTTGATGCTTGTTTCTGAACGATGGTGTA
>CAINHP010000175.1 GCA_903848905.1 uncultured Pseudomonadota bacterium
CGGGGAAGGGCGTTTATATTGTTTCAGTTGGCATGATGATTGGCGCATTTTTTTTGCATTATGCAGATAAGCAACTTCCCCATATACATTTTGATTCACAGTCTGAAGAAAATCTGGATTCGTTAAAAAAAGTTTGGCTCTTTATTATAGCCATTACTATCCACAATTTTCCCGAAGGGATGTCTGTTGGTGTGAGTTTTGGCTCTGGTGACATTAAAAATGGGTTGGTTTTGGCGGGAGCAATTAGCTTACAAAATATTCCAGAAGGACTAGCAGTGGCACTGCCTTTAGTTGGCCTTGGTTACAATAAGTGGAAGGCGGTAGGTATTGCAACGTTAACTGGATTAGTTGAGCCGATGGGTGGATTACTCGGCGTGACAATGGTGAGTGTATTTGAACCTATTTTGCCAATTGCTATGGGATTTGCTGCTGGCGCAATGTTATTTGTGATAAGTGAAGAAATTATTCCGCAAACCCATTCTCAAGGGCGTTCGCGTTATGCCACTTTTTCGTTAATGACCGGTTTTATTGTCATGATGATACTGGATAATTTACTCAGTTAATTTTTAATAAGTAGATATAAATGAATGATGTTTTTTTAGCGTTTTATGAACGCGCTTATGGAAATTTGCTCACCGTTTTTGAAAACAATCATTTACAGGATTTATCTGCCCCTGCATTGACAAGTTTTGTATTGATTGTCGCAGCTGAAATGGGCGATAAAAGTCAGTTGGTATGTATGGCCTTGGCGGCGCGTCATCGTCCTATACCTGTTGCTTTAGGCGCTATCCTAGCGTTCGCAGTTTTAAATACACTGGCAGTTGTATTTGGATTGGAAATTGCAAATTGGTTGCCGCCTTATTTGCTTTCAAGTGTAGTCGCATTACTCTTTTTTGGTTTTGGAGTTCATTCGTTGCGTGTTAACGATGATAACGAAGAAGAAACCCTAATTATACAAAGTAGTCATAATATTTTCTTAACGACGTTTTTATTAATTGTCATGGCTGAGTTTGGTGATAAAACGCAATTAGCTGTTGTGGCACTGAGTAGCACACTTTCACCGGTTGCTGTTTGGCTTGGGTCAACCGCAGCATTAGCCTGCACGTCAATTTTAGGGTGTCTTGCTGGGCGAGCCATATTACAGAAAATATCAATAAATTTGTTGCACAGAATTAGTGGGGCGTTCTTTTTGATGCTTGCGGCGTTTGCCGCTTATAAAGCGTTTTGTAGTTTATATTCTTAATGGTTTATACGGATCTATTTGGAGAGATTTTTATGATGGATATTTCCATTACAACCCCTGCGCTTCTATTTCCAGCCATTACTATTTTATTTTTAGCTTATTCAAATCGATTTTTAACTATTGCATCACGTATCCGTGAAAAGCATGACGTTTTTTCTAAAACCCAAAGTCCGATTGCACAAAAACAGATTGTCAGTTTTCGCAAACGCATACGTTTGATTTTAGCCATGGAGTTATTGGCTGTTTTGGGAATTATTCATTGCACGGTGGCCATGGGTTTTGTCTTTTTTTCTATGCAATATCAAGGCAATATAGCTTTTGCACTGAGTATTATCTTTATTATTCTTTCTTTAATAGCCTCAATTGGTGAATTATTGTTATCAACAAAAGCACTTAATATTGAAATTGAAGATATGGAGTGAGGAAGTGAAAATGGGCTTGACGCTTTTTTGTGATACGCTTTTACGCCTGCATTTGATATAGTTATATCATCATTTTTAATAACGCTATTTTTATTATCTAGCTGCGTTTTATTTTATTCTATTTTTCTGGAGGCTTTTATGGTACAAAAAATTGCAATCAATGGTTATGGTCGCATTGGACGTAATATTGTTCGCGCAGTATATGAAACAAATCGCACGAGTGAATTTAAAATTGTGGCCATCAATGATTTAGGTGATGCTAAAACCAATGCACATTTAACAAAATATGACACCGTTCACGGTAAATTTCCTTTTGATGTGACTGTTGATGGCGATTATATTGTTATTAATGGTGATCGTATTCGTGTTTTAGCTGAGCGCAACCCCGCTAATTTACCATGGAAAGAGTTGGAAGTGGATGTGGTTCATGAATGTACTGGTTTATTTACAACCAAAGAAAAAGCATCAGCGCACATCACAGCAGGCGCAAAAAAAGTCATTATTTCAGCACCCGGTGGTGAAGACGTAGATGCGACCATTGTTTATGGTGTGAATCACGAACTCTTAAAAGCAAGTGATACGGTTATTTCAAATGCCTCATGCACCACCAATTGCTTAGCACCGTTAATTAAGCCGTTAATTGATGCCATTGGCGTGGAACATGGTTTAATGACAACTATCCATTCTTACACTAATGATCAAGTGTTAACGGACGTTTATCATAAAGATTTACGTCGTGCACGCTCAGCAACGCAGTCTATGATTCCAACCAAAACTGGCGCTGCATCCGCGGTAGGTCTTGTTATTCCAGAAATGAAAGGGAAATTAGACGGCTTTGCTATGCGTGTTCCAACGATTAATGTGTCAATTGTGGATTTGTCTTTTCAAGCAAAACGCAATACCACAAAAGAAGAAATTAACGATATTTTAAAAGCGGCTTCACAAGGCGCGTTAAAAGGTATTTTAGCCTATAACGATGAGCCTCTTGTGTCTTCAGATTTTAATCATAATCCAGCATCATCTATTTACGAATCATCGTTAACAAAAGTGACCGGTGGTAATTTTGTCAAAGTCTTGTCTTGGTACGATAACGAATGGGGTTTCTCAAATCGTATGCTCGATACGTCTTTAGCGTTAATGCACGCAAAATAAGATAGTACTTTCCTTATAACTAAACTTCATTTTTCTCTTTCTATAAGGTGCCGCCAATGAGACGTACTAAAATTTTAGCCACATTAGGGCCGTCTACTGATAAAGACGGTGTATTAGAAGATTTATTTCGGGCAGGTATTGACGTGGTGCGACTCAATTTTTCGCACGGCTCAGCAGAAGATCACATTAAACGAGCAACACAAGTGCGTGAAATGAGTAAAAAAACGGGGCGGCGCGTGGGGATTTTGGCAGATTTGCAAGGGCCCAAAATTCGGATTGCGCGTTTTAAAGATAAAAAAGTATTTTTAAATGAAGGGCAACCTTTTGCTCTGGATTTACATTTAGGAGAAAATGAGGGTGATTCTCAACAAGTGGGATTTATTTATGAACCACTTGCAGAGGAAGTGGTTATTGGGAGTCGTTTACTGCTTGATGATGGGCGAATTGTTTTAGATGTGGTGGGAATTCATCAAGGGCGGATTGATTGCGTGGTGGTGGTGGGGGGTGATTTGTCTAATAACAAAGGTATCAATTTGTTAGGTGGCGGATTATCCGCTGCAGCGTTAACCGATAAAGACAAAGAAGACATCAAAACCATTGCCATTATTGATTGCGATTTTGTTGCCATTTCGTTTCCTCGTTGTGCTGAAGATTTGCATGAAGCGCGACGCTTACTTGCTGATGTCGGATGTTACGCGGGCATTGTTGCCAAAGTAGAGCGTGCTGAGGCGGTTGAAAATGAGGAGGTGATGGAAGAAATTATTTTGGCCTCAGACGTTGTTATGGTGGCACGTGGCGATTTAGGCGTGGAAATTGGTGATGCAAAATTACCGGCTATGCAGAAGAAATTGATTAAACGCACGCGTGAACTTGATCGCGTGGTGATTACGGCAACGCAGATGATGGAGTCCATGATTGAAAATGCGATTCCAACTCGCGCGGAAGTGTTTGACGTGGCTAATGCTGTTTATGACGGCACGGATGCTATTATGCTTTCAGCAGAAACTGCGTCAGGAAAGCATCCCGTGAAAGCAGTTGAAGCTATGCATCGCATTTGTATTGAAGCGGAAAAGCAAAAGATAGTCACTACATCAAATCATCGGGTTAATAGACAATTTGGTCGCGTAGAAGAAGCTATTGCGATGTCGGCAATGTATATGGCTAACCATACACAAATACGCGGTATTGCCGCGTTGACTGAATCAGGAACAACTCCGCTACTTATGTCGCGCATAAGCTCAGGAATCCCTATTTTCGCCCTTAGTAGTCAAGAAAAAACCTTAGGTAAAGCCACTCTTTACCGTGGTGTGACGCCTATTTATTTTTCTCATGAAGCGCAAAATCATGTTCAAGTAAATCGTGATATCATCGCCCAATTGAGACGTTATGATTTTGCCAAAGAAGGGGATCAGATCATTATTACCAAAGGTGACTTAATTGGCTCAAAAGGTGGGACGAATGATTTGAAAGTGGTAACGGTGGGTCACGAGTTAACACCATAACAGTGCATGATCATAAAGATGAATCCACAAAAAGGAGAAATGTTGAATGAATACTGAGTTTGATACGCTTCTAGGTCAGCTACGTGATGAGTTTGTAGCGGAGTTTCCTGAGCGATGTGATATGTTAGAAGAATGTGTTTTGGCCTTTGAACATGGCCGTGAAGGTGCATTTGATGATATGTATCGTCGTGTTCATAGTTTAAAAGGTGCTGGCAGTCAATTTGGTTTATCCATTGTGACAACTGTTTGTCATCAATTTGAAAGTTTTTTGAGTAGCGAAGCACTCACAACAGATCCGCTTAGTATCAGTTATGCGCTGAGTTATATTGACTTACTAAAACAAATATCTGATTTAATTGGGTCTGAAAAATCAACGTACTATGATATTGAACATAGTTTGGAGGAATTGCGAAAATCGAGTATGCCTAGCCATGCGTCAGTTTTATTAATTGAGCCTTCTCCATCACGACGTAAAATGTGTCAAGGCGTACTGAGTGCTTTGGGATTGCGTATTGTGACCCAAGAGCGAGGTATGACAGCGTTGGAGCGATTGCTGCACGAACCATTTGATTTAATTGTTGCTGCACGTGAGTTACCTGATTTAAATACAGTTGCCTTAGTCGCCGCGCTACGTGAATCAAATTCACGTAATAAAAATATTCCAGTTATTTTAGTGAGTAGTAATGCATCGCCAGTAGCTGATTATTTATCGATTAATGCTGTTTTAGCAAGAGATGCAGAATTCATTCCTAATTTGAGTGATTCAGCGGCCAAAATCTTACTCAATCGATAACATCTTCATTTATAATCTCTATGCAAGGTTACGGCGCTAACCTTGCATGTTAAATTTCCTTTTCTTTTGCAACCTCTTAATTTTTTATGAATGTTAACACTCAAAAACTTTCTAGCGCCCGTTTTGCGCAAGCTACGGATGCTTTCGTAGAAATATTTACAGCATCGGTGGATTTTGATAAACGGATGGCGCAGCAAGATATTCAAGGCTCCATTGCACACGCGACGATGCTTTGCCGTGTTGGTGTTCTAACGCAGGCTGAACTCGATTTAATTGTGAATGGTTTAGCCCAAATCCGTGATGAAATTGAACGCGGTGAATTTGAGTGGTCAATTAAGCAAGAAGATGTTCACATGAATATCGAGGCAAAATTAACGGATTTAATTGGCATTGCCGGTAAAAAATTGCACACAGGTCGTTCACGAAATGATCAAGTGGCAACCGATATTCGTCTGTATTTGCGCGATGAAATAACGTCAATTTTAGTTGAATTAAAACGGTTGCAATTGGCTATTCTTACTTTGGCACAAACACATGCCGAAACGATTATGCCTGGATTTACGCATTTACAAGTGGCGCAGCCCATTACGTTTGGTCATCATTTGATGGCGTGGTTTGAGATGCTTTGTCGTGACGCGGAGCGATTAAGCGATTGCTCCAAACGCTTAAATGTATCACCTTTAGGTGCTGCGGCATTAGCGGGAACGAGTTATCCTATTGATCGTCATTTGAGTGCGCAGTTACTGGGTTTTTCGCGACCTTCGAATAATTCACTGGATTCGGTAAGTGATCGTGATTTTGCTATTGAATTTACCGCCAGCGCGAGTATTTTAATGATGCACTTATCGCGTTTTTCTGAAGAGCTTATTCTGTGGGCCAGTGCACAATTCGATTTTATCGATATCCCTGATGCATTTTGTACGGGTTCGTCTATTATGCCGCAAAAGAAAAATCCAGATGTACCTGAATTGGTGCGCGGCAAATCAGGGCGTGTGACGGGACATCTAATGGCACTTCTGATGCTCATGAAAAGTCAGCCACTCGCTTATAATAAAGATAATCAAGAAGATAAAGAGCCGATTTTTGATACGGTTGATACACTACTTAATTGTTTACGTGCCTATGCAGACATGGTGCCGCATTTAGTTGCTAAAAAAGAAAATATGTACCGTGCAGCAAAACAAGGTTTTGCGACGGCGACAGATTTGGCCGATTATTTGGTGAGAAAAGGCTTAGCATTTCGCGATGCGCATGAAATTGTGGGTTTGGCTGTACGTTTAGGCGTGGAAACAAAACGCGATTTATCGGAATTATCACTTTCTGAACTCCAAAGTTTTTCTGCTCTCATTGGTGAAGAAGTATTTGATGTGCTTTCTCTTGAAGGATCAGTTGCGTCGCGCTCACATATTGGGGGTACGGCACCTAATACGGTTAAATTCGCCATTGAAAATGCCCGTCAACAGCTAAATTAGGCGTCCTATGAAACTGATTACATTTACTTATCAAACGATTACACGCATTGGTGCGGTGGTTGACACGCAAGTTGTCGATGGTCTTGATGACAGCACTTTGCCAACAGATATGATTGCCTTTTTAGAGCAAGGTCAGGGCGCCTTCGCTAAAATGCAGCGGCTTATTGATACGGGACTTCATCGTTTAAATTTATCCGATGTAACGCTACTTGCACCGATTCCTCGCCCGCGTAAATATTTGGGTATCGGTTTAAATTACGCTGATCATATTGATGAAACGAATTTAGAAAAACCGGAATATCCTGTTTTTTTCACCAAACAAAGTAGCTGCGTTGTTGGCCCAGATGTTAATATTATTTTGCCAAGTATTTCTGAAAAAATGGATTACGAGTGTGAACTTGCCTTTGTCATCGGAAAAAAATGTAAACATGTTTCATTGGAAGATGCGCCAAACGTCATTGCTGGATTCATGATTGCAAATGACGTTACGATGCGTGACTGGCAATTTCGCTCACCGACATGGACACTCGGAAAATCTTTTGATACACATGGTCCTTTGGGGCCATGGCTGGTGACGCGTGATGAAATTGCAAATCCGCACGATTTGAATTTAAAAACATGGGTAGATGACGAATTGCGTCAGAATTCGAATACACAGCACATGATTTTTAATTGTTATGAAATGATTGCCTATTTATCGCAAGCCATGACACTTGAAGTGGGTGATGTCATCACAACGGGAACACCTAGCGGCGTTGGCGTTAAAATGAAACCAAGGGGCTATTTGAAAGCAGGTCAAGTGGTCAAAATTGAAATTGATGGTTTAGGGACACTGAGAAATTTCGTTGTGAATGAGTAACATTTTTGTTTTTGATGTATTTAGGCTAAGCATTTTTTATTGATAAAATAAGCTGAACCAAACAAGACAACATCAGGTTGAACACAAACAGTGATTGCAATATTTTCGAGTGCGCTGCGATAACGTCCTTTTGCCAAAAAACCGTCTAAAAAGTCACCTTGCTGTAAAATTGATAAACATTTAGCCGCGATACCGCCGGTTAAATAAACTCCCCCATAAGGCAGGCATTTCAGCGCAAGATTGCCTGCTTCAGCGCCGTATATTTTTGAAAATAAACGCAAGGTGTCAACGCATAATGTATCGCTATGAGCGACAGCGGCAGCACCAATCGCCGCAGCTAAATCTGTTTCTGTGTCTACGTTAATTGCAGTTTCAACATTCCCTGATTGTTTTAAAAAGGCATAAATGGCTTCAATACCAACCCCAGAGACTAATCGCTCGTAGCTGACATGCTCTGGA
>CAINHP010000176.1 GCA_903848905.1 uncultured Pseudomonadota bacterium
GCTAATAAGCGACGCGTAAATTCTTCGCCTTCAATAGGGACAATGCTAATGGTGGGATTTTCTGAAACAGTGCCACCAAAAATTGGTGTCATTAACATGCCGGCGTTGCCTGTCAGTGCAGGCGTTGCGCCAGCATTGAATTGAAAATTAAACGTGGCGGCTATATTGGATACCCCTGTGAAATGCAAAGGTTGGTGTTGTTGTGAGCGTGCAATATTGAGCAGCAGTTGTTGGGATTGAATGTCAGATGTTGTTTGATCGTAAGCCATCACAGCATGATCTAATGCTAATGGGGACATACACCCTTGCAACAGGAGAAGCGCAGTAGATAGAAGAAAATATTCTCGCTTTAGTGGGGTGGCGCTCACTTTAAAATGCTGGATTTTCATCGTTAATCAGTTTTTATTCATGGTTATGCAAATATGTTAGTTCATGTTATCACTAAGGCGAAAAAACCACATGCTCTATTATTCAAGGTTTAAAAAATATATTGTCATGTTTATGTAAAAAAAGAATGCATTTAAATGCATGAAATTAAAATTTCGTTAATCGTAAAATTGAAATAAAATTGTCATATAAAATAGTTAGTATTTATTTGCGGTTCTAATGTTTTTTTAAGCGACTTTCTAAATGTTTCAAATCTTCAATTTTAGGTTTCTCTCAAAACCTAATTTTTGTTAATAGCTCTCATTGTTATGCATTGGGAGCTTTTTTTTAGAAATTCGGTGAGCTTTAAATTTAGAAAATATGACGGTTAAAAATAAAGATATCAATCATATCATTGGCTTACGTATATTTAATTTCAAAAGTTATCTCAGTGCTGTTTCAAAATAGTCATAAAATACATAGAAATTGATACTAATGGAATTAAGCGTTTATTTGAATTTATAATCACAGTTTACAGGAAATTAACATGAAATCGAAAATGCAGTTACAACATGTAAAGATTTTTGCAGTAGAGTCCAATCTCTCCTCATTTCCTTCGTACATAATATGTACGGCTAAGCACATTAATGATCACGATATTCGTGGAGAAAGTTTTTTGATTTATACCAGTAAAGGGACGAAAGCAAGATTAGTTGCCATGGAGATTGTTATTTCGAATAATTTAGCTATGTCTGATTATTTTACTAATATCGACGAAGAGTTTGTTTTTCAAGAATGTTTAAATCAAGGGAAATTAAATATGCTAGAGGCTTGCAAAAATAAAATTGCCTATGATTATATTCCCTTAATTAAAAGCGTTTTTGAGGTGGATGTGACGCATTTATTGCATGGTAATTTCTTGCATGAAAATGTGAATAATAAATTAAAGTTAATAGGTGAAATGACGCAGATTGATGAACTTAAACATCATATTGATATTATCAATAAGTATTCTTATGGGCATTTTACGCCAATGAAAATGCCAAATTTAAATAAATAAATTGGTGACAATGGCCAAAATAAAGAGATACTTCAAAATGTCATAATTACTCTGTATAAATCGGCTGCACTCTTAGAAATAAGTGTTTATCCATTCACAACCTCGAGGAATAGAAAATGTCTGATTCAAAACATGAAGAGCATGCGCACGATGATCACAAAGAACATGGTCATGACCACGAACATGATGATCACAAAGAACATGGTCACGACCACGAACACGATGATCACAAAGAACACGATCATGAAGATCACAAAGAACATGGTCACGATGATCATAAAGAACATGATCATGAGCATGCTCACGAAGAACACAAAGAAAACGATCATCATTGATTATTTAAGATTACCTAACTATTCATAAATATGAAGTGGTTTGGTAATCGGCTTTGAAAGCATACATACCCCCTATAATTTGTCATGCTTAAAACTCCCAATACTTGTTTGAGTATTGGGAGTTTTTTTTATTTAGGGTTGCTTAAAAATAAAACGTCTCTTTGAATTTCTGTAATGTCACATCAATGTCATATCTTTAATTTACGATTTCCCATTGTAGTAATCGCCATTTATTTACCATTAAAAGCAGAAGGAATAAATTATCATGTATAACAACGATCCTAAAGTCATATCAGGAGCAATGCTTCTCATTGGCTCAGCGCTTATGCTTTCAAACAATGCACAAGCAATAACACAAGATGAAATATTGGCTAACCAAGTTAAAACTACGGCTTTTGAAACACCTAGTTATTGGATTGCTAAAGGTAAAGATAGTTTAGATAAAGCCGATAAAATTGCCAATAACAAGAAAAGGGCTAAAAACGTCATTTTGTTTATTGGTGATGGCATGGGGATTTCTACTATCACTGCGTCAAGAATTTTTGAAGGCCAGTCAATAGCAGGTAATCGTGGTGGCGAAGAAAATTCATTGAGTTTTGAAAAGTTCCCACATCTTGCTTTATCAAAAACGTATCAAGTGAATCAACAAACGCCTGATTCTGCGCCAACCATGTCGTCCATGATGACAGGTGTAAAAACCAATGATGGTCAGTTATCAGTTGGTGCAAACGTTCGTAGGGGTGAGTTAAGCGGAAAAGTTATCGATGACAACAAAACGGTTACGCTACTTGAACAAGCAGAAGATAGAGGCATGTCAACAGGTATTGTATCAACAGCGCGTATAACGCATGCAACACCAGCTGCATGTTATGCACATATTTCTGATCGTGACTGGGAAGCTGATCATAAACTTCCTGCTGGTTCTTCAGTGAAGGATATTGCTTATCAACTTGTCAATTTCCACAAAGCTAATCTTAAATCGGATGGATTGGAAGTGGCGCTAGGTGGCGGTCGTTCATATTTTATGCCCGATACAATGACTGATCCTGAAGATACTACATTAAAAGGTTTGCGTAAAGATGGTGTGGATTTAACAGCACAGTGGAAAAGTCAATATACAAATTCTGCTTTCGTTTATGACAGATCGGGTTGGGACAAGATTGACGCAACCAAAACTGATCATCTATTGGGTTTGTTTGAAAGTACAAACCACATGGAATATGAGGCAGACCGCTTGAAAGACACAGGTGGTGAGCCTTCATTGACTGAAATGACAGTAAAAGCGATTCAAATTTTAAAGAAAAACCCAAAAGGCTATTTCTTGATGGTTGAAGCGGGGCGTATTGATCATGGGCATCATGCAGGCAATGCTTACCGTGCATTAACTGATACCGTTGAATTATCAAATGCTGTTAAAAAGGCTGTTGAAATGACAGACAGTCCTGCAAACGATACCCTTATCATCGTTTCAGCTGATCACAGTCACACTTTCACGATTGCGGGTTATCCACAACGCGGTAATCCAATTTTAGGTTTGGTGACCTCACCAGGTAAAACATCCCCTGATCTTGCCGCAGATGGCAAACCTTATGCAACATTAAGCTATGCAAATGGTGGCGGATACCGTGCAACACGTCCAACATTAACAGCATCTCCTTCTGTTATTCCAGCGACGAGTGCTCCAGCAGCTGCAGACTTGAGTATTCTCGATACGATGCATCCTAATTTTAATCAGGAAGCTACTGTGCCAACAGGTTATGGTAATGAAACCCATGCTGCTGAAGACGTAGCGATTTTTGCTAAAGGTCCAAGAGCTTACTTGTTCCAAGGAATTCAAGAGCAAAGTTATATTTATCAAGTCATGGCTAAAGCCTTAGGTATTGATCCAACGGTTTATAAATA
>CAINHP010000177.1 GCA_903848905.1 uncultured Pseudomonadota bacterium
CGTAACAGGTGCAGTTGAATTGCCTGAAGGTGTTGAAATGGTAATGCCTGGTGATAATATTTCAGTAAAAGTGAAATTGATTTCATCAATTGCTATGGAAGACGGATTGCGTTTTGCGATTCGTGAAGGCGGGCGCACAGTGGGTGCCGGCGTTGTTGCATCAATTATTGAGTAAAAATTATGTCTAATCAAACTATCAGAATCCGTTTGAAATCATTTGATCATAAATTGATTGATCAATCAGCGAGTGAGATAGCAGAAACGGCAAGAAGAACAGGGGCTCAAGTAAAAGGTCCTATTCCATTGCCGACTAAAAAAGAACGTTTTACGGTATTGATCTCACCTCACGTTGATAAAGATGCGAGAGATCAGTACGAATTAAGAACCTACAAAAGATTGCTTGATATTGTTGAGCCTACTGATAAAACAGTAGATGCCCTAATGAAATTAGATCTTGCAGCTGGTGTAGATGTTCAGATTAAGTTGAATTAAGAATAGAGGAATTGGCAAATGTCAATAGGTCTTATTGGTCGCAAATGTGGTATGACCAGGGTCTTTTGTGAAGATGGTACATCTGTACCAGTAACAGTCTTACAAATAGATTCCAATAGAGTGACTCAAGTTAAAAGTCTTGAAGTAGATGGTTATAGAGCAATTCAGGTTGCTGCTGGTGAAAAGAAAGCATCTAAAGTAAATAAAGCATTGGCAGGACATTATGCAAGTGCTAATGTTTCAGCGGGTCGTGGCTTGTGGGAATTTAGACTTGAAAGCGATTCAGAATTCGCTTTAGGAAGTGAATTGCCATTGAGTATTTTTTCTGAAGGACAGGTTATTGATGTTCAAGGTAAAAGTATTGGTAAAGGTTTTGCTGGTGGTGTTAAAAGACATCATTTTAGTATGCAAGATGCAACACATGGTAACTCATTGTCGCATCGTGTGTTAGGTTCAATCGGTATGTGTCAAACACCTGGTCGAGTTTTTAAAGGTAAAAAAATGGCAGGGCATTTGGGTGCTGTCAAAACTACTATTCAAAACTTAACAATTCATGCCATTGATGCAGAGAGAAATTTAATCTTGGTTAAAGGTTCTGTGCCTGGTGCAAAAGGCGGTGATGTAGTAATTACTCCCGCGAGTAAAATGAAGAATAAAGGCTAGGTCATGGGATTGCAAATACCTGTTTTAAATCAAGAAAATAATGTTCAAGTAAGTGATTTTGTATTTGGACAGGATTTTAATGAAACACTTGTGCATCAGTTAGTGACACGCTATTTAGCGGGAGCGCGTGCTGGTACCAAGGCACAAAAAACTCGCTCAGACGTTAGAGGCGGTGGAATTAAGCCGTGGCGTCAAAAAGGTACAGGCCGTGCGAGATCGGGAACTACCCGTAGTCCGTTATGGCGTACTGGTGGCGTGACGTTTGCTGCAAGACCACGTAGTTATGATCAAAAATTGAACAAAAAAATGTTCCGAGTAGGGATTAGATCAATTTTATCTGAGTTATTGCGTCAAGGTCGTCTGCTTATTAGTAGTGATGTTTTGGTAAGTACTCCAAAAACGAAAGTATTAAGTGCTCAGCTAGATGCTATTCAGTCTAAACGCACATTAATAATTGTTGATACGGTAGATAAAAATTTAGCTTTAGCTTCTAGAAATATTCCGTATGTGCAAGTTGTTGAAGCTGCTAATTTAAATCCTGTGTTACTAGTTGCGGCGGATAAAATTATTGTAACGCCAGGAGCGTTGCAGCAGTTAGAGGAGCGTTTAGCATGAGTTCAAATTTGTATCAATTGACACGCGTATTAGAAGCGCCTGTTATTTCAGAGAAAAGTACAGTTGCAGCTGAAAAAAATAAACAAATTGTTTTTAAAGTACAGCGTAATGCAACTAAGAAACAAGTTAAAAGTGCCGTCGAAGCAATGTTTAATGTCGAAGTTGATGCCGTACGTGTATTAAACGTGAAGGGTAAGCAAAAGAGATTCGGGCGTTCGTTAGGTCAGCGTTCAGATTGGAAAAAGGCTTATGTAAAGCTAAAGTCCGGTCATGATATTGAATTCGCCACGGCTTAATTGATAGAGAAAAGGAAACGGTAAAATATATGGCGATTGTAAAGTCAAAACCGACCTCACCCGGATCACGGTTTGTAGTACGCGTAAAAAATGACGCTTTGCATAAAGGTAAGCCTGTTGGGGCTCTTTTAGAGAAAAAAAGTAAAACAGGTGGTAGAAATAATAATGGTCGAATCACAACAAGACATGTTGGCGGTGGACATAAACAACATTATCGCTTGATTGATTTTAAGAGAAATAAATTAGATATACCTGCAATTGTAGAAAGATTAGAGTATGATCCTAATAGAACTGCAAATATTGCATTGGTTTTATATAAAGATGGTGAGCGTAGATATATTATTGCGCCTAAAGGGCTTGAAGTAGGTCAAGAGATTATCTCTTCTGAGGTAGTCCCTGTCAAAATTGGAAATTGTATGCCATTGCGCAATATACCAGTCGGTACGACAGTACATTGTGTGGAACTGAAAGCAGGTAAAGGTGCTCAAGTAGCAAGAAGTGCTGGAACATCGGTTCAGTTAGTTGCGCGTGATGGTGTTCATGCAACACTTAGATTACGGTCTGGTGAAATGCGTAAAGTATTAGCTGATTGTCATGCTGTTATTGGTGAAGTTTCTAATTCTGAACACAGTTTAGCTTCTTTAGGTAAAGCTGGAGCATCTAGATGGCGTGGTATTAGACCAACAGTTCGTGGTGTAGTTATGAACCCTGTAGATCATCCGCATGGTGGTGGTGAGGGTAGAACATCTGGTGGTAGACATCCGGTGTCACCTTGGGGTATGCCTACAAAAGGCTACAAAACAAGAAAGAATAAACGGACTGATAATATGATTATTAGACGTCGTAAGTAATTAGAGAGGAATTAGCGTGCCGCGTTCAATTAAAAAAGGTCCTTTTATTGATCATCATCTCTTTAAAAAAGTTGAAGATGCCGTAAAAAGCAGTAGTAGGAAACCGATTAAAACCTGGTCTAGAAGATCAATGATTATTCCTGATATGTTGGGCTTGACCATTGCAGTACATAATGGAAAGCTACACATCCCCGTTCTCGTAACCGAGAATATGGTGGGTCATAAATTAGGCGAATTTGCACCCACTCGTACCTATAAAGGTCACGTGGCTGACAAGAAATCTAAGTAGGATGAACGATGGAAATTTCAGCAAAATTAAGTAATGCACCTTTGTCTGCTCAGAAAGCAAGATTGGTCTGCGATCAAATTCGTGGTCTTCCTGTTGAAAAAGCGTTAAATGTACTAAAGTTTAGTCCAAAGAAAGCTGCGTTTATTGTTAAAAAAGTTTTAGAATCAGCAATCGCTAATGCAGAGCACAATGAAAGTGCTGACATTGATGAGTTGAAAGTGTCTACTGTTTTTGTTAATGAAGCAGCAACACTAAAAAGATTTAAGGCAAGAGCTAAAGGTCGTGCGAACCATATCCTTAAAAGAACCTGCCATATAACCATTAAAGTTGCAGAAAGCGAGTAGGGGATAACATGGGTCAAAAAGTACATCCAACTGGCATAAGACTTGGTATCGTAAAAGATTGGAATTCACGCTGGTATGCAAGCAGTAAGGATTACGCGAATTTTTTACATCAAGACTTGAGAGTCAGAGAATTTTTAAGAAAAAAATTAGCACATGCTTCGGTAAGCCGTATTCAAATTAATCGTCCTGCAAATAATGCACAGATAACAATTTATACAGCTCGTCCAGGTATCGTAATAGGTAAAAAAGGCGAAGACATTGAAGTCTTAAAGCAAGAAATTGCTAAGATGATAGGTGTTCCTGTGCAATTAAATGTAGAAGAAATCAGAAAACCTGAATTAGACGCATATTTAGTTGCTGAAGGGGTTGCACAGCAACTTGAAAAGCGTATCATGTACCGTCGTGCAATGAAACGTGCTGTAACGAATACTATGCGTTTAGGTGCTGAAGGCATCAAAATAAACGTGGGTGGTCGTTTAAACGGTGCGGAAATTGCTCGTAGTGAGTGGTATAGAGAAGGACGAGTTCCTTTGCATACCCTCCGCGCGGATATTGATTACGCAACAGCAGAAGCACATACAACCTATGGAATTATCGGCATTAAAGTGTGGATTTTCAAAGGTGAAGTGTTTGACATTGATGCGCATAAGGCATCTATTAACTCTGACTCTAAGAAATAGTTGAAGGAAGAAAAAGATGCTTCAACCCAAAAGAACAAAATTTCGTAAGCAGCACAAAGGAAAGAACAACGGTATTGCTGTTCGAGGCTCGTCAGTTAGTTTTGGTGAGTTCGGTCTTAAAGCAGTAACTCGCGGTCGATTAACGGCACGTCAAATTGAGGCGGCACGTAGAACAATTTCTCGTCACGTAAAACGTGGTGGTAAGATTTGGATTCGTGTTTTCCCTGATAAGCCAATTACTGAAAAACCCTTGGCAGTTCGTATGGGTAAAGGTAAAGGTAGTGTAGAATATTGGGTTGCCCAAGTTCGCCCTGGTACAATGCTTTATGAAATTCAAGGCGTTTCCGAAGAATTAGCACGTGAAGCTTTCACATTAGCTTCAGCCAAATTGCCTTTGAAAACACTATTTACTGTACGGACGATAATGTAATGAAATTGAAAGCAAGTGAATTACGTCAAAAGTCTCATGAAGAATTGTCAACAATGTTGATTGATTTGTCACGTGAGCGCTTTACCCTTCAAATGCAAAAGGGTACTGGACAACTTTCAAAAACGGCGCAAGTGAAAAAAGTACGACGTGACGTTGCTCGCGTTCAAACTGTGATAAACGAGATGGCGAGAGCGTAGTATGAGCGAAGATACAGCAAAATTACGAACCATTACGGGTCGTGTTGTTAGTGACAAGATGGACAAAACAATAACTGTTTTGGTAGAGAGAGTTGTAAAACATCCAGTTTATGGGAAGTATATAAAACGCTCAACAAAGATGATGGCACACGATGAGCAAAATACATGTCATGAAGGTGATGTGGTTGCAATTACATCTTGTCGTCCAATGTCTAAAAACAAGACATTTAAATTAGTGCAAGTTTTAGAACGTACTAATAAATAATCACTTAAAAGATTAATTTATATTTTTAGGAATAAATCATGATTCAGATGCAAACTAACCTTGAGGTCGCCGATAATAGCGGTGCAAAAAAGGTCATGTGTATCAAAGTACTTGGTGGTTCGCATAGGCGTTATGCTGGCATTGGTGATATTATTAAAGTCAGTATAAAAGATGCGATTCCACGTGGAAGAGTAAAAAAAGGTGAGGTTTATAACGCTTTAGTTGTTCGTACAAGTAAAGGTGTTCGCCGAGCTGATGGTTCAGTAATTCGATTTGATGGAAATGCAGCTGTTATTTTGAATAATAATTTGCAACCATTGGGTACACGTATTTTTGGCCCAGTGACCCGTGAACTGAGAGGCGAAAAATTTATGAAAATTATTTCATTAGCGCCTGAAGTATTATAAGGGTAGGGACTTTAAATTATGAAAAAAATCAAAACAGGTGACGAAGTTATTGTTCGTATCGGAAAAGATAAGGGCAAAAGCGGACGTGTTACTCAAGTTTTAAAAAATAACAAAATTCTTGTTGAAGGTATAAATCAGGTCAAAAAAAGTCAAAAACCAAATCCAAATGATGGTACACAGGGTGGTTTTGTGACTAAAGATATGCCTATTGAAATTTCAAACGTAGGATTGTATAACCCTGTAACTAAAAAAGCTGATAAAGTTGGTTTTAGATTTCTTGAAGATGGAAAAAAAGTCAGGTTTTTTAAATCAACTAATGAAGTTGTGGATGCATAAGGTGAATCATGGCTAGATTAGAAGCAGTATATAAAGATAAAATTCGCCCTGCACTCATTGAACAGTTTGGTTATAAATCTGTTATGCAGGCGCCACGTATTACTAAAATTACCCTTAATATGGGTGTAAGTGGTGCGGTTGCTGATAAAAAAGTGTTGCAGTTTGCGGTTGGTGATATGGAAAAAATTGCAGGTCAAAAACCGATTATCACTTTAGCAAGAAAATCTATTGCTGGATTTAAAATTCGTGACGATATGCCTATTGGTTGTAAGGTGACGCTGCGAAGTGATAAAATGTATGAATTTTTAGATCGATTAATTAGTGTTTCAATACCGCGTATCAGAGATTTTAGAGGATTAAATCCTAAAAGTTTTGATGGGCGTGGTAATTATTCAATGGGTGTTAAAGAACAAATTATCTTCCCGGAAATTGATTACGATAAAATTGACATGCTACGCGGAATGGATATTACCATTACGACTACGGCGCAGACCAATGAAGAAGGTTTAGCGTTGTTGAAGTTGTTTAATTTTCCATTTAAGCACTAAAGGTAATTAGTCATGGCAAAAAAATCAATGATTGCGCGTGAAGAAAAGCGTAAACAATTAGTAAAAAAATACGACGTAAAGCGTAAGTCTTTAAAAGAAATTATTAGAGATCCTAACGCTACTTTCGAAGATAAAGAATCTGCTCATTTGCAACTTCAAAAATTACCTAGAGATTCTAGTGCGTCTCGCGTGCGTAACCGTTGTAATTTAACCGGTCGCCCACATGGCTACTATCGCAAATTCGGCTTAAGTCGCAATAAACTACGTGAAGCAACAATGCGTGGTGATGTGCCTGGTGTTGTTAAGGCGAGCTGGTAATTTCTGTTGGATCAATTTTGGAGAACTAAACAATGAGTATGACAGATCCAGTAGCGGATATGCTGACACGCATTAGAAATGGTCAGTCTGCTGGTAAAAAATTTATTAAACAACCTTCATCTAAACTCAAAGTATCTATTGCAAAAGTACTTAAAGAAGAAGGTTACATTACAGACTTTAGCACCGAAACCAACGGTAGTCATACAGAGATGACTGTTGATTTAAAATATTACAAGGGTGCGCCTGTTATTGAAAATATTAAACGAATCAGCAGACCCGGTTTGCGGATTTATAAATCAAAAGATGAATTACCTAAGGTTCTTGGTGGACTGGGTATCGCTATCGTTTCAACCTCTAATGGGGTTATGACGGATAGAGCTGCTCGCGCTATCGGACATGGTGGTGAAGTCATTTGCACTGTTTGCTAACGAAGGCGTAGTTATGTCAAGAATTGCTAAAGCCCCTGTTACTATTCCAAAGGGTGTGGATATTAAAGTTGATGGCAACAACCTAACTGTAAAAGGTACAAAGGGTGAGTTGTCTTTTAATCTTAATTCTTTAATCAGTCTTAATATTGCAGAAAATATAATTTCTGTTCAATGGGATAGTAGTGATAAAAATGCTACAGCTCAAGCTGGTACAGCAAGAGCTATTGTAAATAATATGATAATCGGCGTAACTGCTGGTTTTGAGAAAAAACTGACACTGGTTGGTGTTGGTTATAGAGCGCAAGCGAAAGATAATGTGTTGAATTTGGCTCTAGGTTTTTCTCATCCAATTGATTTTCAGATTCCTTCTGGTATTACTGTTGAAACCCCAAGCCAAACTGAAATTATTCTTAAAGGTAGTGACAAGCAGCTAGTAGGTGAAATTGCTGCTAAGATTCGCGCTTACCGTCCACCTGAGCCTTATAAAGGTAAAGGGGTGCGTTACGCAGATGAGCGTGTTGCTAGAAAAGAAGCTAAGAAAAAATAAGGTGGCGTGAATGGATAAGAAACAAGCTAGAATGAAACGCGCATTGAAATTGCGTAGTCAAATTAAAAAATTAGGTGCTACAAGATTGTCAATACATAAGACATCACAGCACATTTATGCACAGATTATCAGTGGAGATGGCACGACTACTTTAGCTAGCGCATCGACTAATCAACTTGAATTGAGAACAATTGTTAATGGAGCAAATAATATTGCTGCAGCAACCGTTGTAGGTCGTGCAATTGCTGAGAAAGCGCTTGCAGTGGGTGTTAAAGAAGTTGCATTTGATCGTTCAGGATTTAAATATCATGGATGTGTTAAGGCTCTAGCTGATGCAGCTCGTGAAGCTGGTTTGAAATTTTAGGAGATTACTATGGCTACAGCACCTGCTCAAGGTTCAACTGACGGCTTACAAGAGAAACTAGTGAACGTTAGACGCGTTGCTAAAGTTGTTAAAGGTGGTCGTGTTTTTGGTTTTACTGCATTAACAGTTGTTGGTGATGGTGAAGGTCGTGTTGGTTATGGCGTGAGCAAAGCTCGTGAAGTTCCAATTGCTATTCAGAAGTCATTAGAGCAAGCGCGGAAGAATATGCGTAAAGTTGAATTGAAAGGTGATACCTTGCAATATGCAGTAACTAATACAACTGGCGCAGCGAAGATTTTTATGCAACCCGCATCTGAAGGTACTGGTATTATTGCTGGTGGCGCTATGCGCGCAGTTTTTGAAGTTGTTGGTGTGCACAATGTATTGGCAAAATGTATTGGGACAAATAACCCGATCAATGTTGTTCGTGCTACGATTAACGGTCTAACTGGAATGCATAATGCTCACCAAATTGCCGCAAAACGTGGCTTATCTGTTGAACAAATCAGTAGGTAATTAGATGAGTAATATGTTAAATGTCACAATGACAAAAAGTCGTTTTGGTCGGTTGCCAAATCATCGCGCATGTTTAAAAGGTTTGGGATTACGTAAAATTAATCAAACTGTCTGCGTTTTGAATACACCCGAAATCAGAGGGATGATCAACAAAGTAGCTTATATGCTAAAAGTTGAGGAGGTCTAATGTTTTTAAATACAATTAAAGCTGCTGATGGTGCTCGTAAAAAGTCTAGACGTGTAGGTCGCGGTATCGGATGTACAATGGGTAAGACATGCGGGCGTGGTCACAAAGGTCAAAAAGCACGTAGTGGTGGTTTTCATAAAGTGGGTTTTGAGGGTGGTCAAATGCCCTTGCAACGTAGATTGCCAAAAATTGGCTTTACGTCTCACAAAGCAAAGTACACTTCTGAAGTGCGTTTGCACGAGCTGAATAATTTAGCTTTTGATGTTATTGATTTGAAAGTGTTAATTGATGCTAACATTGTTCCAATTTTTACAAAAACTGCAAGAATTATCAAGTCTGGTGAATTGACTAAAGCAGTGACTGTAAAAGGAATTAAGGTAACAGTAGGTGCTAAAGAATCTATTGAAGCTGCTGGCGGCAAAGTCGAGGTTTAAGTGAGTGTATCAAGAGCGCAAATGGCAAATAGAACAGGTGACTTCTCTGAGTTAAAAGCAAGGTTGCTTTTTGTTTTAGGAGCGTTTGTTGTTTATCGCATTGGAGCGCATATTCCAGTGCCTGGTATTGATCCTAAAGCCTTGGCTGCGATGTTTGAACAGCAAAGTGGTTCTATTTTGGATATGTTCAACATGTTCTCAGGTGGTGCCTTGATGAGGTTGAGTTTGTTTGCGCTGGGTATTATGCCTTACATTTCAGCCTCAATTATCATGCAGTTGATGACAGTTGTTATACCGTCGATGGAACAATTGAAGAAGGATGGTGAATTGGGAAGGCGCAAAATTTCTCAGTTTACTCGTTATGGAACTGTGGTTTTGGCTACTTTTCAAGCTATTGGTATATCTTTAGCTTTGCAAAATCAAACAGCTGGTGGTTTGTCAGTTGTTCTGAATCCAGGAATTTCCTTTGTCGCTATTACAACTGTAACGCTTGTAACAGGTACCATTTTTCTTATGTGGCTTGGCGAGCAAGTAACTGAGCGTGGTATAGGTAATGGTATTTCGATGATTATTTTTGCAGGTATCGTATCGGGACTTCCAAAAGCGATTGGTAGTACGTTCGAACTTGTAAGAACAGGTGAAATGAGTAGTGCATTTATAGTATTGCTTTTCCTGATTTCAATTTCAGTTACCATGTTGGTTGTTTTTGTTGAACGGGGGCAGAGACGGATTCTAATTAATTATCCTAAGCGCCAACAAGGCCGTAAATCGTATTCTGGTCAAAGTAGTTTTTTGCCATTAAAATTAAATATGGCTGGTGTTATACCTCCTATCTTTGCATCTAGTATCATTCTTTTTCCTGCAACTATTGCAGGTTGGTTTGGTAAAAGTGAAGGATTTGGTTGGTTGCAAGATATTGCAACACTACTTTCTCCGGGGCAGCCTGTTTACGTAATATTTTACGCTTTAGCCATTGTTTTCTTCTGTTTTTTCTACACGGCATTAGTTTTTAACTCGAAAGAAACCGCTGAAAACTTAAAGAAATCTGGTGCTTTCTTGCCTGGGATTAGACCTGGTATTCAGACGAGTCTTTACATTGATAAAGTCATGACAAGGCTTACTTTGATTGGTGCTTTTTATATCACCTTGGTGTGTTTGCTCCCAGAGTTTTTGATTGTTTATTGGAATGTTCCATTTTACTTTGGCGGAACGTCATTACTTATTATTGTTGTAGTTGTTATGGACTTTATATCCCAAATGCAAACACATATTATGTCACAACAATATGAAGGTTTAATGAAAAAAGCTAATTTAAAAAAGTAATTCGATGTTAAAATAATAAATTGTAATAAATATAAAGGGTCTTGGAGATTCTATGAAAGTTCGCGCATCTGTAAAAGTGATTTGCAGAAAATGCAAAGTAGTAAAAAGAAATGGTGTTGTTAGAGTTATTTGTGAAGACGGAAGACACAAACAACGCCAAGGGTAATTTTTAAATTGCTCAATCATTGTGATATGTTATAATCATATACTTT
Source organism: uncultured Pseudomonadota bacterium (assembly GCA_903848905.1). Lineage (GTDB taxonomy): Bacteria > Pseudomonadota > Gammaproteobacteria > Methylococcales > Methylomonadaceae > UBA10906. The sequence continues at coordinate 10,743 of CAINHP010000177.1, forward strand.
ACTTTAGAAGCCATACTCAGGGGAGTATCTAAATGGCACGTATTGCTGGGATAAATGTACCAGACCATAAGCACGCGGTTATCGCATTAACTGCGATTTACGGTATAGGTCGCAAGACTGCAAGTGATATTTGCAGCGAAGTTGGTGTGTTACCTTCGGTAAAACTCAAAGATTTAGCTGAAGATAAAATAGAAGCTATTCGTAATGTCATTGCTAAAATGACAGTTGAAGGTGATCTTCGACGCGAAGTTTCAATGAATATTAAGCGTTTGATGGATCTTGGTTGCTACCGTGGAATAAGACACCGCAGAGGTTTGCCTTTAAGAGGTCAGCGCACAAGAACGAACGCGCGTACTCGTAAAGGTCCTCGTAAACCAATTAAAAAATAAGCACTACTTTAAGAGTCTGAACTAATGGCTAGTCAAAATCGTTCAAGAAAACGTATTAAAAAAGAAGTTGCAGATGGTGTCGCACACGTCCATGCTTCGTTTAACAACACAATCATAACTATTACCGACAGAAAAGGTAATGCTCTATCTTGGGCTACTTCAGGTGGTTCAGGGTTTCGTGGTTCACGAAAAAGTACGCCATTTGCTGCGCAGGTTGCTGCTGAAAAAGCAGGTGCTGTTGCACAAGAGTATGGAATGAAAAATCTTGATGTGTTAATTAAGGGGCCAGGTCCAGGTCGTGAATCTGCTGTACGTTCATTGAATAATCTGGGCTTTAAAATTAACAATATTATTGATGTGACGCCAATTCCGCATAACGGTTGCCGTCCACCTAAAAAACGCCGCGTGTAGCGGAACTGGAGTACTAATAACCATGGCAAGATATCTAGGACCTACTTGTAAGTTGAGTCGAAGAGAAGGAACTGATTTATTTTTAAAAAGCAGAGGCAAGTCTCTCGAAAATAAATGTAAATTAGATCAAAGACCAGGTCAACACGGCACAAAACGCGCCAGAAATTCAGATTACGCTACTCAGTTGCGTGCAAAGCAACGATTACGTCGAATTTATGGTGTGCTTGAAAAACAATTTAGAAATTATTATAAGTCAGCTGATTTAAAGAAAGGTGCAACAGGTGAAAATTTGTTAAACTTACTTGAATCAAGACTTGATAATGTTGTATACCGAATGGGTTTTGCAAGTACTCGTGCTGAAGCTCGTCAACTTGTATCACATAAATCAATTCAGGTAAATGGTTCGCTCATTAACGTACCATCTTATCAGGTTGCTCCTGGTGATGTTTTATCTGTAAGAGAAAAAGCTAAAAAGCAACAACGTATTATTGATGCTTTAGCTGTTACTGAACAATACAATTTTCCTGCTTGGGTTAGTGTTAATCCAAAAGAAATGACTGGGACGTTTGTTAGCTTGCCTGATAGAGTTGATTTAGGTACTGACATTAACGAACAACTTGTTGTGGAACTTTACTCTAAATAATGATGGTTCCGAGGAATACAAATGCTTAGTTCTATCCCTAATTTGCTTAAACCTAAGTTGGTTGAGGTTGAAAGTGAGTCACCAAATCACTCAAGAATCGTTATAGAGCCTCTAGAGCGTGGGTTTGGACATTCTTTGGGGAATGCGTTAAGACGTGTTCTCTTGTCAACAATTCCAGGGTGTGCAGTAACTTCTGTGGAAATAGAAGGTGTACTTCACGAGTACACTGCAATTGAAGGTGTTCATGAAGACGTTATTGACATATTGCTAAACTTCAAAAAGCTTGCAATAGTTGTTGACGATTACAAAGATGAAGCTGAGTTGACACTTAACAAAAGTGGTGCAGGTATTGTTACTGCTGCTGATATAAAAATCCCTTCTGGCGTTCAAATTTTGAACACAAATTTAGTGATTGCAAATTTGACGCATTCAGGTGCTTTAAATGTAAAAATTAAAGTTAGCCGTGGTAGAGGATACGAGCCTGCAAGTTTGCGGAAGTTAAATTCTGAAGCAAATTACCCAGTTGGCACATTACATTTAGATGCTTCTTTTAGTCCTGTTGTGCGTGTTGCCTATCAAGTTGAAAGTACTCGTGTTGAACAACGTACAAATTTAGATAAGCTTATTATCGACTTAGAGACTAATGGTACTGTTGATCCAGAGAAGACTATCAAATTAGCTGCAACTATTATTCATGATCAACTTTCAGTATTTGTTGATTTCGAGAAAGTCAGTGAACAGCCTAGAGTAGAATATTCATCTCCAGATGAAACTATAGATCCTGTGTTGCTGCGCCCCGTAGATGACCTTGAGTTGACGGTTCGTTCAGCAAACTGTTTGAAAGCCGAAAATATTTTTTATATCGGTGATTTGATTCAACGCACAGAGGTTGAATTATTAAAAACACCTAATCTTGGTAGAAAATCTTTAACTGAAATTAAAGATATTCTAGCGTTGAAAGGGTTGTCTTTGGGAATGCGCCTTGATAGTTGGCCGCCCGATGGGTTAGCTGAACATAGTCAGCCCATATCACATTAAATTTTAGGTTAATCTTAATATGAGACATCGTAAATCCGGTAGACAACTTAATATAAATAGCAGTCACCGCAAAGCACTATTTAGTAACATGACGAATTCATTGTTTAAACATGAATTAATTAGAACCACTTTGCCAAAAGCAAAAGAACTTAGAAGTTATGCTGAACCTCTAATTACTCTATCAAAAGAAGATAGCGTAGCTAAAAGACGTTTAGCTTTTGCTCGTTTGCGTGACCGCGATATGGTTACTAAATTATTTAACGAATTAGGCCCTCGTTACAAGAATAGAGCAGGTGGCTATTTACGTATTATGAAATGTGGCTTTAGAACTGGTGATAATGCTCCAATGGCTTATGTTGAGCTTGTTGATAGAGTTGAATAGTTAGTTTAAAATTATTTCCAAAAAAACGCCTTTAAAGGCGTTTTTTTTTACTGTTTTTTTTATCTTAAATTTAATACATCTTGCATATCATATAAGCCAGTATTCTTTGATTCTACCCATAATGCTGCTCTTATTGCGCCATTTGCAAAAGTCATTCGGCTGGTTGCTTTATGTGTGATTTCGAGTCTTTCTCCCTCGTCAGCGAACATGACAGTATGTTCGCCAACTATATCCCCAGCACGAATTGTTGAAAATCCAATCGTTTTAGGATTTCTTTCGCCTGTATTACCTTCTCTTCCATAAATTGCACAAGATTCTAGATCTCGCCCTAATGTTCTGGCAATCACTTCTCCCATTCTAAGAGCTGTCCCTGACGGAGCATCTACCTTATAGCGATGATGAGATTCTATTACTTCAATGTCCGTGTAATCACCCATGACTTTAGCTGTTATTTCAAGTAACTTAAGGGACAAATTGACGCCAACACTCATATTGGGAGCAAGTACAATAGCAATCTCTTTAGCGATATCTGCTATTTTTGCTTTTTGTTCTTCACTATAACCTGTTGTTCCAATGATAATTTTCTTATTTGCTTTACGACAAATTTCAATATAATCCATTGAGATATCGGGACGCGTAAAATCGATTAGAATATCGAATTCATTTATCATTGATTCTAGATTTTCATTTATTGGAACATTTAATTTTGCACATCCAGCTAACTCTCCAGCATCTCTGCCAATTGATTCGTGTCCTGAACGCGCGATAGCAGTGGTTAATTGAGTTTCACTATTAAGGGTTGCTGCTTTTATTAAGCTCAAACCCATTCGTCCGGTGGCACCGACTACTGCAATTCTTGTCATTAATGCTTATCCTTTAGTGAAAAAATGTTTTAAAGAATCGAGCCATGATGACTCTTGTGGGCTGTGATGCTTTCCACTGTTTGAGAGTGATTCACCTAAGTTTTTCACTAATTCTTTTTGCTCTGATGTTAAGTTAACAGGTGTTTCGATTTGAACTTTGCAGATTAAATCACCTACAGCTCCACCACGGACAGGTTTTACACCTTTGCCACGTAAGCGAAATGATTTTCCTGTTTGAGTTTCTGCAGGAATTTTTAACAAAACTTTTCCATCAAGCGTCGGGACTTCAATTTCACCACCGATAAAGGCTGTTACAAAGCTAATTGGAACTTCACAGGATAAATTTGCACCATCACGACTAAAAATGGAATGTGTCTTAACGTGAATTTCAATGTACAAATCACCTGATGGGGCACCAAGTTGTCCCGCTTCGCCTTCACCAGAAAGACGTATTCTATCACCCGTATCCACGCCAGCTGGAATCTTTGCTGATAGCGTCTTTTCGTCTCTAACGCGACCTTGTCCTTGGCATTTGCCACAAGGATCCTTAATTTGTTTTCCTGCACCACGACAAGTTGGACAGGTTTGTTGAACTGTAAAAAACCCTTGTTGCATTCTTACTTGACCGTGGCCATGACACATTGTGCAAGTCACTGGTGAGGAACCTTTTTTTGCACCTGATCCTGAGCAATCATCACATGTAATATAAACGGGGATGCGAATTTTTTGTTCTGTGCCTGCGCACGCTTCTTCGAGTGTTATTTCTAAGTTGTATCGTAAATCGGATCCACGTTGGCCGCTTTGTGAACCGCCACCGCCACCTCCACGTCGACCGAACATATCACCGAAGTTATTGCCGAAAATATCACCGAAAATATCGCCAAAATCACCTGCACCTGCGCCTCCACGACCACCCATAGAGGAATCAACACCCGCGTGACCAAATTGATCATAAGCGGAACGTTTTTTAGGGTCAGATAAGATTTCGTACGCTTCTTTAATTTGTTTGAATTTTTCTTCAGCGGCTTCTGGATTATCAACGTTGCGATCCGGATGATGTTTCATCGCTAAGCTGCGATAACTTTTTTTAATTTCAGCGTCGCTTGCATTTCGCTCGACGTTTAGTAATTTATAAAAATCTTCTTTAGTTGCCATTGATTTAAATGATAAATAATTAAAATGAAAAGGATGGAATCTCTATTTTAAATAAATTAAAAATAGAATGATGAATTCTGTGTTAAGTAAACTACATTATAAGGGCAATGTTTGAGAAAAAAAGTTTTCACTTAATATTTTTCAAGATGCATCGGTCGTTGTTTTAATAATATGGTGAACGCGTTTAAAACCGAGTCCAATCCCAATTAAGATAAAGGGGACGCTTGCGCCTTCAATCATTTCGGGTTCAATATGCCACCCTAATGATTGAAGTGTTTGTGCCATCGCACGAATTAAACTTGCGGTGTAGTAAGTAATGGCAACAATTGAAATTCCTTCAACCATTTGTTGCATACGCAGTTGCATTTTTGCGCGTAAATTCATTGATGAAAGTAAGCTCTGATTTTGTCTTTCAATAATAATGTCTACACGTGTACGGAGTAATTGACTGGCATTACCAACGCGTTCAGAGAGTGATCGAAATCGGTTTGACGTTGAGCGACAGGTATTTACAGCGGGTTCTAAACGACGATTCATAAATTCACCAATGGTTTGTATGCCTTGAATACGGACTTCTCGTAAATCCATAAGCCGTCGTTCCACCAAATTATAATATGCATCTGCTGCAGCAAAACGTAGATGATTACTTGATACATGGTTTTCAATTTCGGCTGCAAGTACGGTGAGTTCATCGAGCAGTTTTGTATCATTGCCTGCGGATTGCGTCATTGCATTGGTAATAGTATAAAGTTGTTTGTCTGCTTTTTTGAGTTCAGGATTGAGTTTTCTTGCGATAGGAAAAGCGAGTAGGGCAAGGACTCGATAAACTTCAATTTCAAACAAACGATGTAGCAATCTTGCGCCTTGTTCTGTACGTAAATTTTGATCTACGATTAAAAAACGGCTAAAACCATCGACATGAATACGAAAATCCGTAAAGACATTTGCAGCGCCACCAGTAACGGTTGATCCAATTATAGGATTGTTGGCAAAATGCGGTGAAATATCGGTTAGATTTGCTACTGTGTTTAGGGTGTTCGTTGCAGGTAGAATTGTTGCATGCGCCGCTATTAAAATTGTTCCAGTTAGAGTCGTTAGCCAATCAACAGGCACTTTTTTTAATGCCGGGGATGAAAATGGCTTTTCTTCGACGCCTTGAACATAAAAAGTATAGGTACTAAACTCGCCGTGCTGTTCCCATCTTAGTTGAAAAGAATCAAAGGTGGCACTGAAATGATCGGCATCGTTTGCAGGTGGAGCAACGCCGAATCGCTCGCAGAGCTGTCCTAAATGCACGCGTTCATGAATTTTTTCTTCGCTTGAGCGCGACAAGGCTAAATGCGTTGCTCGTAGCGGTAAACCAAGGATTAGTGACGATCGTGCGTGAACTTCATTGTGTAGCACAAAGCGTTGAGGGTGATTTTCAGGAATAGGGTAAACAGTTGTCACAGAATTGTAATTGGAATGAGATGAAAATTAGGTATCACGTGCATTGCTTTAGTTTGGAAACAATGCACGTGAGAATGAAAAATCTTATTTTTCAATCGCAGAGCAAAGCGGGCACCAGCCTGCGTAACCAGTTGATGCAAGCACTAAGCCAATGATTAAAAGCGGAATGCTTGCCGTGATGAGTGAAGTGACAAGCGTCGCCGCTCCTGCATATAAGCGATATTTCTTTTTTGTTTCGTCTAAGTTCAATTCGAATTTAAACAAACGTTTATAATCAAAACTCATTTTAAAAAACCTTCTCTGTATAATGATGTCATAAAAAACACGTCAACCATTGTTGGCCGTGTTTACCTTCAAACTATACACAGCTGTTAAAAATCTGCAAGCGATAAAATTATGGATATTACCTCAATCATTGCTCCACTCAACGATGCGCAACGTGAAGCCGTTACGGCTCCTTCTCAAGCTATGCTTATTCTAGCAGGTGCTGGCAGCGGTAAAACCCGCGTCTTAGTCCATCGAATTGTTTGGCAAATACAAGTCAATGGGCTTTCTCCACAAAGCATTCTCGCGGTTACCTTTACCAATAAAGCCGCAAATGAAATGCGGGGCCGTGTTGAAAATTTACTGGATAGTAGTGCGAGTTCGATGTGGATAGGAACATTTCATGGTATTGCGCATCGTTTGCTTCGCCGTCACGCAGAGCAAGCGCGTTTACCTAAGGACTTCCAGGTTCTTGATTCAAGCGATCAACAACGCTTAATTAAACGCATTTTAGCGGATTTAAAAATTGATGATAAAGAATTGCCGGCTAAAGAAGTTCAATGGTTTATTAATGAGAAGAAAGATGCTGCGTTGCGGAGTTTTCATTTGGTTGGAAATGAAGATAAAAACACACGACGTTTTCTGCGCATTTATCAAGAATATGAAGCCTCTTGTGAGCGTTCAGGTGTGGTGGATTTTTCAGAGCTATTGCTTCGAGTCTATGAGCTATTTCGAGATAACGACAATATATTGCAGCAATACCAGCAACGCTTTAGCCAAATTCATGTTGATGAATTTCAAGATACCAATCATTTGCAATATGCGTGGCTAACACTGTTAAGTCCAAATCGTGACAATATTTTTGTGGTTGGAGATGACGATCAAGCTATTTATGGTTGGCGTGGAGCAAAAATTGAAAATATTTATAATTTTAAAGATCACTACCCAACACATCAAACAATTAAATTAGAACAAAATTATCGATCAAGTGGTGCGATTTTAAAAGCGGCAAATCATATTATTGCAAATAACAAAAGTCGTCTGGGCAAAGAATTGTGGACGGATTTGCCGGACGGTGAAAAAATTAGCGTTTATGGGGCATTTAGTGATGTTGATGAAGCAAAATATGTCGTTGATCGCATTCGTTCGTGGGTTGAAGATGGCAATAAACGTGTTGATGTAGCGATTTTATATCGCTCAAATGCGCAATCACGTCAATTTGAAGAACAGCTTATGCTGACTAAAACGCCTTACCGCGTATATGGAGGTTTGCGATTTTTTGATCGCGCTGAAATTAAAAATGCACTCGCCTATTTGCGTTTGCTGGCTAATCGACATGACGATGCGTCATTTGATCGCGTGGTGAATACGCCTACGCGCGGCATTGGTTTGAAAACGATTGATGAACTTCGTCAGCTAGCGAATTCACAGCAGATATCATTATGGATGGCGGCTCAGTTTTTAATTCATCAAAAATTATTGCCTAATCGTGCTGGAAATGCACTATTTTACTTTTTGGATTTGATTGAACAATTAGCTGCAAAAACAGCCGAGTTACCGCTAGGTGAAAAGGTTCAAATTGTCATTGAAAATAGCGGTTTAATGGCTTTTTATGGGCAAGATAAAGTTGAAAAAAGTGCTGAAAAAATTGAAAACTTAAAAGAGCTTGTCAATGCGGCAAATTTATTCAAAATTGATGTGAATGGCGATGCGGATATTTCGGAGTTATCTGAATTTTTAAGTCACGCTGCATTGGAGTCGGCTGAATCACAAGCTAACGAATTTGATGATTGTGTGCAATTAATGACATTGCATACGGCAAAAGGCTTGGAGTTTCGCTTAGTATTTTTGGTTGGACTTGAAGATGGACTGTTTCCTTCTCAGCAATCTATTTATGATGCGGGAAAATTAGAAGAAGAGAGGCGTTTATGTTACGTGGGAATCACGCGCGCACGGGAAAAACTGTATATCACGCACGCTGAAAAACGACTTTTATACGGACGTGAAACACCCGCGAGTAAATCACGTTTTCTCCGTGAGTTGCCGGCAGAACTTCTTGAAGAAGTGCGGCCAAAACGGGAGGTATCGCGTCCAATTACGGCAAAATCGACAAGTTTTTCGATAACGAATCTGCCAAAAGAGATGCAAAGTAATAGTAGTTACCGCCTAGGTCAGCGCGTAGAACATGAAAGTTTTGGGGCTGGTATCATTTTGAAAATGGAAGGCGAAGGCAAAACCGAGCGTGCATTGATTAAATTTTCGGATGATTCGCGCTGGTTAATGACCTTATATACAAAGTTACACGTCATATAGGGTGTTCACTTACTTGAAATCTGGTTTTCTATCACCACTATTGAAATAACTTCATTTCTTTAAAATCTAAAGGGAAATTCAATAATGAGAACAGATAAATTAACTAGTAAATTTCATGAAGCGATTGCAGATGCGCAAAGCGTGGCATTAGGAAAAGATCATCAATTTATTGAACCTGCGCATTTACTTTTAGCGTTAGTTAATCAAGAAAGTGGCAGTATTAAGCCCTTACTTGCGCAGAGTGGTATCAATGTACCTGGTTTGCGTGTTGAATTGCTTGCTGCATTGAATCGTTTGGCAAGTGTTAGCGGAACGGGCGGTGATGTACGTGTATCTAATGAACTTGATCGTTTGCTTAATATTACCGACAAACTGGCTCAAAAACGCAGCGATACATTCATTTCAAGTGAATTGTTTTTACTGGCCATTGTAGAAGAAAAATGTTCATTAACAGACATATTCAAAAAATTTGGCATTAATAAAATGCTACTTCAAAATGCTATTGAAAAATTGCGTGGAGGGGAAGCAGTGAATGATGCTAATGCGGAAGATCAACGCCAAGCGTTAAATAAATATACAGTCAATTTAACGCAGCGTGCGATGCAAGGTAAACTCGATCCTGTCATTGGGCGGGACGATGAAATTCGTCGGACTATTCAAGTATTGCAACGCCGCACAAAAAATAATCCTGTTCTCATTGGGCAACCCGGTGTAGGTAAAAGTGCGATTGTTGAAGGTTTAGCACAACGTATTGTTAACGGTGAAGTGCCAGAGGGAATGAAGAATAAACAAGTTTTATCTCTGGATATGGCAGCGTTGATTGCCGGCGCAAAATTTCGTGGTGAATTTGAAGAGCGTTTAAAAGCGGTTTTAAATGACTTAGCTAAGCAAGAAGGGCAAGTCATATTGTTCATTGATGAGTTGCATACGATGGTTGGCGCGGGGAAAGCTGATGGCGCGATGGATGCCGGAAATATGTTAAAGCCTGCGCTCGCAAGAGGGGATTTGCATTGCGTGGGTGCGACAACCTTAGATGAATATCGTAAATACATTGAAAAAGATGCGGCACTTGAGCGTCGTTTTCAAAAAGTCTTAGTCGATGAGCCTAGCGTTGAAGATACGATTGCTATTTTGCGTGGACTCAAAGAAAAATACGAAGTACATCATGGCGTTGATATTACCGATCCGGCCATTGTCGCAGCGGCTACGCTTTCTTATCGTTATATTTCAGATCGTCAATTGCCCGATAAAGCCATTGATTTAATTGATGAGGCGGCAAGTCGTATTCGCATGGAAATTGATTCTAAGCCCGAAGTGATGGATAAACTGCATCGACGCTTAATTCAACTTAAAATCGAACAAGTTGCGCTCAAAAAAGAAAAAGATGCCGCATCCAAAAAACGTTTACATATTCTTGAACAAGAAATTGGTGCTTTAGAAAAAGAATATTCGGATTTAGAAGAAATCTGGAAAGCTGAAAAATCCGCATTGCAAGGTAGTGCTGCAATTAAAGAAAAATTAGAGCATGCTAGGTTAGATGTTGAAACGGCGAGACGCAATAATGA
>CAINHP010000178.1 GCA_903848905.1 uncultured Pseudomonadota bacterium
AGAATTACTTGTCGTTTTAGGTATCATTGCGATGCTTGCAGGGATTGTAGGCCCTCAAGTGATGAAACATTTGGGTGAATCCAAAACGAAAGCGGCAAAAGTACAAGTAGAAGATTTTTCTGCTGCCCTCGATATGTACAAACTTGATATGGGAAAATATCCTACCAGTGATCAAGGTTTGCAAGCCTTAATTGAAGCCCCAGAAGGCTCAAAACGCTGGAACGGGCCCTATTTGCGCAAAGCTAAAACTCCGCTCGATCCTTGGCAAAATGAATATCATTATGTGTCACCAGGAACACACGGAAAATTTGATCTATTCACTTACGGCGCAGACGATAAAGAAGGCGGTGAAGGTGAGGATCAAGACATTAATAACTGGGAATAAATGCGCTTAAACGCAGGTTTTACGCTGCTTGAATTATTGATTGTATTGAGCATTATGGTACTGGGTTACAGTGCCATTGCCATCAACTTTTCTTCAGGCAATGACACTTTAGCGCTTAAAGCAGCTGCGCGTGATATTGTTTCTGGTTTGCGTTATGTTCGCAGTCAAGCGATGTTATCGCAAAAGCAAAAAACGCTTGCGCTCAATTTAAAAAACAATACGTATCAACTCGCAGATCAAGAAAAGTCATACGCCATCGCTGAAGATATTGATGTCACCGTAAAAACAGCAAAAGAAGACTTAGATGATGGCGTTGCGCAACTTCGATTCTTTCCCGATGGCTCGTCAACGGGTGGGCGTATTCTTTTAGAGAGTCACGCCTACACGCAAGAAATCAACATTAATTGGCTAACGGGCCATGTTACGCTTGCGCAATAAGCATAAAGGATTTTCATTACTGGAAATTCTCGTCGCATTTTCAATTTTGACTGTTTCCTTGGGAATTATTTTAAAAATTTTCTCAACCGGCATTACAACCGCACAAGTAACTGGCGACTACACTACGGCCGTCCAAATTGCTAAAAATTTACTGGATAAAACAGGTAATGAATCACCGCTAAAGGCGGGTGAAATCACAGGAAGTGAAAATAATTTTTATCACTGGCGAGTCACGGTTTCACCTAAAACATTTTCATCACCCGAACTTGATTTACGCGATTTACCCGTTACATTATTTGAGGTGACGGCGCACGTTAGATGGGGAGAAGACATTAAAACCCACGATCGTATCGTAAAACTGACCACTTTAAAATTAGCCACCAAAGATGAATAACACGCGCGGGTTCACACTCATTGAAGTGTTAATTGCTATGTCGCTTTTGAGCTTGATGATGGTATTACTTTTTAGCAGTTTACATATCGGTGCCAAAAGTTGGCAGCAAGGCGAAGAAAAAATAGCTGATATTAATGAAATTGCCGTGGTGCAACAATTTTTCAGCCATCATCTCGCTCATGCACTGCCACAATGGAATGATTTTGATCCCGAAAAAGAACGCATTTTTGCCTTTCAAGGTAAAAAAAAATCTGTGCAATTTGTCGGGGCTTTTCCTGCTAGCGCAGAGCGTAGCGGCTTACAATTATTTAACGTTGCACTCAAAGACATTCACAAAAAAAAAACCGTCACCGTTTCAGTCAAGCCGTTTTTTCCCTTAGCTGAAAACGAAACCGCGTTTGAAGATGAAGTTGAATTGATTTCAGGTGTCAAACAATTTGAACTCGCCTATTTTGGTTTAAACGACGAAACAGGAGAATATCAATGGCAAACGGAATGGTTAAATAAAGAACTCCAACCACGTTTAGTCAAAATCTCTCTTGAACTTGCAGATGGTCGCTACACGCCAGACATGATTGTGGCTTTACGCGTCGACAATACGTATAGCAATATTGACTTGGATAGCGTGCCTATTGACGACACGCCCGACTCCATGGATACGACGCAATGAAACAACGTGGCGTAGCGCTCGTACTTGTCCTTTGGATATTGAGCATCTTAATGCTGATGGCAGGAAGTTTTGCACTGACAATGCGACGCGAATCCGCCGGAGTGAGTGGCATTCGCGCACACGCAGAGGCGCAAGCAGAGGCGCAAGCAGGCATCGCACTTGCGCAAGCTATGTTGTTTCATGACGACGAAAACAAACGCTGGCGCGTCGATGGGAGCGTTTATGAAATCCACTATCCACATTCCATAATGCGGATTCAAATACAGTCTCAAGCAGGAAAAATTGATCTTAACAGTGCCCCCGTTAGTTTGCTTCATCATGTATTGCAATACGCCCCTCTTGATAAACAAGCGCAGTTGAATTTAGAAAATGCTATTTTAGATTGGCGAGATGCAGACGATGATACGCGTCCCTTTGGCGCGGAAAAAGAAGCCTATCGTGCAGCAAAACTGCATTATGCACCGCGCAACAAACCTTTTCGTTCTATGGAAGAGTTGCAAATGGTGCGGGGCATGAATAGCGAGATACTTAATTGGATGCAACCCCTTTTCACTGTTTACGCTGCCGGACAAACTGAGTTGGACTATACAGTAGCTTCACGTGAAGTTTTAAGCGTTCTACCTGAAATAGATGTGAACTTACTTGATGCTTATTTTATTGCGAGAGATAAAAGTATCCTTCTGCATACCCCTATGCCCGCAATTCCCCGCGTTGAAAACGCAGGTCAAGCAATGAC
>CAINHP010000179.1 GCA_903848905.1 uncultured Pseudomonadota bacterium
TCATCGCTTCTGGGACGAAATTAGGCGATACATTGACTGCGGGACAATCAATTCAGTTGCCAAACATGAATTTATCGACCACATTAACGGAGCAAACCGTTAATCAAACCGTTAATCAAACCGTTAATCAAGCAGTTACACCAACACAAGTCACCACGCCAGCTGATATTTTGGCTAAACAAATTACGCCTGTACAAATTGCAACCGCTTCAACTCCTCAAACTCAAGAAGCAACGAGCACTGCATTACTTGTGTTAGAGTCGATCAATATTACTAGCCAACAAAACGTTAGCTTGAATACAACTGCAACTCAAAACTCAGCTCAATCTGCTGTTTTATTGCAGAATCAGAATAATGTAGAAGCTGTCGCATTACAAAATCAATACGTAGCTCAGCAAAATTCCGATGCACAAGTAGAAACGCAAACGGTTAAAACGCAGCAAAATAGCACACTTACATCTGAACAAAGTACCGTACAGTCAGATAGCTTATCACTTGCATCACAGCAAGCACTTGCAAAGCAAATTGCAACAGAAACACCTTCAGCAAGCCTTGCTCAAGGGACAACTTCACCGTCAGTCAATTTAGCAAACGCAACGACTAAGCAAACACAAGTTCAACAGTCAGTTGTATTAACACAAAACTCAACATTATCAGTTTCAACGCAAGAAGCTAATTTGAATCAGTCGACTGTCGCTCAATCCACACAGACAGCATTATCAGATGCGGCAGTTGCGCAGCGAACTGTGCAAAATGCGTCAAATAATGTGGCTCAAAATCAGCAAATAGAAACATCGCCAAAAGTAGCTAAAGCACAAGTTTCAATCGATTCTGCGAATTTAACTGGAGGAGATTTAGTGGTTTCGTCAGAAACGACTATTGCAACACCTTTACTTGTTGATGCGCAAACGACGGATTCGTCAATCGTCATTAATGATCAAAATGCACAGCAAACAGCTGTTGATCCAACGTTAGTGCCTGATACATTGGTAGCAATGCAAACAGTAACGCCACAAGTGGTTGCTCAGGATGTACCTTCTGAACAAACAGACTCTGATCAAACTTTTAATAAAGGCAGTGATAATTCAAGTACGAATGAAAGAGTCACCACATTAACATCCGCTAAAACATTATTGATGGATGCTGTTGCTAATCGTAATAACAGTGGTGATGCGGGTAATGGTAACAATAGTTCAAATACACCGCAAAATTCAAGTTTGAATAATGATGCGTCATTAAATCAATCCATTGAGAGTAAACAAAACATTGATGCAAAATCTTTCGTTAGCCTATTAAACGCTGAAAAAACAGATGTGATTAGCGTGTCAAGTGCTGATAAAGCAACACCGCAAGCGTTGAACAATGTTGTCAATAAATTAGCGCAAGATGTCAAATCAGCGGATGTAGCGCCATTGACTAGACCGCTTTCACATCCGCAATGGAATGAAGATTTAGGTGAGCGTATTGTTTGGATGAATAGTCGCGGCATTTCAAGTGCTGAAATAAGGATGAATCCTGAGCACATGGGACCCATTACAGTCCGTATTGATATGAATCAAGATCAAGCCACCATCGCGTTTACAGCACAAAATAGTGTCGTGCGTGATGCGCTCGAAGCCTCTTTACCGAAATTGCGTGAAATGTTGAGCGCACAACAGGTTAATTTGGCTGATGTAAGTGTGTCTCAGCAATCATCATCAAATAGCGATTCTGGACGCTCTGCATTTGCCCAAGCGGCAGCAGATATGTCAAATGGTCAAGGTAATCGTCAAAATGCACCCGAAGTGGATGCTGAAGGCAATATCATTGCATCAAGCACAACAAATGAAACAGTGGATGAATTTGAAAATGGTCAAGTGATCAGTCCAAATGGAACTAATGGTTTGTTAAGTATTTACGCATAAATTTACGTAGTTATACAAACGAAAAGGGGTTCAATAATTGAACCCCTTTTTTTATGCGTTTGATCTTTTCAGGATGCAATAACTAAATCGCCTTTGACACCGTTGTATTAGGCATAAGAATTAGCGGTTTCAAGGAAAGCACATACCGCTCAATTGTTTATCTTCATTCAAGCAAATTTAACCTACTCAACCTTTAAGTATCATCAATACGAAAAAAACAACTCCCTATTAATTGCAAAGAACGTGTTAAAATTTCCGCGTTACATCCACTCTTCAAAAGGCGAAAAAATGATAGCAGATTTAGGTTTAATTGGGCTTGCGGTAATGGGTAAAAATTTAGCCATGAACATTCGAGATCATGGTTTTAAAGTAGCTGTATATGAATATGTTGAAGGTGTTGCCGATGATTTTTCAGCAACACAAGCCGAAGTAGAACACATCGAAGATCCTCAAAACTTGCATATTGTAAGCACGCATTCCTTAAAAGAACTTGTTGATAATCTTCAAACACCACGTGTGGTATTTATGATGGTTCGTGCGGGTGATGTCGTTGATTTCTATATTGATCAACTCATTCCGCTGCTCTCTGAAGGTGATATTATTGTTGACGGTGGTAATTCGCTGTTTACCGATACGAATCGTCGCGTTGCACGGTTAAATGAAAAAGGATTGAATTTTATTGGTATGGGTGTTTCTGGTGGTGAGCATGGCGCTCATTATGGCGCCTCTATGATGCCCGGTGGTAATTTTGCAGCATGGAAAACCGTTAAACCCATTTTCCAAGCGATCAGTGCAAAAGTCGACGGTGAGCCTTGCTGTCATTGGGTCGGTGATAATGGCGCAGGTCACTATGTTAAAATGGTTCACAATGGCATTGAATATGGGGATATGCAGCTTATTTGTGAAGCGTACCAACTTTTATCTGAAGGCTTAGGCTTAAGTCACGACGAATTATATGATGTTTTCAAAAAATGGAATCAAGGTGAGCTGAGTTCTTATTTAATTGAAATTACCACCGATATTTTTGCTTATAAA
>CAINHP010000180.1 GCA_903848905.1 uncultured Pseudomonadota bacterium
ACGTTATAAAGCCGAGCAACCACATAATCTCTTTGAATCAAAAACATGAAACCAAGGAAATTAGTAGCAAATTTTATAAAATTATCGCGTAGATGGAAAATAAGTATTCAATTTAATCAATCTACTAACGGTAAATCAATTATTTGGGTGACATGAAAACCTAATAAATGATTAATCATTGGGACGTTGTGCTAACTATCTATTATCCCCATCGCCAACGCGACTAATCTCAATTGTTCTTTTGGTTCAAGCGTCTGATTAATCTGCGACTTGAGCGCACTGTCCACACTTTGAAGTGCGCGAAAATACCAACTTATATGCTTTCTTGCAAGACGGACACCGGTTCCCGTACCATAAAACGAATACAGTTTTTCTAAATGGATCATTAAAACATCATGAATGTCATTCATTGAGGGTTTTTCAAGCAATTCGCCACTATTGAGAAAATGTGACACTTGCGCAAACAGCCAAGGGTTTCCCTGTGCTGCTCGCCCAATCATAATAGCGTCTGCACCCGTTTCTTCTAAAACAAAATGGGCTTTTTCTGGGGTATCAATATCACCATTGGCGATAATGGGAATACTTACCGCTTGCTTCACTTGTTTAATGGTATCGTATTCAGCAACGCCTTCAAATTTACATGCGCGAGTTCGTCCATGAATAGTCAGTGCCGAAATACCTGAATCTTCCGCAATCTTTGCGATCCTGATTGCATTACGGCTGTCTTTGTCCCAGCCAGTGCGAATTTTAAGGGTCACGGGAACATCGACAGCAAGGACAACCGCATCAAGAATCTGTTTAACCAGTGTTTCATCGCGCAGTAAAGCAGAACCAGCCGCTACCGAGCAGACTTTTTTCGCCGGACATCCCATATTGATATCAATAATTTGTGCGCCATTTTGCACATTTATTTTCGCCGCTTGCGCTAAATCTTTGGGATTCGTCCCTAAAATTTGCACAGACCGCACACCATTATTTTCACCGTGTTTAGCGCGAAGTAACGTGCCTGTGTTATTGCGTAGCATAGGATTTGATGCCACCATCTCAGACACGGTCAGGCCTGCACCAAATTCAGCGCAAATTTCTCGAAAAGGCGCATCACTCACGCCCGCCATTGGCGCAAGAATCAGGTTATTTTTAAGCTGATAAGAACCTATTTGCATAAATTTACCCTCCACTCACGTTAAGCGTAAAGGTCACTGGGCCGTCGTTAATTAACGCCACTTGCATATCCGCGCCAAATTCGCCAAATTGTACAGTGTGATAATTTTTCATCGCATGATCTTGCAGATAAGCAAACATTTCTCGACCCACTTCCGGAGGCGCCGCACTCGCAAAACTGGGACGATTCCCTTTATTGGTATTTGCTGCGAGGGTAAATTGCGGCACCAGTAATAAACCACCTTCAATATCTCGCAAACTCAAATTCATTTTGTCATTTTGATCGGAAAAAATTCGGTAATGAATGATGCGCTCAAATAAACGTTCCACATTTAAGTGTGTATCGTTTTTTTCAACAGCCACTAATGCCATGATACCTTGGCGAATGTCGCCAATAATTTTATTGTCTACACTCACACTGGCCTGCGTTACGCGCTGTATAATCGTTATCATTTTTTAAATAAACTCGGTAAGAAAAATTCACTCACTAGCATAGGCTGTTTCTTTATGCTATATCGGGTAAGCCTTCCCCATAAGGGTTTCTCAACTGAAAATGGTGACTGAGCGAGTTTCCAGTTATCAGGCAATATGTGCGATATACCCAGCCATTGTCGCTCTAAACTCGGTGAAGAAAATAAAATCTCACCCAATGGACGAGTCCCCAATTTTGCTAAATTACCATGTGTTGCCATCAAAGTCGCCCGAGGAATAATCGTTCGAGCCAGAATCAGCGGTGTATTCCCACTAAACAGCACCACTTCACGCACTAAACATAAGCGATTTTCAGGCAATTGCAGCCTTTTTCGCTCAGATAAAAAAGGCACTTGCCAACCCTCAAATAATACTTTGACGCTAACCATCCCCCATTCATCACGCAGGCGCTGAGTAAGCGATGTGTCTTCATGCAACCAAGACTGCAGCGTGCATGGTAATTTCTTATAACGCACTGATGTGGGCGCTATCCATCTGGGTTCGCGCTGAAATAAATAACTCTGTGGCATGAAAAAAAATAGTCAGTCAATAACGGTGCGATAGTAACAAAGAAAAGCCCAATGAGCTACGATCGCTTAATTTTGTTATGATTGTGCAATCTTAATTTACCCTAACTTAAAAATAGTACATTCATGTCAAGAAGACCCCGTAAAAAAACATTTTCAGAAATACCCACTCCCGCCACCATTGAATCTTTTACGCATGACGGGCGCGGCGTGGCCCATGTGAACGGTAAAGCGGTATTTATTGATGAAGCACTACCTGGTGAGCAAGTCGAATTTATATACACAGATAGCCGCAAAGATTTTGCGGAAGGCAAAGTTGTCAATTTAATTACCCGCGCAGAAAATCGTGTGCAAGCGCCCTGCCCGCATTATGGTGTTTGTGGGGGCTGTAGCTTTCAGCATGTGCACGTTGATGCGCAAATTCAAATTAAACAAGATTTATTATGTGAACAATTCAAACGTATCGGTAAAGTCGACATTCCACCTTTATGGGAACCGCTTGTAGGTGAGCATTGGGGATACCGCCGCAAAGCACGTATGGGCGTGAAATATGTCGCTAAAAAAGACCGCGTTTTAGTGGGATTCCGTGAGCGACGTAATCCGTTTTTAGCCGAAATTAACAGTTGCGCTGTTATGCACCCCCTTGTCGGGACGCGTCTTGTTGAATTGGGCGAGATGATTAAAAGTTTAACGATTCGTGACAAAATCCCCCAAATTGAAGTCGCCATTGGTGACGAAAAATGTGTGCTTGCTGTGCGTGTACTCGAGCCACCCACGGCCGAAGATAAAGAGAAAATGCGTGAATTTGCACACGCACATGATATTAGTCTCTGCCTGCAATCCAAAGGCCCTGACACAATTACCCCTCTCGACGGTGAACCCACAGTGATGCTCACCTATGAGCTACCCGATCACGGTATTGAATTTAAATTCCGTCCTGCGATGTTTACGCAAGTGAATTACGGTATCAATCGACAAATGATTAACCGCGTTTTAGATATTATGGCGCTCACCAAAGACGATAAGGTGCTGGACTTGTTCTGTGGCTTAGGTAATTTCACACTTCCTCTTGCCAAATATGCCGGTCATGTTGTCGGTATTGAAGGCGATTTACCGCTTGTGAATCACGCAAAAGAAAACGCTCGTCATAATAACATTGAAAATGTCGACTTCTTTGCAGCTGATCTAACGCAAGATATTAGCCAAATGCCTTGGGCAAATGCGCATTATAATAAAATTATGCTCGACCCCTCTCGCGCAGGCGCGTCTGAGATTTTGCATCACTTCAAACGCTGGCAACCAGAAACCATTGTTTATGTATCCTGTAATCCCTCTACGTTAGCCAGAGATGCCGGTATTTTAGTCAATGAACTTGGCTACACACTCGTCACTGCAGGCGTGATGGATATGTTCCCGCACACCGGACACGTTGAATCTATGGCGTTATTTACCAAAACGCAATAAAACTATTTTTATTATTTACAGGTAAAATCAACATAATGCAAAATTCAGATATTACGATTATTGGCGGCGGCGTGATGGGACTTCTCACTGCACGAGAGTTTCTCCATGCTGGCGCAAGTGTGACATTACTTGAAAAAAATAAATGCGGTCATGAATCATCATGGGCGGGTGGTGGAATTTTACTCCCTCTTTATCCATGGAGACAAGCACCCGCCATTAGCGATTTGGTTATTGAAAGTCTAAAAACATATCCTACGCTTGCCGCGCAATTGCAAGCGGACACGGGAATTGATCCAGAGTGGACGCAAAGCGGTTTACTGATTACGCACAATTCCCCTGAAGAAACCATACTCGCTCATCAATGGGGTGAAAAGCATCATATTCGTATACAAAAACCCGAGGATGATTGTTTTTCTGGATTAAATGTCGATCCACAGGCACCTATTTTATTGCCTGACATTGCACAAATTCGCAATCCACGCTTGCTCGAAGCTTTAAAACACGATGTACTGGCAAAAGGCCTCCATCTTATAGAGCATTGTGAAATTACCCATTTCACACTCGAGCAGCAAAAACTGCATGATATCCACACAAATCACGGTAGATTTCCACTACATCAAGTTGTTCTAACCGCTGGTGCATGGACACGCTCTATTTTTCAACAATACCTCATAGGCGTTGTCGATGCGCCCGACATTTTTCCCGCAAAAGGCCAAATGCTCGTATTCGATGCCCCTGCTAATACATTAAACAATATTGTGTTGCACGGTGATCATTATCTAATTCCAAGACGTGACGGTAAAATTCTTGCCGGCAGCACAGTGGAGTACCATGTTTTTCATAAGGAAGTGACCGTGGAAGCGCATGAGGAAATCTATAACTTTGCAACGAACTTGCTACCGTCATTAAAAGACGCGCCAATGATTAAACATTGGGCTGGACTTCGCCCTGCAACTGAAGACGGTGTCCCCTATATCGGCTTTCATCCCGAAATCACTAATTTAAGCATCAATGCAGGACATTTTAGAAACGGTTTAACCATGGCACCCGCGTCTGCTCAATTACTCGCTGATATCGTGTTAAATCGTCCGACTGTGATTGATCCACAAGCCTATCAATTCTTTAAACATTTACCTAAAAACGCGCTATGAATCCCTACTCATTAATTCGCCCCTTACTTTTTTCTGTTGATCCCGAAACCGCGCATGATATAACGCTCAAAACATTAAGTGCTGCGCAAGGTGCGGTCAACGCGCTACATCCTAAAATTGCTGATAAGCCCGTTCACATTATGGGACTAACGTTTAAAAATCCCGTTGGACTGGCGGCTGGACTGGATAAAAATGGTGATTGTTTAGACGGATTTGCCGCATTAGGATTTGGCTTTTTAGAAATAGGTACACTCACGCCACGTCCGCAGGACGGCAATCCTAAGCCACGTTTATTTCGTTTAGTTGAACATGAGGCCATTATTAACCGTATGGGCTTTAATAATAAGGGCATCGATTATTTTCTCGAGCAAGTCGCACGTAGCCATTATGCGGGCATTTTAGGGGTTAACATTGGCAAAAATGCCGACACGCCTATTGAAAACGCGCTTGATGATTATTTAATTTGTCTACGCAAAGCCTATAGTGTGGCAAGTTACATCACGCTCAATATTTCTTCTCCTAACACGAAAAATCTGCGTCAACTCCAGCAAGGTGATGATTTACGCCATTTAATTTCATCCGTTAAAGAAGAACAGTTAAAACTGCAAGTTGAACACGGGCGTTATGTTCCGTTGGTATTAAAAATCGCACCTGATTTAACATCGAGTGAAGTCAAACATGTTGCTAATTTGTTGCTTGAGTTTTCAATCGACGGCGTGATTGCGAGCAATACCACTATTTCTCGCCCTGTGGTTGGAAAACATGTCAATGCGCATGAAATGGGCGGCCTAAGTGGCGCACCACTCAAAGACATGTCTACGGAAATTGTGCGCCAACTTGCACAAGCATTAAACGGTCAAATTCCCATTATCGCCGTAGGTGGGATTTTAAGTGCAAGTGATGCACAGGAAAAATTTGACGCGGGTGCCAGTCTAGTTCAACTTTACACGGGATTGATTTACCGTGGCGCGACGCTTATTTCTGATATTGTCAACAGTCGTTAAATTCTCGCAACACGTTCCCATGCCTGACGTGGGAGCGTGTAAAAATGCCTCGCAAAAAAATTAATATTCAATTTATTCCTTGAAAAAATGAAACCTGCCCATAAATCTGTAGCAATTCATTTTTATTGTTCATTTTTTATTCAAGGAAAAAACCGTGACAACAGCAGCACACAAAGAAACTTTAGGCTTTCAAACAGAAGTTAAACATTTATTGCATTTAATGATTCATTCGCTCTATAGCAATAAAGAAATTTTCTTGCGCGAATTAATTTCAAATGCCTCTGACGCAGCAGATAAATTGCGTTTTGAAGCGTTATCAAACGAAAGTTTGTATGAAGGCGAAAGCGATTTAAAAATCCGTTTGGAATTTGACGCGGTAAAACGCACCGTCACCATTATCGATAACGGTATTGGTATGACACGCGCAGAAGTGCAAGAGCACATCGGCACCATCGCAAAATCGGGTACGAAACAATTTTTTGAAGCGCTTACTGGTGAGCAAGCCAAAGACAGCGAATTAATTGGTCAATTCGGTGTTGGTTTCTATTCTGCCTTTATTATTGCAGACAAAGTAACATTGACCACACGCAAAGCGGGCTCAAGTGAAGGTACACGTTGGGAATCTGCTGGTGAAGGCGAATATACCATTGAGAGTATTGATAAAGCGGGACGTGGCACCGAAATCGTATTACATCTAAAAGAAGGCGAAGATGAATTTTTAGATGGCTGGAAACTACGTTCTATCGTTCGTAAATTCTCAGATCACATTTCATTGCCAATTGTCATGGACAAAGAAGTTCATGCGCAAGAAGATGAAAGTGATGATGAAAATGCAGAAAAAGCGGCGCCACAAATTGTGGAAGAAACCGTTAACAGTGCAGCAGCGCTTTGGACAAAATCACGTCACGAAATCTCAGACGACGATTACAACCAATTCTACAAACACGTCGCCCATGATTTCCAAGATCCCCTCACCCACGTTCACAGCAAAGTGGAAGGCTCAAACGAATACACCTTACTTCTTTATGTTCCAGGTCGTGCGCCCTTTGATATGTGGGATAAAGACGCGAAGCATGGCGTGAAATTGTATGTTCGCAAAGTTTTCATTATGGACGATGCCGATCAATTAATGCCACGTTATTTGCGTTTTGTTCGCGGGATTATTGATTCAACATCACTGCCGCTTAATGTTTCGCGCGAAATTTTGCAACAAGGCAAACAAATCAACACCATTAAATCTGGTGCAGTGAAAAAAGTGCTTGGTATGCTTGAAAATCTCGCGAAAAATGAACCCGAAAAATACGCAACATTCTGGTCACAATTTGGCACGGTGATGAAAGAAGCACCCATTGAAGACAACGCCAATAAAGAGCGCGTAGCAAAATTGATGCGTTTTGCGTCAACCCATAACGATAGCGATAAGCAAGACGTCAGCCTTGAGGATTACGTTAGTCGTATGCAAGAAGGCCAAGACAAAATTTATTATGTCACCGCTGAAAGTTATTCTGCGGCGAAAAATAGTCCGCATTTAGAAATTTTCCGCAAAAAAGGCATTGAAGTATTATTACTTTCTGACCGTATCGATGAATGGTTGGTGTCACATTTAGATGAATTTGACGATAAACATCTTCAATCTGTGGCAAAAGGCGATTTAGATTTAGGCGCAACGGAAACAGAAGAAGAAAAAGCCGCTCAAGAAGAAGTCAGTAAAGATTTTGAATCGGTTATCAATCAAATCAAAGAAGTGCTTGGCGATAAAGTCAGCGAAGTGCGTTTGAGTCACCGTTTAACACTTTCACCTGCGTGCGTTGTTGCAGACGTTTACGGCATGAGCTTGCACATGGAACGCATCATGAAAGATGCAGGGCAAATGTTTGGTGGCATGGGCGGTAAAAAACCAATTTTTGAAATTAACCCAGATCATGGTTTAGTGCAACGTTTGAAAACTGAGCAAGATGACACACGCTTTGCTGATTTAACACACATCCTCTTCGACCAAGCGATTTTGAGCGAAGGCGGACATTTAGAAAATCCAGCTGAATTCGTGCATAAACTCAATGATTTATTGCAAGGCTTGTTGAAATAATTTCAACTTTATTCAAAATAAAAAAGGCTAGAGAAATCTAGCCTTTTTTATATTCGCCATGACAGTTTCGATTAAGCAGCATTAAATCCCGTCCACATAATCAGTCATAACCTCAAATTAGTATATCAAATCTGAAGCAGTAGGCGGCAAGATGCCGTAACCTCGGACGGTAAGCGAACTTCCCACCCCAATCGCGCAATAATCTTGGCTAAGCAAATCACGACCAAACGAAGAAGTACTCAAACCAATTAATACGCCACTTAAATCCATTTGAGGAGAAGTCACATTTACCGTTCCGCTTAATCCAAATTTTGATGCCGCTTGAATAATATTAAATCCCGGTACCGTATTTTTCCATTCAAGAGGAACATCACCGCCCTGAATTAATTGACTTTGACTTCCAATGAGTGATTTCACGTCAATAAATACATCGCCACCACGACCGCTAACTGCATTAGCTTGCACCATACCATTATCGAGTATCAACGCGGGCGTTGACACGGTAATATCCCCGCCATTACCAATAGATGATTTCACAGTCGTTGTAATGGAGGATTGCATCAAATCCATATAATTACCTGTATCCAGATGAATGGCTCCACCATTTCCAGAATCAGCTTCTGTACTAATTGAACTCGATTTCATTTGCAATACGTTTGCGATATGCATAGTGATATTACTTGCATCCGCATTTTGGGTAGATTGAGCATTAATGAACGAATTTCCAGCAAGCGTCAAATTTGGCGTCGTAATATCAATTTGTCCAAAAGGAATGATCCCGCCATTAGGAACCGTGCCGCTATTTTGGATGCTAATTTGAGCGTCATTACTTAAATTTATTTTGTTGTTTGCCACAACGTGAATATTACCAATTTGTCCTGTACTTTCTGGGCTCGCTGCAGACGCAATACCGGCTAAATACTCGCTGTTTTTTGCATCGATATTGATATCATCAGCTTGAATGAATAAATTGCCCGCTTTGCCACTTCCACGTGTATTCGTTGTAATACGCCCTGCATTTTCAATATTGATTTTCGATGCCGTCACGTCCACAGTGCCCGCATTACCTTTTCCGTAATAGGTATTTGACGCTATCCCCGTATAAATAGCACTATTATTGCCATTAATATGTAAATTCCCAGCAACAATAGTCACGTCTCCCGCATTACCATCAGCCGTCGTATTGGATGCAATGCGCCCTGTTTCTGTCAGCGCGAGTGAGCTGGCAATGACATTCACATTACCGGCAGCCCCACTGCCAAACGAATTAGATGATATCCCTGTGAAGGCAGAATCAGCAGCGCCTTTTCCATTAATATCAATCGTATCGGCTTGTATTTGAACTGTGCCCGCATTTCCAGAGCCAAAACTGTTCGATCCTATCCCACCGGCATTATTGATAAACAAGTCGTATGCTTTAACATCAACTAATCCAGCATTCCCCGTGGCAGCGGAATTGGTACTTGAATCAATGCCTGTTGGGGTCAGTAAATTATTTTGACCATCAATGTGCAGTGTATTGACATTTACGTTAACAGCCCCTGCATTACCCGTGCTAGAGGTTGCTGAGCTGATTGCTCCACCGTTAATTAAGTTAATGGAGTTTGCCGTCACAATAATGCTGCCGGCTTGACCACTACTATTAGGATTTGCTCTTGAACCAATTCCTGTTGGTCCAAACGTATTATTTTTTCCATCAATGGTTAATGCGTCAGCGACCACGTTGACTGAATTAGCGTCACCCGCACCAAATGTACTTGAGTTCATTTCCGCGCCACCTTGAATAGTCAACGTGGATGCTTGAACATTCACTTGCCCTGACTGACCTGTACTTTTTGCATTGGCAGCGATACCCGTAAATGTATTTAGGTTTTTACCATCTAAATTGATGTTTTTCGCATTAATGGTAACAACACCCCCGCCCCCCCCTGAATTACTATTCGCTGAAATTAAACTGCCATTTTGAATCGACACCTTATCTGCGTCATGAATAAAAACCTGTCCACCTTTGCCCGCACCGTTTGAATCTGCTGACAGCTGCGTTGCGTCAGTAAGATTCATGTTTTTGGCATTAATATCAATATCGCCTGCATTACCGATACCAGAGGTATCCGTTGAAATTTTGGAAGATACGGCATCCATGTTTGTAGCCGTTAACTTCACATTTCCTTCTTTCGCAGACAGTTGAGTATGATTGATGGCTATTTTTTCCGCCGCTAAATCCAATGTTTGTTTATTGTTCAAACTAAGCACTGCACTATCAGCGCTAAGCATGCCATTATTTGCTAAAGTGGCTGTCGTTAAACCAAAATTTTCAGGCGCACTAATACTCAAACTATTCGCCTGAGAAGTCATATTGTAATAAGTGCCGTCCACAAAACGCAGTGAATCAACCGCACCCGCATGAAACGCTGCGGGCACATCAATCTTCGCGTCGGCGCCAAAAACAATACCCGTTGGATTAATAAAATAAAAATTTGCATTGCCAACTTCAGAGCGAAGCAACCCGTTAAGGGTCGATACCTCTCCACCTGTGACTCGCGTAATGACATTGAGAAGGGTATTAGGCCCC
>CAINHP010000181.1 GCA_903848905.1 uncultured Pseudomonadota bacterium
GGTATTGCCTTTCTACCACTTGGTTACTTTATTTATCAATATTCCAAAGATGGTGAGAAGCCACCTTTTAGTGATTTTGAGCACCACGAAAATCATGGCGAATCTGTGATTGACGGGTATGTTGAAAAAATCATCAGCACTGTCAAAGGCAAATTCAGTCATCACTAATTAGTGAAAGCACTAAAAAAGCCCAGCAACGTATTGTCATTGCTGGGCTTTTTTATATTCATGTTTGTATGATCAGCTTAAGGCACAGCAATGCGCTCAAGTAGGATTGTAATCACGTCATCAGTGGTCATGCCTTCTGCTTCCGCTTCATAAGATAAAATTAAACGATGTCTCAATACATCAAACGCCATCTCTTGAATATCTTCAGGCGCCACATAATCACGTTGAGCTAACCATGCTTTTGCACGAGAGCAACGATCAAGCGCGATACTTGCACGTGGACTTGCACCATATTGCAACCAACTTGCCAAATCTTCACCATAGGCCTTAGGATTGCGAGTAGCCAAAATAATTTGCAATAAATAATCTTCTAATGCATCAGAAAGATGCAAATTTAATACTGCATTTCTCGCAGCAAATAAAGTGGTCTGCTCAATGGGTTTAAACGTTTTCTTAATTGTTTGTCCACCCTGCTTAGCTTCTTCACGGACAAGTCGCAAAATTGTTTTTTCATGCGCAGCGTTTGGATAATCCACTTTCACCTGAAGTAAAAAACGATCTAATTGCGCTTCAGGCAATGGATAGGTACCTTCTTGTTCAATAGGATTCTGCGTTGCCATCACCATAAAAAGCTCAGGTAATGGGTATGTAGCTCGTCCCACTGTAATTTGACGCTCAGCCATCGCTTCAAGCAATGCTGATTGAACTTTAGCCGGTGAGCGATTGATTTCATCAGCTAAAATTAAATTATGGAATAGCGGGCCTTTTTGAAATTCAAATGTCCCTTGTTGGGGGCGATAAATTTCAGTACCCGTTAAATCAGCTGGTAATAAATCAGGCGTAAATTGTACTCGATGAAAATCACCTTCAATCCCACGACTTAAGACATTAATCGCACGCGTTTTTGCCAAACCCGGTGCACCTTCAACTAGAATATGCCCATCCGCAAGTAATCCAATGAGCATCCGCTCAACAAGAACAGCCTGCCCAATAATTTCATGGCTGATATAATTTTTTAACTCAATTAATGCTTTTTGAATATCTGACATAACTAATGTTTAAACCGTTGCGTGTTTACGTTTGTAGAGAATAGATGAAAGCACGGATAAGCCAATGAATGTTGCACCAATTAAACCCGTGACAACTTCTGGAATTTCATACTCCATGCTCGCTAACATGATACCTGCAAGCGCACCAATCGCATAATGCGCGCCATGCTCTAAAAAGACATATTCATCAAGTGTGCCTTGACGCACTAAGTAAACCGTCAAACTTCGAACAAACATCGCGCCAATAGCAAGACCTAACATGATAATGACCACGTCTTGCGTGATAGCAAATGCACCAATAACGCCATCAAATGAGAATGATGCGTCTAAAATTTCTAAATAAATAAAACTCATCATGCTGCCGCGTTTAATGGCTGTAGAGACTTCCTCGCCTTCTTCTTCATTTTCAAAAAGTGAAGACAAACTTCCTACTATGACGAACAAAATCACACCAGCAACACCTGCGGTGATAGCGGTTAAACGCTCTTCTTGTTCCAAGAATTGTTGCATGCCGAGCAAAATAGCTAAGGCAAATATAATTTCAATCGATTCTAATTTTCCAAAAGTGGCAATTTTTCTTTCTAAATAGCCAAGCCAATGCAGTTCACGGTCTTTATCAAATAGAAACGAAAAGAAAACCATTAACAAGAACATACCACCAAACGCGGCAATTTGAACGTGTGACGCGGTGAGATGCATCGAATACGTCAGCGGATCATGGAGTGCCATTTGAGCAACGCTCACAAAATCAATCCCTGTTGCAAAGACAACAATGGCAATTGGGAAGATTAAACGCATACCAAATACGGCAACTAAAATCCCCCATGTTAAAAAATAACGCTGCCAGCGCTCATCCATGCGCTTGAGAATTGATGCATTGACCACCGCGTTATCAAAAGACAAACTCACTTCTAATACGCCAAGAATCAAAGCTATCATCACCCCTGCGATACCACTCCAGTAAAACGCTGCGCTTAAACACAGCGCCGTAATGAGAAAAGATAATTGAAAATGCTTCATGAAAATTCCTAAAATTTGATTTTGAATAGCTGACTATAAGTGGATTTACATTTAAATCAATAGTGCTATAAATTTAAACTGTTAAAATAGCATTTTACATCTCTTATCATCACATTTTGAATTTATGTTTTTTTGTTGATATAAAAGAGTGTAATTTTTTGCGCATACATTAACAGACTTTAAAGTCATGTGGCGTCAAACTAAACGAGTGGATGGCGAATTGAATTCATCCTGAAGAATAACAACAAAACCATTGATTTTTATTTCCCTATTTCGAGTTTACGTTAAAATGAATAACTACGCCTATACTGAAGAATTTTATCAACGTGCCGATGAGCTAATTGACGCAGGCAAAGTTATTGACGGCAAAGGCTGGGTACCAGCTACTAGTGGTAATTTTTCTGCGCGTCTATCTGATGGCACTATTGCCATGACCGTATCTGGAAAGCACAAAGGAAACTTGCAAAGAGCAGATATTATGCTCACTGACGCATTGGGTAAACCACTTGATGGAAAAGTGCCCTCTGCTGAAAGTTCGCTCCATATTCAACTCTATCAACGTTTTATTGATATTGAGTGCGTGTTACATCCTCATTCGCTCAATAGCACTGTCATCTCATTAAATTACAAGAAAAAAGTATCACTTAAAAATTACGAATTACTCAAGGCGTTCAGTGGCATCACGACGCATGAAAGCAAAATTATTGTGCCCATCTTCCCCAATAATCAAAATATGACAGAATTAGCCGAAGAGGTTGAGTTGTATATGAATACACATGAGGATATTTATGCGTATTTAATTGCGGGTCATGGATTATATACTTGGGGTGCGAGTGTTGCTGAATCATTATCGTATCTTGAAGCGTTAGATTTCTTGTTCGCCTGCGAGCTACAATCTTAAATATTATAGAGGATGACCAACAAATGAGTCTTTTAACTATTTATTCTGACAATTCACTTAGTAACGCCTCTGTTTTTACGTCCTTTGATGATATCGAGCATCAATTAAAAGCCATTGGCGTTCAATTTGAAAGATGGTCTGCGCAAAAGGTACTACCTGAAAAAGCCAGCAATGATGACGTGCTTGATGCTTATTCAGATTCTATTGATCGTTTAAAACAACAGTTCGGCTTTCAAACAGCTGATGTCATTACATTGGATACGTCGCATCCCGACAAAACAGCGATGCGTGAAAAATTCCTCAATGAACACACACACAGTGAATTTGAAGTTCGTTTTTTTGTCGACGGGCGTGGACTTTTTTATTTACATGTAAACGACAACGTGTATGGCGTTTTATGTGAAAAAGGCGATTTAATTAGCGTACCTGCAGACGTCACCCATTGGTTTGATATGGGAGAACATCCGCATTTAGCCTGTATTCGACTCTTTACCAATCCTGAAGGCTGGGTGGCAAATTTTACAGATAGCGACATTGCATCACATTTTCCCACTTTAGACGCCATTCAAGGAGAATTGTCCGCATGATTAAGGCAATTATTACGGATATTGAAGGAACCACTTCTTCGCTATCGTTTGTTAAAGACGAATTATTCCCTTATGCAAGAGCGCACGTTGGAGAATTTCTACACGCCAATACCAACAATGAAAACGTCATCCACATTCTTGATGCCGTCAATACACATGTTGGCAAAACGTTATCGTTAGATGAAGCAATTGACCAATTGATTGTTTGGATAGACAACGATGAAAAAATTACGCCACTCAAAGCGCTTCAAGGTTTGATTTGGGAATCAGGTTATCTACGCGGCGAATTAACGGGGCATTTATATAGCGATGCCATTCATAATTTGCAAACATGGAAAGCACAAGGATTTGACCTTTATGTTTATTCATCAGGCTCTGTGTATGCGCAGAAATTATTGTTTTCGCATACTGAGGCAGGTGATTTAACACCCTTGTTTTCGGGTTACTTCGATACCAATATTGGTAGCAAACAAGACAGCACTTCTTATGAAAATATTGTGGCACATATTGGCCTGTCACCTGAGCAGCTACTATTTTTATCCGATATTGAAGCTGAATTGAACGCTGCGCAAAACGCGGGTTTGCAAACCATTTGGCTAACGCGCGATCAAGCACCTCAAGCAGGCGCAACGCATTGGCAAGTAAGGGATTTTGATTCAATTGAAGTGGAGCCTATAAGCGAATGAGTAAAAAGTTGTCTTTGCAAGAGCAATTACTCCAATCCGGTTTAGTGAGTAACGCCAAAGCAAAAAGCATTAAAACTGAAAAACATAAACAAGTACAAAAGCAACGTCACCACAATATTGACGTTGTTGATGAAACAAAGCAACTTGCAGAGCAAGCACATACTGAAAAAGTAGAACGTGATCGATTACTCAATCAGCAACGACAAGACTTGCACAAACAAAAAGAATTTCACGCGCAAATAAAACAACTTATCGAACAACATCGCGTCCCGATTGATTCAAAAGAAGCTGAAATCGCCTATCATTTCACAGATGATACAAAAGTTAAAAAACTCTACGTTACTGAGTTGCTGCGCGATAAATTATCTTCAGGCAAACTCGCTATCGTCAAAGATGACGCCACTTACGCATTAGTCAGTCACGATATTGCGCAGAAAATCAAAGAGCGCGATGCCACGCAAGTGCTCGTTTGCAATGAAGAAAAAACCGAAACACCCCAAGTAGACGACCCTTACGCCTCCTTTGAAATCCCTGATGATTTGATGTGGTAATCATTCCATTTTTATACTTACCTTTACTTTTTTAAACAACTCAAAAAAATGACTAAAAAAATCACTCGCGCTTTAATTAGCGTTTCAGATAAAACCGGTATTATTGATTTCTGCCGCGAATTGAATGCACTTGGCATTGAAATTTTATCCACCGGCGGCACCTTTAAAACCCTTACTGACAACGCTATTTCAGCCATTGAAGTGTCTGATTACACCGGTTTTCCTGAAATGATGGACGGACGAGTGAAAACGCTTCACCCTAAAATTCACGGTGGCATTTTAGGGCGACGCGGCATTGATGATGCCGTTATGGCTGACAACGCGATTGCCCCAATTGATATGGTTGTCGTGAATTTATATCCATTCGAAGCGACGATTGCAAAACCCAATTGTGATTTTGAAACCGCGATTGAAAATATTGATATCGGTGGCCCTACGATGATTCGCGCGGCGGCAAAAAATCATCATGACGTGGCTATTGTCGTCAATCCATCTGATTACAGCGCGATTTTAGATGAATTAAAATCACAACAAACCGCTCTCACTCCACAAACCCGCTTTCATTTAGCACTCAAAAGCTTTGAGCACACCGCACGCTACGACACGGCTATTGCGACGTATTTAGGCAATATAAATGGTCAGCCATTTCCACAAACATTGAATTTGCAATTTTATCAACAACAAAGTTTGCGTTATGGTGAAAACCCGCATCAAAATGCGGCATTTTATGTTGAAAAAAATCCTGTTATCGGCACCATTGCAAGTGCAGTGCAACTGCAAGGAAAAGAGCTCTCCTACAACAATATTGCAGACGCTGACGCCGCACTAGAATGTGTACGCGCATTTAGCGAAAAACCGACCTGCGTCATTGTTAAACACGCAAACCCTTGTGGCGTTGCGCAAGCTGATACAAATTTTGCCGCGTATGATTTAGCTTATGCAACTGATCCAACGTCAGCATTTGGGGGAATTATTGCGTTTAATCAAGAACTCGATGAGCAAACGGCAGCCGAAATTGTGAAACGTCAATTTGTGGAAGTCATTATTGCTCCAAGTGTCAGCAGTAGCGCACAAGCTATTTTAGCAACAAAGCAAAATGTACGCGTTTTAGCCGTTGGTGATTGGTCATCGCAAACACAGACTAAATCCTCATTTGATTTAAAGCGCGTAGCAGGCGGTTTATTGGTACAAGATAAAGATGTTGGCGTGGTTCTTCGCCCCGACATGAAAATTGTCACCCAACGCGCACCAAGCGAACAAGAATGGACTGATTTATTATTTGCTTGGAAAATTGCAAAATTCGTGAAATCCAATGCGATTGTGTACTGTCAAAATGGTCAACTTATCGGTGTTGGTGCAGGACAAATGAGTCGCGTCTATTCTGCTAAAATTGCAGGCATTAAGGCCAATGATGCAGGGTTGATTGTTCAAGGTTCGGTGATGGCGTCAGATGCATTTTTCCCTTTCCGCGATGGCATTGATTCAGCTGCTGGAGTAGGCATTACCGCTGTCATTCACCCTGGTGGCTCAATGCGTGATCAAGAAGTTATTGATGCCGCAAACGAAGCGAATATCGCCATGCTATTTACCGGTATGCGCCATTTCCGCCATTGAGTTAAGACGTATTCATGAATATTGTTGAGTTAAATAATTGCCCTTGTGGTACTGAAATGAGCTATGCGCAGTGCTGTGAACCTTTCCACAATGGCACGGATTTTCCACGTACAGCACAAACGTTAATGCGTTCGCGCTATAGTGCTTATGTGGTAAAAAATGCAGATTATTTACTCGCAACATGGCATAAAACCACGCGCCCTAATGAGATTGATTTTTCGCAAGATCATACAATGTGGCAAAAATTGGTCATTTTGCACACCAAAAAAGGCGGTGTAAATGATGATAAAGGGCGCGTAGAATTTAATGCATTTTATGTTCAAGACGGAGAAGAGCGGCTAATTCATGAAATCAGCCGTTTTAAAAAAATCAATGGACGTTGGTTTTATGTGGACGGTGTGCTGGACTAGCAAAAGCTATCCGGTAACCAGCCATTGTTGACACAATCTCGAAAACACCACGCAGGCGTGGTTTCTGTTTTATAACTCCAAAAAAACCAACCTAAATACTTTTCAAATGTGGCTAGTTGCGCTGCGGCGTAACCACGATAGGCGACGTTCATTTGAAAATCATCCATTGTTTCAAGTGCATGATTAAAAGGTCCTTGCGCCCAAAGTGACACCACTTGTAAATCAAGACCTAAGCTCCATTCGCCCAAATACGTTGGATGCTTTAACTCATTGATAATATCATCGGCTTCAGATTTCCATTCACCACTGGCTTTGCGGATATGGGTATAAATATCAGAATCCACATCCACTCGATCAAAGCATTGATAACGGTGAATATCAAAAACAACATTTTCAAATTCGGGCGCAGGCATAAAACCGATATAATCACGAAAAGAGCGAAAACCATCGTGAAAAACCACCGTCACCGTATCGGGTGAGCAATATTTACGAATACGATGATAAGCAAGCGAATAGTAATTTTTCAAATAATCCGTTGGAATATCCCAACGTGGCTCGTTTAAGACTTGAATGCCATGCAATGCAGGTCGATGCGCATAACGCTGCGCTAAGCGCTCCAAAACGCTCAATGAATGCTCTAAATAGGCTTCTTGCGTGTGCCACTCACAGACATCTTTGATGCCGCCATTATCAAACCCATTTTGACACCCTGACGCCGCGTGTAGATCAATTAGAATGTTTAGTCCTAATTCCTGCGCCCAATCAAACGCGTTATCTAAAATATCGATACCACCATGCACAAACGGATAAGGATTGTCTCCATAAACGTGGTGATAGGGATAATCTGCGCCAAAAATCCAATGACCAACGGGAATGCGCACAGCGTTAATACCACGCTCTGCTAGCCATACAAAATCATCACGGGTAATAAAGTTGTTCCAATGCGCTTTTAAAACAGAGTCAGCGCGATCGCCCAACTCCACACAAAACGTGGTTTCATCAGCAGCGTCAAGTCCTTCGAATATACTTGGCGTCATCCATTTTTCAAGGACGAGCCACCCCCCTAAATTCACACCACGCAATTTTGTGCCACGCGTTTGCTTTATTGTATTTGTCATGATAATAGCTCCTTTTACAACATAATTTTGCGTTCGTAAAAACCTGCAGCGCGGGATTCATGAGTAATGGTTAAAATAGCTGCTTCAGGTAATTCACGACAAATTAAGCGTAGAATCGCAATTTCATCGTCAGCGTCAAGTGAATCAAATGCTTGTTGCAACAGTATCCATTTGGGTTTTTGCAAAAGCAAGCGGACTGCGCCAAGACGTTGTTGTTGCTCACGCGAGAGGGCTAAATACCAATCATCTTCTATATCCAAATTTTTGATAAGCTCATCAAGACCAACAAATTCTAATTTGCCTTCTAATTCGTGTTGATCGACTTCTTCAATACCCAAAGGATAGCAAATTGCAGCACGTAATGTTCCCATTGGCAAATATGGACGTGGAGGAACAAAGACTATTTCTTCCGGAGGCAATTCAATTTCACCATGACCCCATGGCCAAAAACCAATAATGGCTTTAAATAATTTTGAGCCTGTAAACGCATTACCTGCGACTAAAATTCGCTCACCCGCATTGATTTTCACATCTAATTTTTCAATGCACACCATGCCATCTAAACGCATAATAGCAAGATCGTGCAACCATAAAAATGGTAAATCGGTTTTAGTGTGGCGCACATGATGCGGATCGCGTTTTTCGATTTCTTCTTCTAATTTATCCAGTGCACTCACCAAACTTAACACCCGCTCAACCGAGGCTCGCCACTCTGCAATTTTCGCCATATTGTCAACAGGCCAAGAAAGCGCCATGGCCATTTGTTGAAAAGCCTGCGCTGATTGCATCAAGCCCCCTAGCGAAATACTTCCCAATACAAAACGAGGGGAAGAAATAAGTATAGGAAATGCCATGAGCAACACCGAATGCCCTGATGTGAACATCAAAATATGCGACGTCGCTAGGGTTTGACTTTGCCAAGCCGAGATAATATCGCTAAATAAATGTTTGCAGCGGTGTTGTTCGGTTTTTTCACCGTGAACTAATGCGATAGCGAGTGAATTCTCACGTGCGTTAACAAGCCCAAAACGGAAATTAGCTTCTACATTTTGACGCGTATTAGTCGCATTTGTTAACGGGCGACCAATCCACCATCCAATAACTGACGCTCCTGCTGCATAACACAAGGCTAACCAGACAAGATGACCATAAATAGGAATTTGAAACAAACCCACATCAATCGTAATTTTGCCCGAAAGCGACCATAAAATTTTGGTAAAACTGACAAGTAGCAGTAAACAGAAAATGAGCGAATGAGACAGATCAATTGCGGATTCGGTTGCAATTCGCACGTCTTCTGCAATACGCCCATCAGGATTATCATGTGCGGATTCTGGATTTTGAATATGCGTCACTAAATAATGTCGCCCATCTTTCATCCATTGAGAAATTAATCTTGAAGTAAGCCAGTTACGCCAATCAAGCTGAAGCGAACGTTTAATTTTAAAATGCGTGACGGTCACGCCAATATTGGCCACGAAAATTAATACAATCAATCCAATCTGCGTTAAAACGCCCGACATAGAGCGATTTTCAAGCGCGTTAAACAATTCCGCGCTCCATTCTGTGATGACAACCGCAATAATGATTTGGAAAATGGTAAGCACAAATAACGCAAGCGTGAGTTGTCGAATCTTTGTTTTTTCTTCGGAATGCCAAAACGGTGAGGCAAGTTGAAAAAATTGTGAAAGAAATCCATTTTGAGTGAGCATAACGATATATTCTCCAATAAATTTTACGGCTATCAATTTATTATTCTTTTATTTTTCGCAGTTGACTACACCGCGTTTTTTATTTTAATTTTTTGATTTGATAGTCCAATGTGTCAATTATGTCATTTGACGATAACGATAATACGCAGCGCAAGCCCCTTCAGAAGATACCATCGTCGCGCCTAGCGGATGTTCAGGAGTGCAAGCGACACCAAATTGCGCACAATGCAACGGCTTTAGTAACCCCTGCAAAACTTCTCCACTGCGACAATCGACGGGTTCTTGTGTGTTTATAGCTTGCACTGCAAAACGGGTTTCTGCGTTCCAATCTGCATAATTTTCGCTCAACGCAAATCCACTTTGAGCGATTTCACCTAGGCCACGCCAATTTTGATTAACCGTATCAAATACCTCTTGCATAATGTTCTGAGCAGGAAGATTCCCATGCTCAGATACAACGCGCGAATACTGATTTTCAACGCTACAGCGATTTTCTTCAAGTTGTTTTATACAAAAATACAGCCCTTGCAAAATATCCACTGGCTCAAAACCGCTAATCACAATGGGTATACGATATTGCGCAGCGATGGGTTTGTATTCATGAAAACCCATAATAGCGCACACATGCCCTGCCCCTAAAAAACCTTGCACAAGATGATTTTCACTTGATAGCAACGCCTGCATCACAGGTGGGACGCGAACATGACAAATAAGAAGGGAAAAATTAGTGTGTTTGCGCAGTTTTGCTTGATAGGCGCAAAGTGCTGTAATTGGCGCGGTAGTTTCAAAACCGACACCGAAGAAAACAACTTCTTTTGCTGGATTATTTTGCGCGATAGTCAACGCATCAAGTGGTGAATAGACCACGCGAATATCGGCGCCTTGTGCTTTTAAACTGAGTAAATCTTGCTGAGAACTCGGCACGCGTAGCATATCCCCAAATGAGCAAAAAATAACATTCGGTTGCGCGGCAATCGTGAGTGCTTTATCTATATATTCAAGTGGCGTGACGCAAACGGGGCATCCCGGACCATGAATCAACGTAATTTCGTCGGCAAGTAGTTGATCAATGCCATATTTAATAATACTATGCGTTTGACCACCGCACACTTCCATAATGTGCCAATGTTGCGTTGCCAGCGTTTTAATCGCGTTGACCCATTTTTGGGCAAGTTGCGGATTACGAAACGCTGTCGTGTAATTCATAAAGTTGCTTCAAAGGCCGCTAAATCATCAAAGGCTTGCAAACTTGCCAGCGCTTCTGATTCATCGAGAAGCGAAATTGCAAAACCTGCATGAATAATCACATAATCACCCTGCACTGCTTCGGGCACGTACGCCAAACTGATTTCTTTTTGAACACCAGAAAAATCCACCACGCCTGTACGCAGTAAATCATCATCGGTCATCTTGATATGAATAATTTTAGCGGGGACGGCTAGGCACATAATTTACTCACTGTTAAGAATTATTAACTTTCATTAAAGCAATCATCTCATTTAATAATTCTATTTGCTTAGTTTGTTGTTCAACGAGAACTTGCTGTTTTTCAAATTCAATTTTGAGTTCTACATATTCTGGTGTACACGCACCAATCGTGCAGTTATTTTGATTATTATGTGTTTGCGTTCCACTATTATAAGCGCCGAAATTAAGCGTATTTTTCCCATCAAAACCAAATAATTCTGATAATTGAATTTCGAATAAATCAGCAATTTGCGCTAATCTGGATAAGTTCACATCCGTTTCACCTCGCTCAATTCCACCATAACCGTTTGGTGACATATTGAGTCGACATGCAATATCTTCTTGTGTCCAATTTTTAGCTTGTCTAAATAAACGAATATTATCGTGTAAAAGCATCTATCTAAAGTCCTGCGGGTTAAATACCCAATGAGGGTTGATGTAAAACAAAATGCCGACATTCTATAATCATCGACATTCTATCAAGCAATTTTGATGGATAAATCACAAAGAATCATATCACTTATTAAGGTGTTTATTACATGAAAAAAACCGCTTTATTATGTTCCGCCTTAACTCTGGCAGGTTGCGCTTCAATGTTCACTGGTAAAACCAGCGTAGTCAATGTTACAAGTACACCAACAGGTGCAGATTGTGATTTAGCTGGTCATGGCGTACACACACCTGGAAACGTTGTACTTTCAAAAAGTGGGGATGACGTTATGGCTAACTGCCAAAAAGAAGGTTATGTACCTGCATCAACAAGAATTGAAGCAAGTTTTAACCCTGTAACTTTACTCGACACCCTTTTAGGTATTCCGGGTGTATTAGCCTATATTATCGATTTTTCGTCAGGTGCGGCATGGGAATATCAGGATCAAGTCAGCCTTAATTTAATCAAAGAACAACCTAAACCTGTAGTTTTTGAAGAATCAAAACCAATTTCGTTTCATGAAGAAATAAAAACGATAGTCCCTACTAAAGTTGAACCTATTGAATACTTTAAAGATAAAAAAGGTCGATGTTTTATAAATGATGAATATGGCAACAAACAACGTGTTGACAAATCATATTGCCAATAAGAACATGAACACTTTGGTTAATTAATGAACAATAAGATGGGAAAAAAAATGAATAAAACTATAATAATCAACGCCCTATTCGTAATTTTTTTGAGCGCATGCACTCCGTCAACACAATACATGAGTGGCCAAGGTTTTTATGCTGAAAATCTTACACAACAACAAGTCAATATACTTACAAATACAGGTAATGTGAAAGAATTAGGTCAATTTTCAATCTCAAATGGTGGTTGTGGTTATTATTCTGCAGAAGCAGCTGATAATGGCGTTGTTGTTCCAGCAGTTAAAGAAAAATTGATTTTCTTGGGTGGCAATGCAGCAAATTATATACTTACAAAAGAAAAGTGGTACGACGGTTTTTTAGGCGTTTTCATTATACCTGGGCTTCTTGCTTGCAGTAATTGGACTATTAGCGGTAATGCGCTTCTTGTTAATGATTCTAATGAGTTTAAAAACTCAATTTTATCTAATCCAAAAAATCATTAAGAAATTTTAATGTGTGAAGATTAAAAATGAAAAAACACGCACCTAAAAAAGGCGTGTTTTTTTGTATCGACTAAGCCGAAAGCGAAATCAACGACCCCACCGCACTATGAGACGTATTATTTTCAATATTCGCCGCAAGTTGCGTTAAAAAATCTGGTAAATTAACAGCTGAAGAGGATGTGAATTTATTTCCAAACACTTTTGCCAAATTATCAAAATTACTTTGCA
>CAINHP010000182.1 GCA_903848905.1 uncultured Pseudomonadota bacterium
TAATCTTGCTAATCAGCATAAGCACCCACACAAATTATTTTGATTGAGTTTTTAAAGAGCTTTCTCGCTGCGTCTCTGCAGCTGATTCCAAGTATTATACAGCCTATTTCTCCATCGTCAATACTTTTTCCTATTTATTTTTTGTTAACTCTAATGCCTCTAAAACAACATTCACTGAAGCATCTGTTTTGAAAGCATTTTCACTTAAATGACGTCGCCATAATCGTGCGCCATAACCACCATGAAACAATCCGAGTATGTGCCGAGTTACACTATTTAGTCTAACGCCCAATTTCATTTGCCCTTCTATATATGGAAGTAATAGTGCAATAATTTCCTCCCTTTCGCGCACTTCCTTATTTGCACTAAATAGTTGATTATCCAAATGCGCAAGCATATAGGGATTTTGATACACCTCACGCCCAAGCATGACACCATCAACTTCCTGCACTAATTCTAGCGATTGCTCTAAACTTGTGATACCACCGTTAATAACAAGTTCAAGCGCTGGAAAATCTTTCTTTAAATCAAATACCACATCATAACGCAACGGTGGAACCTCCCTATTCTCTTTAGGCGATAATCCTTTTAACCATGCTTTACGAGCGTGAACAATAAACGTTTCGCATCCAGCCTGTGAAACTGTCTCAATAAAATGGGTCAGTTCTTCATACGAATCATGCTCATCAATACCAATTCTTGATTTCACTGTTATCGGAATATTTACAACCGCCTTCATCGCAGCGACACAATCTGCTACTAATTGCGGCTCAGCCATTAAACATGCACCAAATTTTCCATTTTGAACGCGATCGCTTGGACACCCCACATTTAGATTTACTTCATCGTAACCATACGACTCCGCCATTTGAGCGCAAATTGCCAAATCATGCGGATTACTTCCACCAAGCTGCAATGCAATTGGATGCTCTTCTACATTAAACGCCAAAAAACGTTGAGCATTCCCGTGAATCAATGCGCCCGTTGTTACCATTTCTGTATAAAGCAGCGCATTTTTTGATAATAGTCGATGAAAATAACGGCAATGCTTATCAGTCCAATCTAGCATTGGTGCAACGCAGAAGCGATGTGAGAGTTTATGAGGGGTTGTCATGTTTATTTTGAAAATTATTTACTGTTTTTAGATATCGGTACAGATTATCCGTTCCGAATAATGATTTATCATTATAAGGGGTAATCCATTCCAAAAAATCAAAAAACAGTAAATTAAAGCATCAATCAATACTTCGGGGATAGGTCACTGACACTAATTTTGCACTATGTGGCTGCAGATCTTTCCATTCATTATCAAGCGACAAACGGAACAATGTACACGTTGGAAATAATTTTTCAGCTACTGGCAATTCATCGCTTTCCAATAAATACACCAAAAAATCTTCAAATTCTGGATTATGTCCAATGAGTAAAATTTTTTGCACCGTTTCTTCATAGCTTGCCAACACTAATTTTAAAATATCTATGCTGCTTTCATACAAATTCTCATTTAAAACAATCATACGTTCATCTTCAATATCATCGTCATTGAAAATGAAATTGGCTGTATCAAACGCTCTTTTAGCTGGGGAGCAAACAATCACATCTGGCGACAATTCTTGCTCTCTT
This sequence comes from uncultured Pseudomonadota bacterium, assembly GCA_903848905.1. Taxonomy (GTDB): domain Bacteria; phylum Pseudomonadota; class Gammaproteobacteria; order Methylococcales; family Methylomonadaceae; genus UBA10906. The sequence goes on from CAINHP010000182.1 coordinate 1,624, forward strand.
AACCAAACACCCATATTTTTGGCATCACGTTTACCGCGCTTTTTCAGCGGACGATTGATATCTTCGGTTTTTGCATTGCGATCAGATTTTGCATGACGCAACAACCATAACTCTTTGGACATATTTATTTCTCGAATCAATACAAAAATTATTCACCATGACCATGGTCGTGATCATGCGAACCTTTAAGTTTATGCATAACGGATTTAATGAAAGGATCACTTTCTTTATCACCAATATCTGCAAATACATTATGATCATAGGCCGAAGCCTCTGGATTTGAAAGCATAGATTTTACTGCAGGCTCAAGTGATACAATTTTTGTTGTAATCGCTTGACCATTTACTTCACGTTTAATCATAGCTGGAACTTGCATTTGTGGTAGCCATGTCAATTCAAACACGATATTAGGTAAATTGGTTTTATAATGAATCGCTTTTTGATTGAACAGCGTTTCATCACTATCCGACACTAACGTCGCCATCATTTCTGGGCTAATCAATAATGTCGTCATTGTCCAATTTGGCGTTTCACCAATCATCCCCAAATCTACTGCGTTATAGTCAATAGTTTTTTTGTCATTGTGAAAGATCATCGAGTACTCCACTTGACCATTGGCAAGTCTTGTCCATTCTTCACTTGAATTATCTTGCGGATTACGCATTTCTACCCGATTATCTGCTCGCCAAAAATACCAGCGATAATGTCTTTCACTCTCATCAGCTTTAGTAATCGTCGTTTCAAACTCAACAGCAGCATTGGGTAGTGTTGGAGTTGTTTCTACTAAAAATGGCTTTGTTTGATATGACGTACAAGCACTTAGGAACGCTGAAGATACGATAATAATTGATAAAAATTGATTGCGCATGAATTTCTCCTTTCTTTTTTCATTTTCCCCTTAAATAAAAAAGCGCACTTTAAAAAGTGCGCTTTAAAAACAATCAGGGGATAATTATTTTTACTTACAACTAAATTATTTATATACCGTTGGCGTGATACCTAAGGCTTTTGCCATGACTTGATAAATATAGCTTTGCTCTTGAACACCATGGAACAAGTATGCTCTTGGACCTTTAGCGAAAATTGCCACATCTTCACCAGCATGCGTTTCAGCACCGTAAGCAAACGGTACAGTAGCTTCTTGTGTAAAATTAGGATGCAATGTATTTGTAATATTCAAAGTATCAGTAATATCTGCTGCTGTACCCTCAAAATCCGGTATAACTTTATCAGGTGCTGTGCTGGTCATCGGTGTTGCTGTTAATGTAGGACGCGTTGCACGGTATCCACCACCATTTGCATAGCTTAAAGTAGCATAAGGCTTTTTATTGATATCAGTACTATAAGATGTAGCACCTGGCCCAGTAACTAAACCTAAAATTGGATTACCGCGTTGTGGATAACCGGCAATAGTAAACGTATGACTATGATCAGCTGATACAATGATAAGGGTATCGTTTGCAGGACTGTCTGTCATTTCA
>CAINHP010000183.1 GCA_903848905.1 uncultured Pseudomonadota bacterium
CCTGGATTAAGTACAGTAATCGCATCAGATGGCGGACTGATAACTGTTATTTCAAAACCAGCTGGAATTAACCAAGGACGGAAGCTGCTGCCTTTCAAAAATTTAATTTTTGGCGATGCAGCAAGTGATAATGAATTAACAGTAGCTGTTTGACTGTTAATACCGCCACCTCCAAGTGCTGTAGAAGCTGCTGGAATTAATGTTGTCACACCAGCAGTAAGACCATTTGGTTTCTTTTCGCCAAGTTGTTTGTAGTCAAACATTAATTCAGCAAGTACATCGGTGTCTTTCATTAAACCGAACAAATTGTCGTTGATACCAAAATCAAAACCTGCACCAAAGTACCAAGCATCACGGTTGCTGATAGAGCCATTAATTGCGCCAAGACCATTAGGAGCTGTTGGATCTAAAGTACCACCACGTTTTTCTTCGTTATAGCCGTAACCGCCACGGAAGAATACCATGTTGTCTTTTGAATTTTTGTGGTGATCTTCGTGTTTGACAGTGTTCATCCACTGATCTAACTCTTGAACTTTTGCTGTATCAGGATCCACTGCGTGATGATTTGCAGCCGCTTTTAATCCACGAATTTCAGCTTGCATTGCTTGAAGTTGTGCTTCTAATGCGTCAACTTTTGCATTGCTTGTGTTTGAGTGTGAAAAAGATGAAGTGTGAGTTTCAACTGTTTCAACGTGTGCTGCGTGTTTTGCAGCATGGTGATGGTGGTTTGCAGCGTGTTCATCTGCAGAAGCGTTGAATGCGAATAAAGTGGCAGCAACACCTAAAGCTATTTTTGTTTTTGTAAACATCATTTGGTTTGATCCTCAATTTAAAGCGTTGGGGTGGAAAATAAATTTGTTTTTATACAACAAAATTCATTTGTCGGTCACAATAATACCAGCAAAAACTATTTGTTACAAGTTTTAACTGTTTTTTTTAAAGTAAATAAAAGTGTTATATTTCAATGACTAATAACTAACATTGAAATATTTATTCAAGGTGTCAATAAATTACAACAGCTTTTACAGTTTATCTTGGATGCGACAATTGATTTTTTTATTCAGCAAAAACATCCGCGCCAGCAGGGGCTTTGAATTCGAATAACTCGGGTTTAATGGGTTGATTGAGTTTCAAGTTAGAAAAGTAAATTCGTGTTAATTGGCCAAAGTTGTCATTAAGTTGCATACCACTTAAATTCCCTTTTTCAAGGCCAATCAGCACAGATTTAAATGTGCTGTCTTGGCTTTTAGGAACCAGTTTAATCCACTGCATATCGCCATCGGTGCCTTGTTGCTCAATTTTATAATTATCTTCAAGTGGAACATCACCACTAAGAAGGAGTGCAGGCGTTGATCCAACCGATTCATCGAGTTTTTTAACGGTCACTTGTTCTAAATCGGTATCGTAAAACCAGACTTTTCCGCTAGTTGAGATAATTTGTTGAAGAAAAGGTTTAGTGTAATCCCAACGAAATTTCCCTGGACGTTGCAGATAGAATTGTCCGTAACTCGTTTGCAATGGATCGCCTGCTTCGTTAATTAATACTTGCTTGAAATTAGCCGTAATCGATTTAGAGGCGCTTAAAAAGGCTTTTAACTGCTTTACAGGAATCTCATCGGCAGCGTTAGTTATGATACTTACAAAACTTAAGATTGCGGCAAGTAGCCAACGTGTTTTTCTCATATCGTGTTCTCGTGATTGGTTGAGCGTAATTCTTCGGATTCGTTTGCTTTTGGCTCAGAAGTGTTTTGTTGTGACAAGAGTGTTCCCCCCACAATAAATGTCATAAAGAGTAAATAAGCAATGGCTGCAACGCGCCGTGCTGTTTTGCTTTCGTGATAATTGTCCATGATTTTTCTCTTTTGATAACTATTAATGTACTAATGTACGTTAGATTTAAAGCGCAGGTAATTGAATAATAAACCCTGCACCTATTTTTCGGCTGGCATCGACCCAAATTGCGCCACCGTGTTCTTCAATAATTTTTTTCACAATGGCAAGGCCAAGGCCAGTGCCTTTGATTTTGGTGGTGACATAAGGCTCAAAAATTTGTTCAAGTTGTTGTTCTTTAATGCCGACACCATCGTCATATAATGCGATTTCAATGAAATCGGTATTGTTTTTTTGAACGCGATGCAGGTTGATATCTATTTGTCCTTTTTCTTCAATGGCTTCAAGCGCATTTTTAATTAAATTATGTAGCACTTGGCGAATGCTTACGGGATCGCCATGAATCATAAGATCGTAGCTTTCACTTTGAAAATTAAAATGTACGCCCGATTTCACCACATAAAGTGATAGCACTTCTTGAACTAATGCTGGCAAATCAATATTGACGGCTTGTTTTTTCGAAGGCTTTGCGTACTCAGAAAAATCATCCACCATCTCTTTCATCGCTTCAACTTGCTGCACAATGGTTCTTGTTGAGCGTTGAAGCATATCGCAGTCGCTAACGTCGAGTAGTTTGTCGGCTAATTTGTGTTGCAAGCGTTCTGCTGATAATTTAATGGGTGTTAATGGATTTTTAATTTCATGTGCTAAACGTCTTGCCACTTCACCCCAAGCCGCATTTTTTTGGGCTTGAATTAAATCCGTCACATCATCAAAGACCACAACAGCGCCGACTTTTCGGCCATCTTGTGAAAATAAAGGCGTTCCGCGACAGAGTAATTCCTGTCGCCCATTTGAGCCTAAAAAAGCCAAACGTTGTTGCCAAATATCATCCGATTGCTCTAAAAATCGTTGAATGGATTTTAAGGGTTCAGCGAGTTCGGCGTAATCTTGGGCAAGTTTTAATAGCGTTTCGCCTACAAATTGCGGCATGGGGACATGAAAAATTTTGTAGGCAGCTTGATTGGCGGTTCGGATTTTATGATTGGCATCAAAGCTCATCACGCCAGCGGTTAAATTCGCCAAAATGGTTTCTAAGTAAGCGCGTTGATTTTCTACTTCAAAACTTGCGATGCGTGTTTCTTGGCTCGCTCGTGCAATACGCTGTGTCATCTCGTTAAATGATTCCACTAAAAAACCTAAATCGTCTTGCGCCATGACGGGTAATTGTTGGTCGTATTTGCCTGACGCAACAGCTTGTGTGCCTTTTACTAATTCTTTAACTGGCGCGATAATCATGCGAATACTAATGAATGCAATCCAAATCGCGGCGAGTAAACTCATCAATAACACTAAAGACAGTGCCAGTGAAAATGTCATTTTGAGCGAACCGCGTAAAAAGTTCATTTCTTGATAACGCACAAAGGCAAATTCGACAGAATCTGCTAAATCAGCAATCCGCACTGGAACAGGGTAGAGCGCTTGTAGATAGCGAGGATCCTTTCCTTTGAGTGTTAATATGACGCGAATCACTAACTCTTCTTTTCGGACGGTGGCTAATGC
>CAINHP010000184.1 GCA_903848905.1 uncultured Pseudomonadota bacterium
AAAAAATCACTCAACAAATAAAGGGTCGGGTAACAAACCTTTAGATGAAAAGTGACAGAGGGTCGCCTTGAATAGTTTAAATAATCATGGTAAATCAGTTTTCTTCACCAATGGCTTTATAATCATTGAGTGTATTCCAGCCAACTACAATACGAAATACAAGATAGATAATCGTTGAGATTAGAACGTATAAACCCACGCCTATTTCAAATGTAATACCACTAATTGCAAATCCTGCTAACGTAATCCAAGCTGTTTTAATTTGCCAATCAAAATGCGATTCTAACCATGTATTTAACACGTCATTTTTATGAAGAAAATTAATTAAGACACCCACTAGCAAAGGAATTCCTGCTAATAAAAAACTGCAAGCCTGGAGAAGATAGATGCTTGCCGTAATTTTTTTATACGCTCTGAGCTCAGATCTTTCATTCATTCCATCTCCTGTTGCATTTTTATTAATGCACTTTTATGCATGTCAGGTGCTTTAGATTGACGTTTTAACCTAATACGGACTTTGAATTTTATAGTCTCATCGTTATTTTTGGACTTGATCGCTTTAATTGTCATCGTATTACATCTATCAAAGATGCGGGTTGAATTTGCTTTCAGGTACTTTAAAATCAATATCAAATCCATTTTTGATTTGTTCAATTTTGTAAAGCTGAATTTTGTGGCGGACTACCCCCAATATATTCTGCTGATACATATTGGGTAATTTTACAAAGCTTTGCGTTAACTCATACATTTCTTCTTTAGTGCACATAATTAAACCTTTATTTAATTAATGAAGTTAGGAATAAGGATACGCTTATTAAAAATCAAAACCACCAAACCAAACTAGGTATAAACCTCAGCATATTGTGTATTATTGACTTTGAATAAAATAATACATCCTTACTTTTATTATGTTATGGTTGACTCAACATGTGTACAAAAGTACAGATGCTCAACGTTTTAAGTGCGTTAATAGTAAAATTGCAGTAGGTGTGCCATGCTCATTAATGAAAAAATACGTTTTATGCGTCAGCAGAAAGGTTGGACGCAAGAAGAAATGGCAAAACGATTGAATATGTCTGCAAATGGTTATGGCAATATTGAGCGTGGGAATTCAAATATCAACATGATTAAGCTGAAAAAAATTGCCGCGTTATTAGATGAAAATCTGCTGGCATTATTTGGAGGTGATCAAAAAGTATTTAACCGCATCGGCGACAATAATGCGGGTACTCAAAACAATCAAAATTTTTGCTCATTATTTTCTGATGATGACCAATGTCCACGAAACGATCAAATTGAATGCAGTCTTGCCAAGCAAAAACTCATTACAACTCAGCAAGAAAATGAAATTAGTATTTTGAAACAGCTTAATGAGCAATTAGAAGCGAAAATAGAGAGTGAAAAACTCTAATTGAATTAAGTCAGCGTAGTGACTTTTAATATGCCCTAACCTGTATTAGGTGGCACGACAAAATATTTAGCCACTCATGCTGATCATTTTCTATTTTAAAATAATTACCATAAATGGCAGGTACAATAGGATCAAAATAATTAACCCGAATAGGCCGACAGAGCTAAGTTCCATCATATATTTCCTTTGCGTATAGCGAACAGTGACAGTTGCGAGAATAAATTCCATTAGATTACAAAAATAATTTATCTTTAGTATCTGTTACATTCTCAATTAGTTCAATACGTCAAATGACTTATCAATCGGATTACACAATGACATTAATGCTCGATTATTCCATAATGCTACGTTAAGAAACGGCAACAACGCTTAACGTTATTTGAATTTAAAAAAATAAAATAAAACGAATAAAATCAATAAAATAACTATGCCAAACAAACCCTCAGAGCCTAGTTCCATAATACATTCTCTCTGTTTTAGTTAAAACCAGCAAATAGCATAACTTTATTTAAAAATCATGCCACCAAGTTAAACTAGGTATAAACCTCAATAAAGTATGTAAAATTTGAGATTGGCTGTACTGACAAGTTTGTCGTATTTAAGACAAATTAGAGAATGTTCTGCACGACAATAAAATCAACCCGCTACCTCTTTCTTTTTCCTTGCCACTAAATTGATTGCTTGAACTCGCTTTCATTGTAATTCCCATTTTCACTTTAATTTAAAATAGAGGTACCTTTAATTTGCACAAAGACCGGTTTACCCAGACTTAAATTTAAAAATGCGGCTGATTTTTGGGTAATATGCGCGAGTAATTGATTCTCACCTACTTGCAAACTCACCACGCTTTGCCCCATATCATCATTAGAAATGGCTAAAATGGTGGCTGGCAGAATATTGAGGATACTTGTTTGCGTTGAAATATCGAGCGTAATACTCACATCACGCGCAAAAATTTGCACACGCAATGCTTCGCCAATAGCGACTGGAATCATCGGCAAAAATAGACAACCGCCACTAAATTGCACTTGTGTTAAATAATCCGCACTGTCATGTTGTGCAACACGCACTGCCCAAACGCAACTTGCTTGACGGTCTTGCGCAAGCGGCAAATCTACGCGACTGAGTGTTTGTGATATTGGCCCCGTGGCATTCACTTTCCCTTGCGACATAAGCACGAGATAATCCGCGAGTTGCGCCATTTCTTGTTTTGAGTGCGTCACATAAAGCACAGGAATTTTTAATTGCTGATTTAAACGCATCAAAAAAGGTAATACCTCTTGTTTACGCTCCCAATCAAGCGAGGCAAGCGGTTCATCCATCAATAAAATGCTTGGATTTAGCACGAGCGCCCTCGCAATCGCAACGCGTTGCCGCTCACCACCTGATAAATTTTCAGGCATTCTCGCGAGTAAATGTGAAATACCCAGTAATTCAATAATATGCGTTTTTAGAGTCACATCAATGCTGTTTTTAAGCCGCTTTAACCCATAATTGAGATTCTCATTTACACTCAAATGTGAAAATAAATTAGCCTCTTGAAAAACATACCCTAGTGCACGTTGATGCGTAGGAATGAAAAGGCGTTTATCGCTGTCTTGCCAAACCTCGCCATTGATTTTTAAATATCCCTCTGGCGCTTTTTGTAAACCGGCAATGCATCGCAGCAATGTTGTTTTTCCCGAACCTGAATGCCCAAATAAAACGGTAATGCCTGAGCTAGGCAGGGACAAATCAACGTCGAGTTTGAATTCACCATAACTCAATTTAAATTTGGCAATAATCGACGCGTTCATTTGTGCAATTGTATGGATGAAGGTGTTTTAACGATGCTGTAGAGTACCCACAAAACACAAAATGAGAACGCCAGAAGTCCACCAGCTAGCCAATGTGCTTCGCTGTATTCTAAGGCTTCAACGTGATTATATATTTGCACCGATACCACACGTGTTTTATCGGGAATATTTCCACCCACCATCAGCACTACCCCAAATTCTCCCACCGTATGAGCAAACCCCAATACCGTTGCCGTAAGAAAACCTGATTTTGACAGCGGCACAACAACACTAAAAAACGTATCCAGCGGACTTGCACGAAGGGTTGCGGCTGCTTCAAGCGGTCTATTGCCAATGGCAGAAAACGCGGTTTGCAGCGGTTGTACCACGAAAGGAAGTGAATAGAGAAACGATGACACGACAAGTCCTGCAAACGTGAACGGCAACGTTCCAAGACCCAACTGCGTGGTGATTTGTCCAATCGGACCATTTTTACCTAATATCACCAGCAAATAAAACCCCAATACCGTAGGTGGCAAAACCAGTGGTAATGCGACGATTGCATTGATGATACCTTTGTATTTTGATTGGGTTCTCGCAAGCCACCACGCCAGCGGTGTTCCAAATAGCAACATCAACATTGTGGCGAGGCTGGCGACTTGAAAGGTTAGGCGCAGCGTCGCAAAATCTGCAGAAGTGAGCATAAATAATTAATCTTTAGAATGTAGGATAGAAAATAACGGTTTGCTATTTATAACACTCTTTTAAGCCAAATGGTTATTCCTCTTGAATCAAGATAGGCGCGATTGCCGAAATTAGCGAGACAGCGTTATAAAATTGTGTTGCACGCTTTAACTCGCTCCAATCTTCATATTTTATTGAAACACTAAAGCGCTCACTGAAGCCGTTAAATTGAGCAAGCGCTTTTAGTAGACATTCATTTTCATATTTTCTTAATTGCTAAGTCCGCAAGCGTCACATTTGATAAATAAGATTCAATTTCCGCTTCTAATGACTCCCATAAGCCATTGGAAATACAGAGACTGTGCTGACAATCATGGTTTGCGCATTGTTCTAAATTCATTTTTCTATCAACAGTGCGAATGATTTCTGCAACAAGGATTTCATCGGGTGATCTACCTAATTTATATCCACCACGCGGCCCACGTTCCCCTTTCACTAATGAGGCTTTCACTAAAAATGTAAACAATAACTCTAAATAACTAACCGAAATTGGGTGTCTTTGCGCAATATCTGAAAGTCTGACAAACGCTTCATTTTGACCATGCAACATGACATCTAGCATAACCGTCACCGCATGATGACTTCTTTTTGTTAAATACATACTCTCCTCTTTTTGTTAAATACATACCCTCCTCACTGAATAGATTATTTTTCAAGGACCGGTAATTGAATTTGAATTTGATACTGCTCAATATTGGAATAATGAACCAAAATAACGGCATTTCCACAAGTAAATGAGAAAGAACATAGTTAAAAACGGCAAGGTTAGGATACACATTACGGAGACTTAATGAAATAGTAGTTGGTAAAATAAGCACATTCGGATTGATACAACTGATCAATCACGCCATTGACAGACTGGCTCAATGCTAGTTCGACTCGACAGTCTATGCGGCAATATCCGAATCGGATTTTCGAATTAACTCGTTCGACCAAGGCAATGTCCAACTACTGAAGTTTGGCAGAGCGTCCCAGCCAGCCAAATAAACACTTTTTCAATTTTAATGTCAGTTGGTCACTGGGCTAAAAGCAGTGATCCGTCAACAGAAAAAAAATTTGAATTATTAGCTAAATGAAAAATAGGCGGACATAAAAAAAGCGCCACACTACATGTGACGCTTTTTGTTATTCAATTGAAGAATAGAGGCTTAATTGCCTTTTACAATCATAGGTTCAAAAGTAAATACATTAGAATTTGTTGGTGTCACAGTCACTTTAATCCAATGATCACTTGGACTTCCAAAGTTTTCAACACGAGTTAAATTTTTCACCATAGCTTCTTTTTTCATCGTTTGTTGCATCAATGGTTTATCAACTCTAAAGAAATGATTGTCACCGTGCACTAATACGACTTGACCTGCAAATGCTTTCGTTTCTGCTATTAACGCGGCTAGGAATGCATCATAGCCATCATGAGCAGCTAACGTTGTTACAACAGTCGCTCTTTCATCAACCGTTTCTGTTTCCGGTAAATCAAATACAGGGTCAGCTTGAATCACAATCATAACACCCGCAGCTGCTCCATCTTTAGCTGCTTGAAAGGATTCTTTCATAAATTGAATATTTTTTGCATCGCGTGCAATATATTCTGCATTGTCTGCATCACAATCTGCCTGTGTACGAAGGCTTTTTAAATTACAATCGCTAGCATTAACTTTATTGTTGTTACTACCTGGAACATTTAGTGTAACAAATACAACATTCCCTTTAGTCCAACGACTGTTTTCAGAATATTCCCCACCAGGTGTACCTTGACGAGTTAATGTCAATTGAGTTTTAACATTACCACCAAAACTTTTTGGTGTGTTGAACATATTTTTACG
>CAINHP010000185.1 GCA_903848905.1 uncultured Pseudomonadota bacterium
GTGCATGGTGGTGGCTCGCCTGTAGGAATGCTCGCTGAGATGCTTGCCGCTCGGCTCATTGCCAACTTAGGGGGACGCAATCAAGCTCCTGTTGAGATTGAGCGCAAAGTGATGCGCTGGGTCCGTGATTTATTTCACTTTCCTGATGCAGCAAGTGGCATTTTTGTCACAGGGACATCAATGGCGAATTTTATTGGCTGTTTATGTGCGAAAACAAGCGTATTAGGTGCAAGTACACGCAAAGACGGAGTAGGGCAATCAACGCATTTAACGGCTTATGCGTCTACGGCGGCGCATATTAGCATCGCCCAATCGCTGGATATTAGCGGTATTGGAACGAATGCGTTACGTAAAATTGCTGTGAATACGCAATATGAAATGGACATCACACAATTGGAAAGAACTATTGCCGATGATAAATCAGCGGGAAAATTGCCTTTTTTGGTGATCGCTACGGTAGGAACGGTCGACGTGGGCGCCATTGATAATATTGAAGCCATTGCTGATTTATGCGCAAGAGAAAATATTTGGCTGCATATAGACGGGGCATTTGGTGCTTTAGTGATGCTCTCACCTGAATTAGCACCGCGATTGAAAGGCATTGAACGTGCTGACTCCATTGCGTTTGATTTTCATAAATGGGGGCAGGTGCCTTATGACGCGGGGTTTATTTTAGTCCGCGATAGTGAACTACATCAGCAAGCGTTTGCGTCACCGGCAGCGTATTTGCAACGTCACGAGCGTGGTTTGTCAGCCAATTCGCCTTGGGCGTGTGATTTCGGTCTGGATTTATCGCGCAGTTTTCGTGCGTTAAAAACATGGTTTACCTTAAGTGTTTACGGGGATAAAAAATTAGGTCAGGTAATTTCGCATACTTGCCAATTAGCGCAGTATTTGAAACAGCAAGTTTTGCAAACACCTGAACTTGAATTACTAGCGCCTGTGGCGCTCAATATTGTGTGTTTTCGTTATCGCTGTGCTGGGGCTGATTTGAATTGGCTCAATACGGAGATTGTCACTGCCTTGCAAGAATCGGGTGATGCGGCGCCATCTTCTACGACGTTAAATGGCCATATTGCGATTCGCGCAGCTATTGTCAATCATCGAACAACGCAACAAGATATTGATACATTACTGGCATCAACATTGAAATTGGGTGCGATACTGACGACTTCTTCTTTATAAATTTAAAACTATGACAGAGCAACTTGCGTTAAACGAATTAAGAAATAGAAATTTTATTGGACTGGTTGAGTTGATGCGTCTTGCGCATCATGGTGCGGACTTATCATCACTTGGGCAACAGTTGATTCAAAAAACCATTGATAATCCATTTGATGCTTATGCCTTACTGGATTTATCAACGGTTCTGCAACTGCGAGGCAATCGTGAGTTGGCCTTGCAAATCCAAGCACAAGCTATTGAGCTGCAGCGCGAGTATATTGTCCCAAATCATTCACCCACGAATCTTCGCGTGCTGGCGTTATTGAGTGCAGGGGATTTAATGGCCAATACGCCTATTGAATTTTTACTTGAAAATTCGAGTATTGAATTGACACAATTTTTTGTTACTGAGGATTTATTCACGGTTGCTGGCGCGTTTAATGAAGATTTGCCCGAACATAATGTGTTATTTGTCGCCATCGCTGAGTCGGAGGTGAATTTGTCGCTACTCAAACAGCTCACGCCATTGCTCGCAAAATGGTTAAAACCGGTACTCAATAAACCTGAGCGCATTGCATTAATGTCGCGTGATGGCGCATGTGCATTACTTGAGAATGCATCCGGTATTGCCATGCCGACAACGATTCGTTACGCATTGAATACTATTGAACCGCAAGCGTTTGCGTATCCGATTATTATTCGGCCTGTTGATTCCCACGCGGGTCATGATTTAGATAAAGTTGAAAATGCGGAGGCGCTGCAGCGTTATTTGAATGGGCAACATTACGATGACTTTTTTATTGCACCGTTTGTGGATTATAAAAATTCGGATGGACTGTATCGTAAATATCGCGTGATTTTATGCGCAGGTGAGGCATTTTTGTGTCATCTTGCGATGTCAACGCATTGGATGATTCATTATCTCAATGCAGGAATGGCCGATGATGCACAAAAACGTGCAGAAGAAGCGCAAGCCATGAATGAGTTTAAGCAAACCTTTGCGAAAAAACACGCTGGGGCGTTTCAAGCTATTTATGAACGCACTGGCCTTGAATATGTGGGGATTGATTGCAGCGAAACGCCAGACGGAAAATTACTCATTTTTGAAATTGATAGCTGCATGATTGTCCACGCGATAGATCCCGTTGATTTATTTCCTTATAAACCCGAACACATGAAAACCTTGTTTAACGCGTTTGAGTTGATGCTCAAAAAAGCAACCGGAGAATAGTATGAATTTACCTCACTACAAGATCGATTATATTAGCGAAGAAACCTATCTTGAAGATGAAAAAATGCGTGATATTAAACACGA
>CAINHP010000186.1 GCA_903848905.1 uncultured Pseudomonadota bacterium
CCTCGGGGAATAAGTCAGGGCGCCAGTTGTTTTTCTTGGTGTCATACGCTTGAGCTGTTTTCACCGTGAATTGACCCGTCGTTTTATCTGCTGTTAATGGCACGCCATTGTCATCATTGTGTTGTGAATCCCACCCACGACCACCAAGCATTTTTGGATGACCACGTTCATCACGAATTAAATCGCCTTTTTTATGCGCTACACCGTCAGCGCTCACTGCTGCGCTAACATCTTGTTTATACACTTGCATTTTGCCGTGGAAGGCATGGAACGCCTTGGAGTAATCTGAGCGTGTGGTTTGGAACGCTTTTGAACCAACCCCCACATCCCATTTCAGTGCACTTTGGTGATGTCCAGAGCAAAAATATTGGGGTTGTGCACGCGATTTACCTTTATCGTCAGCGTAGTTATCTGCTAATTGTGACGAATAACTTGCAGGCCATTTTGCACCTGCCGCAGGTGCTGGCCCGTAATACACCATGTAATCATGCATCACAAGCGTGTTGAATGTTGCTGCTTTTTCTTGTTCAACCCATGAGCTACCGCCTTCTTCTTCAGGTGTGCGGAAATTGAGTTGCACTTGAAGATGCCAACTGGTGTCAGCATTGTTAGGTTTAATAGGGCTGGTTTCATTTGTGGGCTTGCCATTGGCGTCCACTTTGACCCAGCGAGATGCTTTAACGCGATCTTTACGCAAATTATTTTGATCGCGCTCAACATAAAACGGACTGGCTTTATCGTTAATATTTGGCGCTAGATTGGTGAATTTGTCGTTATCTGCAATTTTGTCGTCGAATTTGTTATGCACCGCAGGTGGCCAAGGTTTCATTGGATCGACACCCGGATCATAATTCCCCGCGCCAGTTGCAGGCCCAGGAGATTTACCATCGGGAGCCACTAATTCGTCAGTGGTGACGGGCATACGCCATACATCTTCATCACCGGCAATTTTACCTGCTGCGTGACATTCGCGGCAGCGTGTTTCTGAAGCGGACGTGTATACGGCGTCAGTTTTTGCGACGACTTTTGCCCCTAGTTTTGCTTCAACTCGCATAAGTGGATAGGGATTGGCTCTGCCTTTGTCATCAATGTCGCTTGAGGGAATAAATTGCGCGACAAAGGATTGTTGATTGGCATTGTAATCAAAATTTTGTGGATCATTTGCAACATAAGGATTTTTAACTCCTGGCATTTGACGCATGCCTTTTCCATTGTCAACATACCCACGGATACCTTGATCGACTTTTGCTAAAGGAAGTGCAGGGGTGAAAGTGCTTTGGCTGTCAGCATTGGTTAGACCTGTTTCAGCTAAACCAGTGCCTTTTGCTAAAGGTTGGTGCATTCTGTCCCATTGCTCTGTTTTACGAATTTTCGCTTGCCGGTAATCTTGACCGTCGATAAAAACGTTTTTGATTGGTTTTAAGGTGACAGGGTCTAATTGACTTGCAACAGGATCGAAATTGGATCCAACTTGATTTTTATCAAATAAATTAGCACTTGTTGAGTTAATCGAATCGTTACCTGAGGGATCTTTGGGATTTGATGCGGCTGAGTAGGTAACGGCTAATTTTGTATTATCAAGTAGTGGGGGTTTATGTTCGAGTTTTTGAATAACCTGCGCATTTAACGAGTTGTAGGGAATCATGACGTTATAGGGCAGGGTGACTTGACTGCCGCCTTGCATACCCATTTCTTCGAAGGGTAAAACAACATAAGCGCCTTTGTCGTTTGAACCATCAGCTTTAGGTAGTGCTTCACCAATGGTAGGCGCTAAGCTCTCAGGTACTTTGCCGTTTGGATTGGTACCACTAGGTGGAATGACAGACACCATGGTTTCGTCTAAACATTGATTTGCGCCATTGGTCACTTTTAGCGCCACGCGAAATTTACCAACATCTTTAAATAAATGATTTGCATTGGCTGTAGGACTATCGGCAGTGCCATCATTAAAAGACCAAATATAATC
>CAINHP010000187.1 GCA_903848905.1 uncultured Pseudomonadota bacterium
CGCTAAGGCTTGCCAGAGTACAAATAAATCAGCCTGTTTGACATCAGCAAACACAAAGTTTTGACGATGCGTACTGCGAATTTCACCAAAGCTGTATTGCACCGATAAATCAGCGATGACATCAAGCTGCTCGGATGTTAAATCCCCCGGTGGAGAATTGGGTGCTTTGATCGATAAAAAGACAATACGATAACCCTCAACTTTATGCGCTTGCGTGTTATATTTTAACCATGTTGCAAAGGCGCTGTTTCCTTCTGTATGCTCGACAAAAGTCGAGTCCTGCGCTGCATTTTTATCATAATCAAATGGCGTAAAATGTGCTTTCATCGCCGCAAAATAGTCGTCACTAACTTCTAAATCATCACGAATCAATGCCCATTCGGCATCCACTAATTGCGTGAATTTTTCAAGTCCGGTTTCTTTGACGAGAATTTTAATCCGTGCTTTGTATTTGTTATCACGTCTGCCTAGTAAATTGTATATACGCAGTACCGCTTCCAAATACGACAGAATATGTTTTTTCTCTAGGAATGGACGAATCACCTGTCCAATGATGGGCGTCCGCCCTAACCCGCCGCCAACAAACACTTTAAAACCGATTTCGCCAGCGTCGTTTTTCACTAAATGCAAGCCAATATCATGAAATTGAGTCGCTGCGCGATCTGTCGTTGAGCCACTGACAGCGATTTTGAATTTGCGGGGCAAATAATCAAATTCAGGATGTAGCGTTGTCCATTTGCGAATAATTTCACAATAAGGGCGCGGATCTTCAATTTCATCGGCGCAAACACCCGCCAAATGGTCACTGGTCGTATTACGCATACAGTTACCACTCGTTTGAATGGCGTGCATTTGCACTTGCGCGAGCTCGGCTAAAATGTCAGGAATTTGCTCTAATTTTGGCCAGTTATACTGCACATTTTGACGCGTGGTTACATGACAATAATTTTTGTCATACGTACGCGCAATGTGTGCGAGTGTATGGAGTTGTTTTGCGCTCAGGAGACCATAAGGAATCGCTACGCGCAGCATGGGCGCATGGGTTTGAATATACACACCATTTCTAAGACGAAGCGCCCGAAAGCCGTCTTCAGAAATCTCGCCATTTAAAAACTGCTCTGTTTGCCGCCTAAACTGCGCGACTCGTTCTTCAATAAGAATTTGATCGTTATGATTATATTGGTACATAAAAAATGGTTTTTAGACCCTATAAAAAAGCCAATAAAGTGAGTAGCAATCATATACCCCACGTCATAAAATGACAAAATTTATTAGTTGGTGATACCATAATATGTTGATGTGCGTTTTAATTTATTAGAAATAAAGGTGGAGGATATATGAAGTTTGTTGTTTTAGCATTGTTAACCTTACTTGTGCCGCAATTGGCACTTGCTGAAGGTTTTCAGAATTTAGATATGACAGGAACTGAGCGCGGTATTTACACTGTGTTGATTTTCTTGATTGCTTACGGTTTTGTGATGACCGAAGAATTTACGCACATGCGTAAATCAAAACCAGTGATTTTAGCGGCAGGGATTATTTGGGCGCATGCGTCAATTTTAGCGCAACAAAAAGGCGTTCCTTCGCACGAAATGCACTTAGCTTTTGAGCATGACGTCAAAGAATACGCAGAATTGATGTTGTTCTTACTTGTGGCGATGACCTACATTAACTCAATGTCTGAGCGTAATGTATTTGAAGCGCTTCGTTCATGGCTAGTCAGAAAACAATTTGGCTATCGTCAATTATTTTTGATTACAGGCATCATTACATTCTTCTTATCTGCGGTTGCCGATAATTTAACAGCAGCACTCCTTGTTGGTGCGGTGGTGATGGCAGTGGGTGCGGATAATGAAAAATTTGTCAGCATTGGTTTTGTTAACCTTGTTATCGCAGCGAATGCGGGTGGTGCATTCTGTCCATTCGGTGACATTACCACGCTTATGGTTTGGCAAGCTGAATATGCAGAGTTCTTTGATTTCTTTAAATTGTTCGTTCCTTCGGTTGTCAATTATGCCATTCCTGCCGCTATTATGTACTGGGCAGTTCCCAATGAACAACCCAAAGAAACTAGCGAAGCAGCAGTTCAACTCAAACCCGGTGCATTAATTATTTGCTTTATGTTCCTTTGCACTATCGGCTCAGCAGTTAGCTTTAAACAAGTCCTCCATCTTCCTCCTTTCATGGGCATGATGACCGGTTTATCTGCATTAATGTTATTTGGTTACTACTTAAAAATGCAAGCGCATAAAGCAGGTGATCATAACGGCTTTAATATTTTCAATAAAGTCATGCACGCAGAATGGGATACGTTGTTATTCTTCTTTGGTGTGGTCTTTGCAGTAGGTGGTTTAGGTTACATTGGTTACTTGGAATTATTATCTAGTGCAATGTACGATGGTTTAGGCCCCACAACCGCTAACATTTTAGTGGGTTTAATTTCAGCGATTGTTGATAACATTCCGGTGATGTTTGCTGTTCTTAACATGGGCGTTGATATGGACTTATATCAATGGTTACTTGTGACGTTAACAGCGGGTGTGGGTGGTTCATTATTGTCTGTTGGCTCTGCAGCAGGCGTTGCGTTAATGGGCCAATCAAACCACAAATATACGTTCTTTAGTCACTTGAAATGGACTCCTGCCATTGCAGCGGGTTATGCTGGTAGTATCTTTGTTCACTATTTGATTAACGGTTAATTTTAAAACGTTTCTTCAAATCATAAAAAGCCCAGTTTAGCATATAAACGGGGCTTTTTTTGGTTCAATACAACCAAAAAATTGGTTTAATGCAACCGTATTACGATATAGCAACAACAAAATAAAAAAATCTCTCAATATTATCAATAAGATAAAACAAATTTAACTGGCGTATTTTTTGCTTATGAATAAAATACCATTTATTCGATCAGGAAAAATATGATCCTAAACAAACATCTCTTTTGGCATCTATTCATTGTATTGGCACTTTTTATTGTCAGTGTTGAGGCAAACGCAGTGCCGAGTTTTTCACGTCAAACTGGCACGGCATGTAGTCAATGCCACACGCAATCGTTTGGCCCTAATTTAACGCCATTTGGACGTGATTTCAAATTAGGCGGCTACACCTTAGGTGGAGGCAAAGAATCCAACATTCCAGCAGTTAGTGGCATGGTTGAAGGCTCTTTTACCAATACAAAAAGCAATCAAGATTTAACCGGTACCGGCTACAATAAAAATAACAATTTTACTTTTGACCAAGCATCGTTATTTTACGCCGGAAAAGTCTACGGCAAAGTAGGCGCGTTTAGTCAATTTACGTTTGATGGATTTTCAGAGCGTTTGGCTTTGGATAACACGGATATCCGCTTTGCTGACAATGATGATTTCTTCGATACGCTTGTAAGTTACGGCATTTCAGCAAATAACAATCCCACTGCGCAAGATTTATGGAATACCACCAGTGCGTGGGGATTTCCTTATAATGGAAGCAGTGTACAACCCGGTGTAGGTACAAGCTCAGTTATTGATGGTGCGTTTGCAACGCAAGTCGGCGGCGCAACGGCTTATGCGATGATTGATAATTTAGTGTACCTTGAAGCAGGTGGTTACACGTCACTAAGTAACAATGTACAAAAAGGCTTAGGTGTTGCCGATGCCGGTCAGCAACAAATTGATGGTGCAGCTCCTTATTGGCGAGCTGCGCTTCAAAAAGATTGGAAGGGGCATTTTGTATCACTTGGGCATTACGGCATGATTGCTGATGTGTTCCCTGCAAGAGATCGCAGTGCAGGAACAACAGATCGATTCACCGATATTGCCGTCGATGCAACGTACCAATATATGGCCAATCCAAAACATATTTTTGAAGTTAAATCGACCTATATTTATGAAGATCAAAAATTATCAGCGAGCCGTATTATCAACTCGAGTCCCGTTAATGCAAGAACCTATTTAAACACGTTTAAATTCAATACAGCCTATACATTCGATCAAACTTATGGTGTGACGTTTGGGTACAACAAGCTCAGCGGCTCAAACGATGCTATGCTGTATTCCGCTGCAAATGGTTATGTATCCAATAGACCTAACAGTGCGTTTTATACGGCTGAACTCGTTTATGTGCCATTTGGCAAAAACAGCTCCTATCTTGCGCCATGGCTCAATTTACGTACCAGCTTACAATATATTGGTTATTCACAATTTAATGGTACGACGCAACAAAGCTCATCAAACAACACATTTATGATCAATGGTTGGCTGATA
>CAINHP010000188.1 GCA_903848905.1 uncultured Pseudomonadota bacterium
ACCGAAGCAGAACGCAAAATTGAAATGCAGCAATTGCGCCACGTGAGTAAAACGGAAAAGATTCTTTTCCCCTTAATTTTATTATTATTGTCCATTTTACTACTACCCTCATCAACGCCTTTAGTAGGTATGTTTGCCTTGGGTAATTTAATGAATTCTTGTGGCGTTGTTGATCGTTTAAGTCAAACTGCGCAGAACGAATTAATTAACATTGTCACCATCTTTTTAGGTTTAGCAGTCGGCTCAAAGTTGAGTGCAGAAGCTTTTTTGCAATTTAAAACTCTTGGAATTCTAGCGCTTGGCGCGGTGGCTTTTGCCATTGGCACCGCATCAGGGGTCATTATGGCCAAAATAATGAATCGCTTTAGTGATACACCGATTAATCCGTTAATTGGCGCCGCTGGTGTATCAGCCGTTCCTATGGCTGCGCGAGTAGCTAATAAAATTGGTCTTGAAAGCAATCCACACAATTTCTTATTGATGCATGCAATGGGACCCAATGTTGCCGGTGTTATTGGCTCAGCAGTGGCTGCTGGTGTTTTATTAAGTTTAATCAAATAATAAAACTCGCACAAAAAAGGCGCAACAGATGTTGCGCCTTTTTTTATGATTACCGCTTCGTTTAGATCGTTTTAAGGTAATTTTGCAAGCTCTGACACTTTGTCGTAGTCGACGCCTACACTCACAATAAAACTAGTGGCTTCTTCAATATTCATAGCTGATTCAAGCACTTTATCTTTCCCAACAATGACAGTAAAACCCGACGTTGGATTAGGTGAAGTTGGAATAAATAAAACATATTTATCCGCTGAACGATTAGTCACATAAGCGGGCACCCAAATACCTTCCTTTGGATATTCCACGTACACAACTTCTTTGGCAACGGTTTGATTTTGTGAAGAAAACATACTAATCACTTTTTTAAGTACGCGATAAATTGTACTTAAAAAGGGGATTCTGTCCATAATAAAATCAATTGCAGCAATCACCCAAAAACGTCCCTCTTCAACCAGTTTATAACCAATTGAGATTAGCACTACGCAACTCAGTCCTAAAAATATTACTGTATAAAGCGTACTATCTGCGTAACCGTAAACAAATCGCACCATGTCTGCGAGCAAGTCTTTCACGAATAAAAGAATTTTAATAATGACTGCAATCGGAATGACCGCAAAAATGCCAATTAAAAAGTAGTTAAATAATTTCTTTAGTTTATCTTTCATCACATCCTCCTCAAAAAATTGTATTAATCAACCATCTTCGTGCGAATAATTTTTTTTTATCGCTAATCGCTTAAGTGGAAACACACACTGAAAACAACTGCCTTTTCCTAATTCACTTCGAATGACGAGTTGTCCATCATGCCGCATTAAAACATGTTTCACAATCGCTAAACCCAAACCAGTTCCATTTATTTTATGCACTCGCTTAGCTTCAACACGATAAAATCGCTCGGTGACCCGAGAAATATCTCCACTTGCAATCCCCTCACCCTCATCAATAACATCCAACAATATGGCATTATCTGTTTGATGCCAGCGTATTTTCACTTGCGTATCCTCAAAAGAATATTTAAGCGCATTGCTAAGTAAATTTGCAAACGCACTGTGTAATTCGTGTTCTTCACAAAGTAACATAGCTTGAGAATCGAGAATTAATTCAATTCGCCCAGCATTAAAAGAGGCTTCATTTTCATTGCATATTTGCATGAGCAAAGCAGGAATATCCACAATCTCATGTTTTTTACTTTTCGTTTCCAGGCGAGCCAACAGCAACAAATCATCGACCAAATGTTGCATTCTGTCAGTTTGTCCAAGCATATTATTTATGGAATGCGTGAATAAAGGTGACATTTCTTCATTCATGTCTTGAAGCGTTTCAAGATAGCCACGCATCACAGTGAGTGGCGTACGCAGTTCATGCGACACATTCGCAACAAAATCTTTACGCATTCGCTCCATTTGCTTTAGCTGCGTGACATCTTGCGCTAAAAGCAAACGCAAACCTGCGCCATAGTTAATAATGCGCACAGCTAGTGTCATTTTGTCATTGAGGGGAGAAGACAATATGACGGGTTCATCATATTGTTTAGATTTTAAATAATGAATAAACTCAGGAAAGCGAATTAAGTTTTGAACACGCTGCCCTTTATCGGCTGGTCGCAATCCTAAAATTTCACGGGCAGCTTTATTTGCCCACTCTATTTCATCGGTATCATTGATAACAACTGCGGCATCAGGTAGCGCTTCAGTCGATTGCCGAAACTGATCAACCATTTTGCCCAATTTCTTTTTTCGGCGTTTATTATTCTTTTTTATGCGGTAAACATGATAATAAACTTCCTCCCATACACCGCTACTTTTGGGATAATTACCTTGAGCTCCCGTACGCAGCCATTTTTCTAAGCGATTGATTTCATACAGGTGTCGATACAACGTAAAAACAAGTAACCCAAAGAGCAACGGCAAAAATAATTTTGTAAATAACCCAATAATACACACTGCAAAGAATAGAAGTGTAAAAGTGAGTATTTCACGTTGCCAAATTGCCATTCATTTTCTCGTCACTGATTCATGGAAAAACGGTAGCCAAAGCCGCGTACCGTCTGCACTAAGTCTTCACGACCATAAGTTTCTAATATTTTTCGCAATCGGCGAATATGGACATCCACCGTGCGCTCTTCAATGTATACACTCCGCCCCCAAACTTGATCAAGTAACTGAGTACGATTAAATACTTTATCAGGGTGCGTCATAAAAAACTGCATTAAACGAAATTCAGTCGGACTCACATCAACGAGCACTTCACCTATCATCAAACGATGCTGCTCTGTATCCAGAATTAAATCACCTACGATCACTTGTGGTGACCACTGATGTTTACTGCTACGACGTAGCACTGCACGCAGCCTTGCCACTAGCTCACGCGGTGAAAATGGCTTAGTCATATAATCATCCACGCCACAGCCAAAGCCACGAATTTTATCTTCCTCCTCACCGCGTGCGGTTAATAAAATTATTGGCAATTCTTGATAAGCAGGTTCTTTACGCAAACGTCTCGCCCATTCTACGCCACTTACGTTAGGAAGCATCCAATCAAGAAGGATTAAATCGGGAAGGGTATTATCTAAAAACCGTTGCGCATCTGTCGTGTTGGCAGCAGCATGAACAGTAAAACCAGCCTGTTCAAGCACAACCAGTAACATTTCACGAATGGCGTCTTCGTCTTCTACAACGAGTATAATAAAATTAGGCATAGTGCTAACATCACCCCAAATCAGGATAAAGAAATTAAAAAGTTCGAAACGTCAGTCCATAAAAACAGCCCAATATCATTTTTTTAATGATAGCAAAAACATGAAAGACATTTCCATGGAAAATAATATGACATTGTAACAATCACTTTGTGACTGTTTGATGACAGAAAAATCATATAAAAATGAATTGTGTTTGAAAAATTATGCGCAAAAAGCTGATTTTTACGTTAAAAATTGCCATACTCAACACTTTTTTCATTCTTATTTTCTATTACAGAGTTTTGAAATGTCACCACATCTCAGTGAATTACAACGCCGTCGCACCTTTGCGATTATTTCCCACCCCGACGCGGGAAAAACCACCGTTACCGAAAAATTATTACTTTTCGGTGGTGCAATTCAGTTAGCGGGTTCAGTCAAAGGCCGCAAGGCAGCTCGGCACGCCACCTCAGACTGGATGGAAATGGAAAAAGAGCGCGGTATTTCTGTCACCACCTCTGTGATGCAATTTGAGCATAAAGAGTGTGTGATTAACCTGCTCGACACGCCCGGACACGAAGACTTCTCAGAAGATACCTATCGCACATTAACAGCGGTGGATTCTGCGTTAATGATTATTGACGTCGCTAAAGGCGTTGAAGAACGCACGATTAATTTAATGGAAGTGTGTCGCCTACGCACCACGCCGATTTTAACGTTTATCAACAAACTCGACCGTGAAGGCCGCGAACCCATTGAGTTACTTGATGAGGTTGAAGATGTATTAAAAATTGCCTGCGCCCCCATGACCTGGCCCATTGGCATGGGAAAACGCTTTAAAGGTGTTTACCATCTCTATAAAGATGAAGTGCATTTATTTAGCGCTCAACATGGCGGAAAAATTGCGGAAGCTGAAGTCATTAAAGGCCTTGAAAATTCGAAATTAGATGAGCTTCTCGGCGATCAAGCGCAAGAATTGCGCGATGAAATTGAACTCGTCAAAGGCGCTAGCCATGAATTTAATTTAGAAGCCTATTTAGCAGGTAAATTGACACCCGTGTTCTTTGGCTCTGCGGTGAATAACTTTGGTATTTTAGAATTACTCGACGCCTTTGCCGAATACGCGCCCTCGCCTTTGCCGCGTGAAGCTGTGCAGCGTGAAGTGTTGCCCAGTGAAGAAAAGTTCACTGGTTTTGTCTTTAAAGTTCAGGCCAACATGGATCCCTCGCATCGTGACCGCGTGGCGTTTTTGCGCGTTTGCTCGGGCAAATTTGATAAAGG
>CAINHP010000189.1 GCA_903848905.1 uncultured Pseudomonadota bacterium
AGAGCGTCAATTCAAAGAATCCGAGCAAATGCTCAAGCAAAGTTTGTTGCTCAGTCCAGATCAGCCCAAAGTGATTTCACATTGGGTGCATTTGCGTCAAAAACAATGTGAATGGCCCGTTTACGAGCCAATTATTGGCGTCTCAAAAGCGGCGATGATTGCTGGAACGTCAGCGCTCGCCATGTTAAGTGCATCCAATAATCCTCAAGAACAATTGGAAAATTCACAAAGCTTTGTCAACGAAAAAGTGGATTTGAATTTACCCAATTTTGTTGAAAATCAAGCGCCTTATGAGCATAAAAAATTGCGTATCGGTTATTTGTCGTCTGATTTTCGCACGCATGCGGTATCGCTGTTGACGGTGGAATTATTTGAACTGCATAACCGCGACAAATTTGAAATCTACGGCTTTTGTTTTACACCGCCAGACGATTCAGCATTGCGTGAGCGTGTCGTGAATGCGATGGATCACTTTATTTCTGTTTACGACATGAGTGACGAAGAGGCTGCAAAATGTATTCATGCAAATGAAATTGATTTGCTTGTGGATCTGCAAGGCTTAACGTCGGGTGTTCGCCCGAATATTTTGGCTTATCGCCCCGCGCCTGTTCAGGTGACGTATCTAGGTTTTCCCGGTACGACAGCGCTGCCAAATATCGATTATGTGATTGGTGATGAATTTTTAATTCCACCCGAATTAGTGCCTTATTTTAGTGAAACACCGCTTTATATGCCGCATGTGTTTCAAGTATCGGATAGAAAGCGTCCTGTTGGCGTTAAGCCGACGCGTGAAAGTTGTCATTTGCCCGATGATGCGTTTGTATTTTGTTCATTTAATAACAATTACAAAATTACTGAAGACATGTTTGCCTGCTGGATGCGTATTTTAAAACGTGTCCCTGAGAGTGTTTTATGGTTGCTTGCGGATAACGAATGGGCGCATGACAATATGGTGAAATCAGCGCTTTCACATGGTATTGAAAAAGAGCGTTTAATTTTTGCGTCGCGTGTGACACCAGCGGATTATTTAGCGCGTTACCGTGTGGCTGACGTCTTTTTAGATTGCACGCCATTTAATGGGGGTACGACAGCTAATGATGCATTATTTATGGGATTGCCCATCTTAACGCTATCAGGAAAAACCTTTGCATCGCGCATGGCGGGCAGTTTGCTTCATTCGCTTGGACTTAACGAATTAATTACCTATACATTCGAAGACTACGAAGAAAAAGCTGTTGAGTTGGCAGGCAATAGAGCGCACGTTGCGAATTTACGTTTAAGCATTGAAGCACGTCATTCGACTTGTCATTTATTTGACATGCCAAAGCAAGTGCGCGACATTGAAAATCTACTTGAAAAAGCCATTACACAAGGTATTCCAAGTAAAAATATGACGTCAAGTTTACCGGTTAAATCGTCAGATTATGCGATATTGAGTTTGTTTCACGGCATTGTGATTCGAATGAAATATGCGCCAGAAGCGACCAGTCCGCCACACATTTATGTTGATTTCCAAGGGCATTCAGCGTGTATTATGCTGGATTCGTGCGAGATTACGCAAAGTAATTTGCCCACGAAGCAAGAAAGACTAGCGATTGCATGGGTTGAAATTCACCGCGAAGATTTGCTGGCGAATTGGGCATTGGTCAACGCAGGTCAAGCACCTGTAGTTATTGATGGATTGAAATAATTTTTTTAAATTTTAGGAGATAAAGCGTGAAATCATTTTTACATGTTGGCTGCGGACCCAAGCACAAAGATCAAACCACCATTGGCTTTAATACAGATGAATGGCAAGAGATTCGTTTTGATATTGATGAATCAGTTCAGCCCGATTTAGTTGGAACCATGACGGATATGAGTTCTGTTGAAAGTGGATCGGTTGATGCACTTTTTTCAAGTCATAATATTGAGCATTTATATCCACATGAAGTGCCTGTTGCACTAAAAGAATTTTCACGTGTGCTTAAATCAGATGGTTTTGTGGTGATTACATGCCCCGATTTACAGTCAGTGTGCAAGTTAGTTGCTGAAGATAAATTAACCGATGCCGCGTATGTGTCGCCAGCAGGTCCGATTACACCGCTTGATATTTTATATGGACATCGCCCACCGATGGCACGTGGTAATTTATATATGGCGCATCGTTGCGGCTTTACGAAAAAAACACTCTCAAAAGATTTACAAGATGCCGGCTTTGCAATGGTTGGTGTGATGGATCGCCCTGAACATTTTGATTTATGGGCTGTAGCGAGTAAAAAAGCGATTTCACAAGAAGAATTAGTCGAATTATTTAATTCGCAATTGGTTGGCTAACGTTCAAAAAAACACTATTTTGTGACGATTATTCTCGTTTAGTCTAACCGTCACAAAAACGTATCAAAATAATCACAGCTGTTTTTCTAAATACTGCACCATGAGTTGCAATGAGCGATTTCCTCGAAATTGATTAACTTCAAGGCGATAGGCTAACAGTACACGCCGCATGCCTTGCCACATTTCGGGTCTATCTACATTAAACACAATCGCTTCTAATTCTTTACTGGCCGAATTGATTCGTACGAGTAACTTTAGATGCTGATCTTTTAAGATACGCACTTGCACCACTTCAAACACACCATGAAAAATCGGCTCTGGGAAATGCTGTCCCCATGTGGCGACATTATGCAATAAATCTGCAAAATCTAGGTTTAATTCCGCATCGGATAATTCGCCATCGGAAAGGATTTTCTGCTGCAAATCTAATTGTGCTAAGCGACGACTAACGACCTCATCAAATGCAATGGTAAATGACGGAAGATGGTGCGTGTGCATACTGAGTCCCGCCGCCATCGCATGACCACCAAATTGCTGAATTAAATGTGGATGCTCTGTAGCGATATCACTCAGTACGTCACGTAAATGCACACCTTCAATTGAGCGCCCAGATCCTTTTACTAAATCAGCCCCCGCATTGGCAAACGCAATGACAGGGCGGTGCAGGCGGTCTTTAATTCTTGCCGCTAAAATACCAATTACACCTTGATGCCAGTTTTCATCATAAAGACACACGCCCGATTCGGCATGTTTTTTATCAAACGCATAAGTGTCATTGAGCAGATTCATGGCTTCTTGCTTCATTTCACGCTCAATTTCACGTCGCTCGGAATTGAGTAAATCTAAATGCGCCGCCATTTGCCGCGCAGTTGCGGGTTCATCCTCAAGTAAACATAAAATGCCCAGCGACATATCTTGAATGCGTCCTGCTGCGTTTAAACGCGGTGCCACGCCAAAACCAAAGTCACTGGCTTGCAGTGTGGCTGCATTTTTACCAGCGACTTCAATGAGCGCTAAAATGCCTGCGTGAACGTTTCCACTACGTATGCGAAGTATACCTTGATGGACGAGTGTTCGATTGACGGAGTCAAGTGATACCACATCCGCTACCGTGCCAAGGGCAACATAGTCAAGGAGTTGCGCTAAATTAGGTTCGGGAATCTGCTGCGTGGTGAACCAATCACGCTCACGCAAGCGACTGCGCAAAGCCAGTAAAACGTAAAATATTACGCCAACGCCTGCAATGGATTTGCAGGGAAATTCATCGCCCACTAAATTCGGGTTCACAATGGCATCTGCATCGGGCAGTGTTTTGGCGGGGAGATGATGGTCGGTAATCAACACGCGCATACCGCGCTCTTTTGCTGCAAGGACACCTTCATGGCTGCTAATACCATTATCAACGGTAATTAAAACCTGTGCGTTTTTTTGCGCGGCAAGCTCAACGATATCAACACTTAAACCATAAGCATGCTCAAAACGATTAGGTACCACAAAGTCCACCTGTGCAGCGCCTAGTAGACGCAGACCTCTAAGTGCAACTGCGCAGCTCGTTGCGCCATCGGCATCAATATCGGCCACGATGCACAGCCGCTGCTGATTTTCAAGCGCCTCAACCAAATGCGCGACCATCTTTTGCATATTGGAAAACAGCCAAGGCGAGGGCAGTGTATTTAAATTTCGATCCAGTTGCGTACTCGAGACCACGCCACGCGCGAGAAAAATGCGTTTTAAAATGGGTGGCATATCGCCAAAATCGCCTTCCATTTGGGATAAAGGGCGCTCTATAATCGCTTTTTGTTGACCTTGGTAGTAGAGAGTTGTCATTTTTGAGGCTTTTTGTAGAATAAAAAATTTCAAGATTAACTCGCATTGTTACTCTATTGTAGAATGTGTCAAACTTTTCGCAACTTTCAATCAACGGCATGTTTAAAAATGACTATAAATACTGTTTATGACCTCGCTGTGGCAGGTGTTCAAAAATCGATTCCCTATAAAGCAGGCAAACCCATTGAGGAGTTAGAGCGTGAATTGGGTCTTACCAATATTGTTAAACTAGCATCTAATGAAAACCCGCTAGGTATGGGGCAAAAAGCGCGTGCAGCGATTGAATCGGCTATTGCAGATTTAACACTTTATCCCGACGGGAGTGGATTTCATTTAAAACAGGCGCTGGCTGAAAAGTTTTCGGTACAAGCAGATCAAATTACGCTTGGAAATGGGTCTAATGAGCTTTTAGAGCTAGTAGCACGTGCATTTTTAACACCTGACTGTGAAGTCATTTTCTCTCAGCATGCGTTTGCAGTGTATCCGATTGTCACGCAAGCGGTGGGCGCAAAAGCGGTGGTCGTGCCAGCCTTGCATTATGGACATGATTTACAGGCGATGCTTACGCGGGTAACTGAGAAAACACGCGTTATTTTTATTGCCAATCCCAATAATCCAACGGGTACGCTGCTTGCTCAAAAGGATGTCGAGGCGTTTATTGCTGCGTTGCCTAGTCATGTCATTTGCGTACTCGATGAGGCCTATTTTGAATTCGTTAGCCAAAGTGAAACGATTGATTCCGTATCGTGGCTGAAACACTATCCTAATCTTGTGATTACGCGCACTTTCTCAAAAGCGTATGGGCTTGCTGGTCTGCGCGTGGGATACAGTTTGTCGAGTGTTGAAATCGCTGATTTACTCAATCGTGTGCGCCAACCGTTTAATAATAATTCGCTTGCCCTCGCGGCGGCGCATGCGGCATTGGAAGATACTGATTACTTGCAAAGAACGATAGCCAACAATACCGCTGGCATGGCGCAGCTGACAGCGGGATTTGCTGAATTAAATTTAATGTGGATTCCTTCTGCGGGAAATTTTGTGTCCGTGGACTTAAAACAAGACGGCAAAGCGATTTATGACAAATTATTACGCAAAGGTGTGATTGTGCGTCCTGTAGATGTTTATGAAATGCCAACCTTTTTGCGTATTAGTATTGGCACGCAGCAAGAAAATGCGACGTTTTTAAAGGCGCTCAAGGATGTATTAGCTGATGTTTAAACGAGTATGCGTCATTGGCGTGGGGTTAATTGGCGGCTCTTTTGCAAAAGCTGCACGGATTCATCATTTGGCGCAAAGTATTGTTGGTTTTGGGCGCGTTGACGATTTAGAAAATTTACAACTCGCTAAGCAACTTGGCGTCATTGATGAATTTTATACGGATATAACCAGTGCACTTGAATCGACAGATTGTGTTGTATTGGCAACGCCTGTCGCCAGTACACAGCGCATTTTAAGTTTACTTAAACCATTTTGGACAAGTGATTGCGTGTATTTTGATGTAGGCAGTACAAAAGGCAATGTGATGGACGCAGCAATGCACGTCTTTGGCGAAGTACCTGACAATTTCATTCTGGCGCATCCGATTGCTGGCGCAGAGCAAAGTGGCGTGAGCGCGGCACTGGATGATTTATTTGTGGGGAAACGCTTAATTATTACCCCACTGCCGAATACGTCACCTACGCATGTGCAAAACGTTGCTACGTGTTGGGAGAATATCGGGGCAATTGTTGCGTTTATGGACGTGAAGCAACATGACAGTGTTCTTGGTGCGACGAGTCATCTTCCGCATCTTTTAGCCTTTGCGCTGGTGAATATGCTCGGGCATCGTGATGAAAAAGAAGATATTTTTCATTATGCTGCTGGCGGTTTTCGGGATTTTACACGCATTGCTTCAAGTGATCCGGCTATGTGGCAAGCCATCTGTTTTGCTAACAAAAATGAATTATTACCCCTACTTGAGGCATTTAAAATGCAATTAACGCAAATGCAGGAATTGCTTGAAAGTGATAATCAAGCGGCTTTGATCGATTTATTTGCGTATGCAAATACGGCAAGGCAGAAATTTTTACAGCAAACCGAATTATCAACATAATTGTATGAATTTTAGGGGTGAAAATTCCAATATTTACCCTCCGTTCCACGCAAACTCTCTATTTTTAAATGGTCGTTTTTAAGTGAAACAGTAATTGCACCGTCGTTTGCACTGCTGAGATAGGAGATGTGCAAATCACGATAACGCGCAATCACTTCTTTGCTTGGATGATTAAACTGATTGCGATAACCATTGGGAATTAAAATAGTGTCTGGGTGAATGGCCTCGATAAACGGTTGTGTGGAAGACGTTTTACTCCCATGATGGGGCGCAACGAGAATAGTTGATTGGAGTTGCTCTGCGGCATTGCTTACAAGCCAATGCTCCGCCTTCGCTTCAATATCACCGGTCAATAAAACAGAGCCTGCTGACGTTTGAATTTTCAGTACACACGAATTATTGTTTTCATCATCAAATTTTTCAACTGGTGATATCAAATTAAACGTCACGCCATCCCAATTCCAACTTTGTGGTGCGTTGCAGTAAATGGCATTTTTACCATCAAATTTATCGGGAACACTTGTCACAATCTGATCGACGGGCAAATTTTTTAAAATGGTATCTGCGCCGCCAATATGATCATTATCACCATGACTAACCATGAGCATATCGAGTTTCTTAACATTTTGATGATTAAGAAAAGGTAAAATGACATTTTTTCCCATATCACCCCCCCCTAAAAATTTTGCGCCTGTATCATAGAGTAGTGAATGGTGTTGTGTTTGTACGCTAACAGAAAGGCCTTGCCCCACATCAAGTAGCGTCACGACCGCTTCACCTGCATTCAATTTCGCGGCAATCGGAAATAGTAGCGGTAAATTTAAAATTAACCCTAACGCGCGATTAGGGATACCCCGTGGTGCAAATAACCAAAGTAAACCGAAGCAAGATAGTGCAAAGGCAAAGCCACTTGGCTGCGGGTGATTGATGGTGGCATAGGGTAGCATTGAAGACCACTCTAGACCTTGCATAAAATAAGTCAACAGCGAATCAAGTAAAAAGAAGAGTTTGTCGGCTATGACTGGCGCGATAAAAACAAGTGGCACAAGAATGAGTGCAAAGGGGACAAGAAATAATTCGACAACAGGCACCGCGACAAAATTGACTAGTGGTGAAATGAGGGACACTTGTTGGAAAAAAAGTAATATCAATGGTGATAGCCCAATCGATACACTCAACTGTATATCCACGCCTGATTGCCAATTTGATTTGGATTTCAATCGCCCATCGACGCGATACATAATCAGCACGACCGCTAAAAAAGATAACCAAAAACCAATGGAGAGTAAAGCCAGTGGATTGAGAATTAAAATGCCGAGTATCGCTAGTGCCAAACTGTGGAGATGACTAATTTGTCGCTGATAAAATCCAGCTATCATTACTATGCCGAGCATAATCACTGCTCGCTTAGTGGGGACGACAAATCCAGCTAAACTCGCATACGTTATCGCTGTGAGAATACTTGCTATTGCCGCCATTTGTGGGGGCGAATAGCGGAAAATAGGTAAACGTGCACAAAGTTTTAAGGTTAACCAATAAATCAGTCCTGCCACTAGTGCAATGTGAGAGCCTGAAATTACAATTAAGTGTGTTGTGCCGGTAATGCGAAAAATATCCCATTGTGCAGGTGAAAGTCCATTATCATCGCCAATGGTTAAGGCTTTAAGGAGTGCAACACTTAGATTGTCGCCATAACGAGCAGTCAATTGATTGCCAATAGTTTCGCGCCATCGGTTAATTTGCGTGATAGAGGGTGTCGTCAAGCGCACGGGCGCGGGATGTTCAGAAACGGTGCCACTGGCGCCAACACCTTGAGCAAATTGCCAACGCTCAAAGTCTTGACTACCCAAATTAAAATTGCTGTGATTACGTTTGAGTTTTGCGCTAAACGTCCAAGTTTCGCCTGCGTGCAGTATGGCGGTAGGTTTATACCATGCAAGCTGGATTTTACGTGGCAACTTGTCAATATTTTCTTTTAATGTTAATTCAAAATTAACGCGTTGTGGATTTTGATCGGGAAGGTTAGTTATCTCGCCAGTTAAACGCAATAACTCCCCTTCAAGACTTGATGCGAGTTGCTCACTTAATTGATAATGTGCAAAACCACTTGACCATAAAAAGCCAAGTAGAAAAAATAGCCCATAAAAATAGCGCAATCGTGCCATAATGCAAGCTATTGCACCTATAACAACTAACCACATTAACGTGGGTAATTGCGTGAATTGCTGCAAAGCAAAATCACCACATAAAAAAGCAAGAGCGTGACCAATCATGCGATAAAAATAATAATGAATGAGGATAGAAGACGATGGCGAAAGAATTGGTTGAAAAAATGATGCACAAATTTATTCCCGATCCAGAGGTAATTAAACGTCATAAAAGTTTACAGTTTTTAGGGCAAAAATTACATGATCCAAATTTGTGGCACATCAATCGTCGCTCAATTTGTATGGCTTTTGCAGTAGGATTGTTTGGCGCTTGGATTCCAACGCCAGGGCAAATGGCAATTGCAGCAGCTATGGCAATTTATTTTCGGGCAAATATTCCTATATCTGTCGCGCTTGTGTGGTTAACTAATCCCATTACAATGCCGCCATTGTTTTATTTTGCTTATCAAGTTGGTTTGTGGTCGATGAATTTACCTGCCTCAGACGGTTTTGATTTCTCACTAACGGGTATGTTGTCTGAACTGGGTGATGTATGGCAACCGTTTTTGATGGGTTGTTTCATATTAGGGGTGACATCTGCAGTGGTGGGTTATTTTGTGATGAAACATTTCTGGGCGTACCATGTCAAGCAAAAATGGCAAAATCGGCACAAAAAAGTGCCTAAATTTGCGCGTTATACCGTATTTCATTCTACTGAGTGGCGACAATAAGTCATTAACATTTGATTTAACTTATAGACTAGACGAGAGTCATTTTATTCCCTTTTTAACAGGAAAACCGTGGAAAATAAGCAACGAAACCCTTTCGCCTCCCGCGATAGAAAACCTAAAATTACCGCTAAACATCCAAAGCGACAAGAAAAACCGCGCCCCAATAAAAAACATGAGTCATCAACAAAACGCGTGACTGATGAGGTCGTTTCAGGCGCTGGTGAGCGGATACAAAAAGTGCTTTCGCGCGGGGGTCTTGGGTCAAGACGAGAAATTGAGCGATGGATTGATGAAGGGCGACTGAAAATCAATGGCGTCCTTGCTGCGCACGGTGCGCATTTAAAAGCAGGCGATTATTTGCAGCTCAACGAACGCGTGGTGCATTGGGATAAGTTCGCGCAGCAAGCAACACGCGTACTGATTTATCACAAACCAACCGGTGAAATTGTCACGCGCCACGATCCTCAAGGGCGTCCTACGGTTTTTGCACAAATGCCTAAATTAGAGACGGCGCGCTGGATTTCAGTGGGGCGTCTTGACGTCAATACATCGGGTTTGCTTTTATTGACTAATAATGGTGATTTGGCTAATAAACTCATGCACCCTTCAACGGAGGTTGAGCGAGAATATGCGGTGCGCATTTTAGGTGAGGTTTCGGATGAAAAGCTCGAGCTTCTCAAAAAAGGCGTGCCACTTGAAGATGGTGAAGCTAAGTTTGACCAAATTTATTTTATGGGCGGAGAAGGTGTGAATAAATGGTATCACGTCGTGGTGAGTGAGGGTCGAAATCGCTTAGTACGCCGTCTTTGGGAAGCACAGAATGTGGTGGTGAGTCGCCTTATTCGGGTGCGCTATGGACCCATTGTCCTGCCTGAAAAATTGCGCACACAAAAATTTTATGAGTTAACGGCAAAAGAATTAGAATTATTATTCGAATTCGCTGGTTTACCTGCCGAGAAAATTAATTAAAAAATAAAGAGGTCAATATCATGTCAAAACCCACAATTATTGATGTGGCGAAAAGTATTCTCTCCGCTGCCATAGGCGTGCAAAGCAATAAAAATCGTGAACGTGATTTTCAGCACGGCTCCTTTTCATCTTATGTGATTGGTGGCGTCATTTTTACGATAGTATTTATTTTTGCGATTGTTTTTATTGTGTCGCTGGTTCTATAAAGAAAGAATATCACTCGTGCTTGCTGCGAGTTTGATAGAATAGCGTATAACCTAAGTACGGATTAGCGAGGCAATCGTGTTTTGCTAGTCCGATTTTTTTACTGCCAAATTTAAAAAAAGA
Organism: uncultured Pseudomonadota bacterium; assembly: GCA_903848905.1. Classification (GTDB taxonomy): domain Bacteria; phylum Pseudomonadota; class Gammaproteobacteria; order Methylococcales; family Methylomonadaceae; genus UBA10906. The sequence continues at coordinate 10,410 of CAINHP010000189.1, forward strand.
CCCCCGTGGATTTAAAACATATTAGAAATTTCTCCATTATCGCGCACATTGATCACGGCAAATCAACGCTTGCTGATCGTTTTATTCAGTTATGTGGTGGTTTATCCGATCGTGAAATGTCAGCGCAAGTCCTTGATTCAATGGATATTGAAAAAGAGCGCGGTATTACCATTAAAGCGCAAAGTGTGACGCTCGATTTTAAAGCCGCTGATGGTGAAATTTATCAGTTGAACTTTATTGACACGCCTGGTCATGTTGATTTTTCGTATGAAGTATCGCGCTCGCTCGCCGCTTGCGAAGGTGCATTACTTGTCGTTGATGCAGCACAAGGCGTTGAAGCGCAAAGTGTGGCGAATTGTTACACGGCAATTGAGCAAGGTCTTGAAGTGGTGCCTGTATTAAATAAAATTGATTTGCCTTCCGCTGAACCTGAGCGGGTCAAGACTGAAATTGAAGAAGTGATCGGTATTCCCGCTGACGAAGCGTTGATGATTAGCGCTAAAACGGGTCTTGGCGTCAAAGACGTTTTAGAACAACTCGTGTTGAAAGTGCCTCCCCCTTCGGGTGATGCAGACGCGCCATTGCAAGCGTTGATTATTGATTCGTGGTTTGATAGTTATTTAGGCGTAGTCTCGCTGGTTCGTATCATGAACGGCAGTATTAAGCGTAAACAAAAAATCATGATTATGTCGACGGGTAAAACCTTTTTGGCTGAAAAAGTGGGTGTTTTTACCCCTAAACGGGTTGAAAGAGATATCCTGAATACGGGGGAAGTAGGCTTTCTCGTGGCGGGTATTAAAGATATTTTTGGCGCACCTGTGGGCGATACGGTTACGTCACCCGACAAACCCGCATTAGAACAATTGACTGGTTTTCAGCGTGTGCAACCACGCGTTTTTGCAGGTCTTTATCCTGTCAGCTCAGACGATTATGAAGAATTACGCGAAGCATTAAATAAATTAAACCTGAATGATGCTGCACTGCAATTTGAACCTGAAACCTCGCAAGCGTTAGGCTTTGGATTCCGTTGTGGATTCCTTGGCATGCTTCACATGGAAATTGTACAAGAGCGTCTAGAGCGTGAATACAATGTAGATTTAATTACAACAGCGCCAACGGTAATTTATGAAGTTATTACCCAAACGGGTGATGTTTTAATGGTCGATAACCCAGCAAAACTGCCAGAAAATGGAACCATAAGTGAGATTCGCGAACCCATTATTCGTGCAAATATTTTAGTCCCTGAAGCGTATGTGGGCGCCGTCATTACGCTATGTATTGAAAAACGCGGCGTACAGAAAGATATGCTATATGTAGGTCGTCAAGTATCGCTGCATTATGAAATGCCACTCAATGAAGTCGTACTGGATTTCTTTGATCGATTAAAATCAGTCAGTCGTGGTTTCGCGTCGTTTGATTATGAATTCTTACGTTTTCAAGTCGCGTCATTAGTAAAACTGGATGTGTTAATTAATGGGGAGAAAGTCGATGCGCTGTCAAGTATTGTACATCATGATTTGAGTGTGAAACGTGGTCGTGATTTGGTGGAAAAAATGAAAGATTTAATTCCACGTCAAATGTTTGAAATTGCCATACAAGCAGCGATTGGCTCTAAAATTATTTCACGATCAACCGTTAAGGCATTAAGTAAAAACGTCTTAGCAAAATGTTATGGTGGTGATATTTCGCGTAAGAAAAAACTGCTTGAAAAACAGAAAGCAGGTAAAAAACGTATGAAGCAAGTCGGTAACGTTGATATTCCGCAAGAAGCATTTTTAGCGGTTTTGAAATTGAATAAAGAATAATCAGAGGGCATTTTTGTGGATTTCGATTTTTCATTTTTTTTGTTTGTTGCAACGCTTGTGACTGGGGCTATTTGGGGTGCTTATGCGTGGTATTTAAAGCGTCAAAACATTCCCTACGATATTGAGAATGAACCGGTGCTGGTGGAATATGCCCATTCGTTCTTTCCCGTTGTGTTGATTGTGTTTTTGCTACGCTCATTTATTGCAGAGCCGTTTCGGATTCCTTCGGGTTCGATGATGCCAACGTTGCTCGTTGGGGATTTTATTCTCGTCAATAAATTTACTTACGGTATTCGTTTGCCGGTGATTAACAAAAAAGTCATTGAATTAACTTCACCGCATCGTGGTGATATTGTGGTTTTTCGTTATCCTAAAAATCCTGAAGTGAATTACATTAAACGTTTAATTGGCTTGCCTAACGATAAAATTTCTTATGTCGACAAGCATTTAACAGTTAATGATCAACCCATTTCAGAAAGTGCATTAGGTGAATTTCAAGGCGCGGGTGAAAGTGCCGAAATGAATGGTGCGGCTCAGTTCTTGGAAAATTTGACGGGCGTTGAGCATCGTATTTTAATTCGTAATGGTGCGCCGTCAGTAGAATTTACTTATACAGTTCCGCAGGGTCAGTATTTTATGATGGGTGATAATCGCGATAACAGTAATGACAGCCGTTATTGGGGATTTGTGCCAGAAGAAAATTTAGTGGGTAAAGCCTTTTTTATCTGGATGAGCTGGGATTGGCAAAACAAAGGCGTTGATTTTTCTCGAATAGGGACGATTTTAAAATAGGTTTAGGAATTAGGTGAAAAAAAACATTTTTTGTAATATTCGTAAAGTGAGTGGCGACACGTGACAAGAAAGCCCGAAATATTAAGTCGAAAATTAGGTTTAGCGTTTAATAATCCACAATTATTTGTCACGGCGCTCACACATCGCAGTGCGAGTTCGCATAACAATGAGCGTTTGGAATTTTTAGGTGATGCTATTTTAGGTTTTGTGATTGCCGAGCAATTATATAATCTTTTTCCTCATGCGGCAGAAGGCGTACTTAGTCGCCTCAGAGCTAGTCTTGTTAATCAGCGCTCACTCGCAGAACTTGCCCGTAAACATGAGCTAGGGGATTATTTATTGCTCGGTTCAGGTGAGTTAAAAAGTGGCGGGTTTCGTCGTGATTCTATTTTATCTGATGCCCTAGAAGCGATTATTGCTGCCTTATTTGAAGACCAAGGCATGGCGGCTTGTCAGGTGTGGGTGGCGCAATTATTCGACGAAAAATTAAAAAGTTTATCATTAAATAATGGTCAAAAAGATCCAAAAACCCGCTTGCAAGAACTCATGCAAGCTCAGAAATTAGACTTGCCCCATTATGAATTATTGACTATGTCGGGGCTAGCACATGAGCAGACATTTAAAGTCAAATGCACTATCTCACTCCTCTCCGAGCCAAGTATTGGTGCAGGTGTAACCCGAAAAGGCGCCGAGCAAGCCGCCGCAGAAGTGCTTCTCGAATTATTAGCCAAGGAAAATATACTATGAATTGTGGTTTCGTCGCCTTAATTGGTCGTCCAAATGTGGGGAAATCAACATTGATGAACCATTTACTCAAGCAAAAAATCAGCATTACCTCGCGCAAACCTCAAACTACGCGTCATCGCATTTTAGGAATTAACACCACTGAGGCAGGGCAAGCCATTTATATGGATACGCCCGGCATGCACGCGGAGCAAAAAAAGGCATTGAATCGTCAACTCAATCGCACTGCCGATACCACCCTGCTTGGCGTGAATGTCATTGTCTGGTTAATTGATGGTTTATCGTGGCATGAATATGATGAAGTGATTTTTGAAAAACTCAAGCAAGCTGGATTGCCCGTTATTTTAGCGGTCAATAAAGTGGATCGCATTACGGATAAAGATAAAGTATTAGCGTTTTTTGCGGCTGCGCAGGAACGTTATCCTTTCCATGCTATTTTTCCGATTTCAGCGCTCAAACGAATTCATTTGGATGAACTCGAAGCATCGATTATGGACCTGTTACCCGAGGGGGATTTGATTTATCCTGCGGATCAAATTACAGATCGTCCAGAGCGTTTTCTAGTAGGCGAGATTATTCGTGAAAAATTGATGCGTCGTTTAGGGGCAGAGTTGCCTTATGAATTAACGGTTGAAATTGAAAGATACGAAGAACTTGAAAATATCAGCAAAATATACGCGATTATTTGGATTGAGCGTATGTCACAAAAAAGTATCATTATCGGTACAGAAGGCGATATGCTCAAGAAAATCGGTACCGATGCGCGACTCGATATTGAGCGTTTAATTGGTCAAAAAGTGTATCTTCAGCTTTGGGTGAAAGTGAAAAAAGGTTGGTCGGATAATGAACGTGCGTTGCAGAGTTTAGGTTATCAAGATTAAGTTGTTTTGATTTTTGCAATCGAAAAAGGCGATTTTTTAATCGCCTTTTTTTATGAACTTAATTTTCAACCAAAAGTAGAGCCGTTATAACCCCAAAATGCAGCGGGCGCATTGCTAAATTCAATATACATTCTATCGGTAGAAATTTGCAGTTCTTCGTGAATGAGAGTGCAAAGCGATGCACTTAAGGCTTTCGCCTGTTTTTCGGTCAATCCAATACTCTTGCATTCTAAATACGCCAGTGGCGAATCTTTCCCCCCAAATAACATCGATACACTTTCTGATAACTCAATCATCACATACGATTCAGGTTTGCTAGTTTCTTTAGCGGCGACTTGTGAAAGTTGACGTAGTAATTTTGGTTTGTCTGCAATTGGCACATTGGTGCTGAGTTTAATGTAGGGCATGGTGAACTTCTCCAAATAATTGGTTGCAGGTCAATACAGGTTACTTTTCTATATTAACCTAAAAAAGTGTTTATATTTATAGCTAATTGGGAAATTATTAAACAATAAATTGGCATATTGTTCATAAATAATGACAGGTATATAGTGTGAGTCAAGTTGGTGGTGTTTATGTTTTTTCGATGCTTTTGGGAGATGATTATGATTGTTAACGTGATTAATTCAGTTTCGGATGACGTGTTTGTCTTAATGGTCATGTTGTTAGCTTCAGTTATTTTTTTAGATCCAGTTAAGTTGAAATCTAAGTAAGTTTTTATCTAATGTTTTTTTGATGGTGTTCACCTTCTACAATCCCATTATTTTAGAAGAATAATGGGAGTTTTATGTATTTGAAAAGTGTATTTGACACAATAGATGGATTTGCATCAACTGTGATGATGACTTTAACTGGAAAGCTGGCAATCAATTCTGATATGACGGATTTTAATTATTCTGTGTAATGTTATAAGAAATTGACATTTTGCCTAGGCTACTTGAAAAACCTAGGTAGATTTAGTGGGTTGGCATTGATGAAATCAAGCCAGTTTCTGCAATAGAAAATGACGTGCACGTTTAACTGTATTGATGACAGGAGCCGAACCCCCCATCGCAACAGCATCCACTAAACAATACCATGCGGCGACGCCACTAGGAGGATTGCCTTGTGGTAAACCTAGAACGGGATCAATTTCAGCCCAATGCCACGTTCCCACGGCAGTACCAATTAATTCTAGCCATGTTGTAATGAAAAAGGCCGCTAAATATACCAGCGGCGAGCGTCCTTTAAATAAATAAAACAAAAAGACAACAAAGAGCAACGCTCCCACAAAATCCCCTTGCGAAGCAAACGTAATTCCCCAAAGCGACCACGCGCCACAAACAACCACAACCAATAACGCAATTTGACGTGCATAGCGCACAAATAAACCAGACCGCCCAAGCGCAACAGCCGTTAAATACACCATACCATGCCCAGCAGGTACGTAAGCAGGTACATTGTGGAACCGATACGTGTATCCGCCCATAAAAGGTGAAGCGAAATGTTCACCAATCGTTGCAAAGAGGACGGCAATTAACACTTGTACTCGGATTTCTTTATTTTCACCTAATAGCCAACCAGTTAAAAATACCCAACCACTTACGCCTAGTGCATTTTGTTTTTCAATCGTTGCATCGGCATCGGTAATTAAGCATATGGCAACACAAAAAAACGTAAAAGCCGCAATCCAATAATCTCGTTTGCTGTGCGGATGAAGGTTGTGTTGAGGGGGGAAATAACGAAACATATTAATACTCGTCGCAATAATTCAATAATGAAGGGAATAGTAATTTTCAAGTCTAGCATTGCCCCATCGTTTCACGCAAACATCCATGCAAAACAAAATCATTTTTCAAAACGGTGCATTGTCCAATTTTTATTTTCTGCTTAATTTGTCACAATGGTATTTTCGTTAGATTGCGCCTAAAATGAAACTGAAATAAAACACTGCTATGCTTTCGTTATCCTTCTTACTAATTCTGGAGTTTGTTTATGGGACCACATTATTTAAATCATTTTTTCACTCCAAAATCAGTGGCGATTGTAGGTGCTTCCGAGCGACCAGAAAGTGTGGGATATCGTATTTTGCTCAATATGCAAGAAGCACAATTTCAGGGCGGACTTTACCCTGTTAACCACAAGCGTGAGCAGATTTTAGGGCTCAAAGCCTATCCCGATCTGCACGCGGTGCCTGAAGAATTGGATTTAGTGGTGATATCAACGCCCGCGTCTACTGTGCCGGATATCATGCGTCAATGTGGCGAAAAGGGTGTGCAGTGCGTCATTATTATTACGGCAGGGTTTGGCGAACTTGGCGAAGAAGGAAAAAAACTTCAACAGGAAGTGCTTGATATTGCTCATCGCTATAGTATTCGTATTATTGGCCCAAATTGTTTAGGGGTGGTTCGTCCAAGTGGCTTTTTGAATGCAACGTTTGGCGATGGCGTGGTGAAGGATGGCAATTTAGCGTTACTTTCACAATCTGGCGCGGTGTGTACTGCTATTTTAGATTGGGCAAAATCGCAAGATATTGGTTTTTCAACCGTTGTGTCGATGGGAGGGGCGGCAGATATTGATTTTGGTGAAGTGCTTGATTATCTCGCCACCGATACCAAAACGACGGGGATTTTGATGTACGTTGAAGGTATTCGTGATGCGCGACGTTTTTTAAGTGGACTCAAAGCAGCGGCGCGGTTAAAACCGGTTATTCTCATTAAATCAGGACGCCATGAAGCGGGCGTTAAAGCCGCGATGTCGCACACCGGTGCGATGGTCGGGGGTGACAATGTTTTTGATGCCGCCATTGCACGTGCGGGAGTGGTTCGAGCGTATAGTATTACGGAACTTTTTTCAGCAGCACGTGTACTTGCCAATAATTATGTGGTCAACGAAGACCGTCTTGCCATTATTACCAACGCAGGTGGTCCAGGTGTGATGAGTACCGATCGCGCTGAAGACGTCGGTATTAAAATGGCAGAGCTGAGCGATGCGAGTTTAACAGCACTCAACGCCGTACTGCCTGTGCATTGGTCACACGCGAATCCCGTGGATATTTTGGGTGATGCAACGTCAGAGCGTTATCAGCAGTCACTCGAAATCTGTTTAAAAGATGATAATATTGACGGTGTACTGGTTATTTTAACGCCACAAGCGATGACGGATCCCACGCAAGTGGCGAAATGTATTATTGAAGGCGCTAAACACAGTAAAAAACCCGTACTTGCCGCTTGGACAGGTGGAGCACGAGTTCAAGAAGGGCGCGATTTATTTGCCAACAGTCGTGTCGCCCATTTTTCTACACCTGAAGTTGCGGTTGATGCGTTTGGATTTTTAGCTAATTATGCGCAAAATCAAATATTGCTCAAGCAGATTCCCTCGCCCTCTGATGAAAAAGTAATGCCCGATGTCACGGGCGCACGTTTGATTATTGAGCGTGTGCTTGCTGAAGGACGTGATGTATTGACGGCGCAAGAAGCGAAAGCCATTTTGGCGGCATTTCATATTCCCGTGAATCAAACAGTTAAAGTGTCCAGCGCAAAAGACGCCATGATTGCCGCGCAAACTTTAGGTTTTCCGGTCGTATTAAAAATTAACATGCCCGAGTTTAGTCATAAATCCGATATTGGCGGTGTACGCTTGAACATTAACAGTGTGCAGGATATTGCAAAACATTTCACTGAAATGGAACAGAGTATTAAGCGCAAATATCCCGATATTCACGAAGTGGGCATGACCGTTGAAACGATGTTTAAATCGGCGAGTGGACGTGAGTTGATGATTGGTGTGGTACGTGACCCGGTGTTTGGCCCTGCGATTAGTTTTGGCCTGGGTGGTACGATGGTTGAGATTCTCAAAGATAATGCCGTTGCGTTGCCGCCGCTTAATGAATATATGGTTGAGCAAATGATTGCCAAAACCAAAGCGGCAAAATATTTAAACGCTTTCCGTGATTTGCCGCCAGCGAATAAAAAAGCATTAGTGGATGTGCTACTCAATATTTCAGACATGGTAAGTGAATTGCCAGAAATTTTAGAGCTTGATATTAATCCATTGATTGTGGATGCACATGGCGCGATTGCCGTCGATGCACGAATTAAAGCCCAAATCAGTCATCAATTAAGCCGCTATGCGCACATGGCTATTCATCCGTATCCACACGAATTAACGCAACATTATTCAACACCAAGTGGAATTAACGTCACCGTGCGTCCTATTCGCCCAGAAGATGCGAAAATGGAAACCGATTTTGTCAGTCGATTGTCTGAGGAAACCAAATATTTCCGCTATCATCGTGCTCTGCAAGAATTAACCCCTGAAATGCTTGTGCGTTTTACGCAAATTGATTATGACCGTGAAATGGCCTTTGTTGCCGTGAGTGATGATCCAACGCTTCCTAATGAACTTGGTGTTGGACGTTATAGTGTGAATCCCGATGGGCATTCGGTTGAGTTTTCACTTGTCGTCGCTGATGATTGTCAGCATTTAGGGATTGGTTCAAAGTTGATGCGCACATTAATGCAATCTGCGAAAGAAAAGGGAATGCTCTTTTTTGAAGCGGAAGTGCTCAGCTCAAACGAAGCTGCACTCGCGATGCTTCATAAGCTAGGGTTTAGTATTGAAACAATTGCTGGAAATGATCAGCTGGTGCGAGCAATTAAAGATTTACGCCAATAAGTAGGGAGAGTTTATTTTATGCACAATTATATCTTGCAGATTGCGCAAGAAAACGATTTTCAATCGACAAGATTGTTGAAAATTCTGCACGCGATTCAAAAACGCTATTTTTATATTCCCGACAATGCGATTGAAGTATTAGCCGAGCAACTCCAACTTCCACGCACACATATTCAAAATGTCGTGGCGTTTTACAGTTTTTTTCATACGCAATCCAGTGGCAAATACACCATTTTAATCAGTGATTCAATTACCGATTTAATGCTCGGTAAATCTGATTTAATGTCGTATTTTGAGCAAAAGTTAAAGGTCGATATTGGCAGTGTTCGTGCCGATGGTTTGGTAAGTTTAAATAATACCTCATGCACAGGAATGTGCGATCAAGGTCCTGCTGGTCTTGTGAATGGCTATGCATTGACGCATTTAACAAAGCCGCGAATTGATCAAATTGTCAATTATGTGAACCGTGAAACTCCTCTTGCACAGTGGGACTCTGATTTGTTTCGTGTGGATGACAATATTGTAAAGCCTGATTTATTGCTGAATGAAAAACCATTGCATGGTCACGCGATTACTTCAACGTTGACGCGGGGGCTGAGTGAAACATTAGCTGAAATTGAACTTTCAGGCTTGCGCGGGCGAGGTGGGGCAGGGTATACCACCGCGTGGAAATGGAAGTTTTGCCGCGAAGAAAATGCAACGCAACGCTATATTATTTGCAACGCAGACGAGGGCGAACCTGGGACATTTAAAGACCGTGTGTTACTCAATTCTTATGCAGATAGCGTATTTGAAGGGATGACGGTTGCCGCCGCGATTGTGGGTGCAACGCAAGGGTTTCTTTATTTGCGTGGAGAATATGTGCATCTGCTCGATAAACTTGAAGCTGTTTTAGAAGCGCGTCGGGTGTCTAATTTACTTGGATCCAATATTTTGCAAAACGGTTTTGATTTTGATATCGAGATTTGTTTAGGTGCAGGTGCGTATATTTGTGGTGAAGAATCGGCTTTAATTGAATCACTTGAGGGTAAAGCAGGTATTCCGCGTAATCGTCCACCGTATCCCGTGACGCAAGGGTATTTGGGAAAACCTACGGTCGTCAATAATGTTGAAACCTATGTTGCAGCGGCCAATATTGCTGTTCACGGTGGCGCGTGGTTTGCAGATAAAGGAACCTCGAAATCGAAAGGAACAAAAATTTTAAGTATCAGCGGGGATTGCAAAGCACGCGGTATTTATGAATATGCATTTGGTACGACGGTCAAAACGATTTTAGCCGATTGTGGCGCGATTGATGTACTGGGTGTGCAAGTGGGTGGTCCTTCAGGCGTGTTTATTTCCAATGATGAATTTGAGCGAAAAATTGCCTTTGAAGATTTAGCGACGGGCGGCTCATTTATCATTTTCAATCATACGCGCTCCATTTTAGATGTTGTGCATAATTTCAGTCATTTCTTTGCACATGAGAGTTGTGGATTTTGTACACCTTGCCGCGTTGGCACCTCACTACTCAAAAAACAAGTCGATAAAATTGTAGAGGGTCACGGTAGTGCGGGTGATATCGTCGCGCTTGAAGAGTTATGTCAGGTAATTAAAAATTACAGTCATTGCGGATTAGGGCAAACGGCGGCAAATCCAGTTTTATCCTCACTTGAGCGTTACCCTGAAATTTATCAAGCGATGTTGAAAAAAATTAGCTATGAACCCGGATTTGATTTAGATAAATCACTTGAAACCGCAAGACGCATGGCAAATCGTGATGATGCCGCCGCGCATTTAGCCCAAGTGGAGAATTGAGTATGACCAAAACGTTTGAGATTGACGGAAAAAAAATTCCATATGAAGAAGGGCAGACAATTATGCAAGCCGCGAGTGCCGCAGGCGTTTATATAGCGCATTTATGCCATAATCCACAGTTCACGCCGCATGGTAGCTGTAAATTATGCACGGTGAAAGTCAATGGACGCAATTGCTCAGCGTGTACGTTTCCTGCGTCAGAAGGTCAAAACGTGACCAACGTCAGCAAAGAACTCAACGAGGATCGTGAAAAAATCACGCAAATGTTATTTGTTGAAGGTAATCATTTTTGTCCGTCATGTGAAAAGACAGGAAATTGCCAACTGCAAGCAGTGGCGTATCATCTGAATATGACCGATAACCACTACCCACACTTTTTTGAAAATCGAGAAGTAGACGCGTCGCACCCTGATGTGATGATTGATCACAATCGCTGTATTTTCTGCACACTATGCGTGCGTGCGAGTGAGGAAGTGGATGGTAAAAACGTATTTGCGATTAGCGGACGTGGCATTGATAAACGACTGATTGTGAATTCGAAAAGTGGTTTGCTCAAAGATTCTGAGTTAGATGGGAATGATTGTGCAGCACATATTTGTCCAACGGGCGCCATTTTAATTAAACGAACTGGCTATAGCGTTCCCATTGGGCAGCGTATCTACGATCACGCGCACATTGATGCGGTTGCGCTAGCCAGTGAAGGGGAAGTGCATGACCTCTAAAAAAGTGAAAGTGGCCACGGTGTCATTAGCAGGGTGCTTTGGTTGCCACATGTCGTTTTTAGATTTAGATGAGCGACTTGTGGACTTGGTGGAGCACGTTCAATTTGACCGCTCACCACTCACCGATATTGAACATTGTAGCGATGATTGTGATATTGGGTTAATTGAAGGGGGTGTGTGTAATTCTGAAAACGTGCATGTTTTGCGAGAGTTTCGCAAAAATTGCAAAATCCTTGTGGCCGTAGGTGCTTGTGCTATTAACGGTGGATTGCCTGCGATGCGTAATCATATAAGTCTAGAAGATTGCTTAAATGAAGCCTATATGGATGGTATTGGCATAGAAAATCCACAAATTCCCAATGATATCGAATTACCTTTATTACTTGATAAAGTTTATCCGTTGCATGAAGTCGTGAAAATTGATTATTTTTTGCCTGGATGCCCTCCGTCAGCGGATGTCTTTTGGGCATTTCTTACTGATTTACTTGCTGGGCGTGAGCCTGAGTTGCCTTATGAGTTAATTCATTTCGATTAGTGTTATTCAAATAATTATCGATATTTTAAAGGGTTCACATGATGTGAACCTTTTTTTATGTAATGGTCAAGTAAAGTTGGACACGTAGATAGTCCTGTTTTGATGAAAATTTCAGATGAATTGTTATTCATCTGATTTACGCAAAATATGCACACGAGCCCGCATTAATGACCACGCGACAATGAGTGTCAATGCAAATAAAGAGAATTCTAAAGTGAGAAACGCGCCTATTTTAAAATAGGCAAACAACGGATGCACAAAACGCACAAACCAGCCAGCAAGCTCATCTGCAAGCGCAGAAAAAAAAGTTAAACTGCTGAGCCAGATTTTTAAACTGGTTGAGAATTCAGTCATTAGCATTAAATGCGTCAGAGTGACCGCAAGCATGCCCATGGCAAATAAATGAAAGTGCAACACTTCAAGCATGCCCTCATAACTTTTTGCCGGAATAAATAGTTCTTCATTGCCGCGATAATAAGTATTCACAGAATCTGGGGTTAATGCCATGTGATTAAAATACATCATCGCATTACTAATTCCAAGTAAGAAAACATAAGCCAAAAACATCAGCACAAGGGCGTTGAGTAACAGTTTTCGCTGTTGTTCCCCATTGACGAAATAACGCATTATTTTTTCACCATAACATCATAAAATGCCTGTACTTTTCGTACACTGTTTAACGCAGACCGTGTGCTTAATGTTGCACCAC
>CAINHP010000190.1 GCA_903848905.1 uncultured Pseudomonadota bacterium
AAACGCCAGTGAGAATATCGACAGTCACTTTTAAGCCTTTGTTGGTTTTGGTGGTTTCCATAAACCCGACATTCCGCACCTATCAAAAGCAATTTTTGATTTAAAATGTAGTCCCCTGAAATTTACTAAAAGAGTTGACTATAAAAACCTACAGCAGTTACAACTTGGATCATCTCGGCTTAATAGCAGGAATGGTTGATGAACTTGGATTAGAAGAACTTATCGATACGCTAATTCCACAAGATCAAGAACAGCGTCGCGTTTGCGTAGGCAAATGCGTCAAAGCGATGATTTTGAATGGTCTTGGTTTTGCCAATCGGACGCTCTATTTGATGCCTAATTTCTTCAAAGATAAGCCCGTCGAACGCTTGTTTGGCGAAGCGATAAAAGCAGAGTATTTCAATGATGACGCACTTGGAAGGGCCTTAGATTCCATTTACACATACGGGACATCAAATTTTTACGCCCAATTAGCAGCGCAATCGGTGAAACGATTAGGATTATCGTGTGAAGCAGGGCATTTAGATAGCTCAACTTTTCATGTTGATGGTGATTACAACAGCCGAGAAAATGCAGAAGATTTAGCGGATGGTGTTATTCACATCACTCAAGGTTATAGTCGAGATCATCGTCCTGATTTAAACCAAGTGGTTTTGCAATTGATTTGTGAAAATCAAGCAGGGATTCCTTTGTGGATGAAAGCGTTGAGTGGCAATAGCCATGATTCAAGTGATTTTCGTGAAACGATTAAAACGCATTTATCGCAGTTAAAAGCGTCAGTTGAACTACCTGTTATCGTTGCAGATTGTGCGTTATATGCGAAAGATACGCTTCAAGAATTGAATGATTTTCCTTGGATTACGCGCGTGCCAGAAACGATTCGGGGCGTATCGGAAATTTGTCAGGCGATGGCGAGTGAACACATGCTCGATAAACCAGAGCAGGCTTTTGAATCGTTATGTTCAAATTATGGGGGAGTTAAACAACGTTGGCTGGTGGTTTATACGCGAGCCGCTCACCAACGCGCAGAAAAAACCGTCAATCGACAATTTTTGAAACAAAGTGAAGTTGAATGGCGCGCTTTTGAACAATTGAAAAAACAAGAATTTGCGTGTGATGTTGATGCTAAATCCGCTTTAAACATGTTTCAAAAAAAGTTAGAAACCACAGAAATCAACGACTTTAGTATTATTGAAATCAAAAAATTCAAGAAAAAAGGGCGCCCATCAAAGAAGCAGGAACCAGACGAAATCCGTTATCAAATTCAAGCTAATCTTTCTTCGTTACTCGACGTGAGAAGACGCAAAATTGCGAAGAAATGCTGTTTTATTTTGGCAACCAATGAACTTGATGAAACCAAATTGAGTGACAAGCAATTTTTAACGCATTACACGCCTGGACAACAAAAAGTAGAAGGTGGATTTCGTTTTCTCAAAGACCCCCTGTTTATGGCAAATACGCTCTTTTTAAAATCCCCCAAACGTATCGAAGCCCTCATGGCAATTATGACACTTTGTCTGCTGGTGTACAGTGCATTGGAGTATCGAATTCGACAATCTCTAATTGAGAATAAAGCCACGTTTCCCAATCAAATTGGGGGTTCCACTGATAAGCCAACGGCGCGTTGGGTGTTTCAGTTTTTTGTTGGAATTCATATTTTGATAATCAGTGAAATCCAATCCGTTGTTTTAAATTGCAATGTGCAACACTTTAGCTTGCTCAAGTTGCTTGGCCAAAGGTATGTTTTGATATATTCAAATTCTCAATGATGGGGGTGCGGAATGTCGGGTAAACCTGAACCCCTGTCATGCGTCGTGGCTTATCAATAAACA
>CAINHP010000191.1 GCA_903848905.1 uncultured Pseudomonadota bacterium
AGACAAGCAAGGTGCGACGAACACGGCAATTTGTGGTGCACGATACACAGCAGTATTTCAAACGCTTAAAAAAATTACATCCATCTAAAGCGTTGATTTTCAGTGTAACTGGTAAAGTGCCAATTACACCACGTGTGATTAGTTATCATTTTGACAAGCTAATGATGTTGGCTGGGATTGAGAACTTTGCTGAGCGTGACTTAGTGCCGTATTCATTCAGACATTATTTCATAACAAGCAAAGTGAATAGCAACGTGCCGATTATTAATATTGCGGAAATGTGTGGGACAAGTGCGGCGCAGATTGAGAAGACTTATTATCATACTTCGGAAATGAAGATGATTAGTAATGCAATGGCGGATTATAGCGTTAAGGATGGCGTGATGGTGGTTGATTGAGTTGTTTACTTGAATTGATTTAGGTTCGGCTGGTTGTTTATTGGATTGAGCCATTAGAAAGCAGCAGCTCTGCTGCGTGCTGCATTGCACCTTTTATCACAACACTTGCGTGTTGCTCTAAAACGCGCATGCCTATTTTCAATTTCATGTTCCAAATGGTATTGCGTCGTTTAGTCGTTCAAATACGTCGTTTGCTGCATGATCGGAAATGGAGCAAGAGTTTGAGCATGGGACTTTTGGATTATTGCATTACAGCGCAATTTTTTACACAGACCGTTACCGCAGTAACGCTCCATCAATATAAAATCACCCAACCCAGTATTTCACCTGTGTTCAATCCATATTAGCTGCACGGAACTTTTACGCTTATGGTGTTGCATCGGAGTGTAAAATACCGCACAACGTCAAAACTTTTGACGTTAGCTACTTGCAATACTAAGCAGCTAAAGCAATAGGTGCTTGAACATTAGTAACAGCAAGACGCTGACGTGCTTTTTCTACATCCTGCATCGCTGCATTATAAAGCGCAGGATTTTCTTCCATTATTGCATCCAAATATTCAGCAATCGCTTCTTCGCTGTCTAAATAATCTGCAGCATCAAATGGAGTTATTTCAATTTTATCAGTCATCATTTTTCAGCTATCACTTCTTAATGCCTAATTGGATTAGGATCGCATTATCAAGTTGCTGCATTTCCTGTTCAGAAATACTGCCAATGTACCCACTAAATCGTTGTTTATCAGCTGTAGTAAGTTGATCCGCCATTGCTTTGCCTTTTTTATTTGCAACCGTAACATACGCCTCGCTTGGATAAAGCCTATCAACATTGCTTGTTACAGGAACAACTTGCACACGGCTCATCATCGTATTTGCAACATCATTACTTACAATGACTGCCGGACGTTTCTTACGAATCTCACTGCCTAATGCTGGCTCAAAGTTTACCCACCAAACTTCACCACGCTTCATCAGCAACATCCCCAATCAACGCGTTCGTCCATTCGTCTGCTTCCTTTTCACGTGCTGCATCAGCTGCCATTGCTTTATAGCCTTCAGTTAAACTGTCCTTAATGACGTAAGGACGCGCAATGTTTTCAATAAATCCACTTACTTTATCGCTACCAATTACATTCATCAGCCCATCATAAACAGTTTCGTCTAACGTAATTGTCATTGTTTTCTGCATATCAAAATTCCTAATCAGTAAAACTTAGTTACGTAAATCATACTCCAGTCTGCGCACG
>CAINHP010000192.1 GCA_903848905.1 uncultured Pseudomonadota bacterium
GAGAGCATCGCCCTTACAAGGCGAGGGTCGGGGGTTCGATCCCCTCAGCACCCACCAGACTTTGGAGCGGTAGTTCAGTTGGTTAGAATACCGGCCTGTCACGCCGGTGGTCGCGGGTTCGAGTCCCGTCCGCTCCGCCAACACCTAAAAACCCCGAACCTTTGGTTCGGGGTTTTTTTTTGCTTACTTACAAAGAGTTATCGAGGTAGCTATTTTATGTTGACCAAAATTAGAGAAAAATCACAAGGGGCTTTTGCAGGAGTTATTTTGACCGTTATTTGTGTCCCATTCTTTTTATGGGGAATAAATAATTATATCAATGATGGTCAAGAAGCACCTGTTGCGTCAGTTGGCAAAAAAGACTTTTATCAACGTGATGTAACAAAAGCCTATGAAAAATACCAACAAAGTCTCGGTGGACTTGCTGCAGACGATCAAAGTATCAAGCTTCAAGCGTTGAGAAAATTAATTAAAGATGAAGTTTTGTTGCAATACGTGCATCAAAAAGGCTTGACGGTCACTGACGATGCAATTCGTGATTTCATTCATACGTTGCCTTACTTCCAGACTGATAACAAATTTGACGAACAAAAATACAAGCAATTACTTGGACAGCAACGCATGTCATCAAGTGAATTTGTTGCACAAATTAAAAATGCGTTAGTGATGGAGCAATTTCAGCAAAGTATTTTAGATAGTAGTTTTGCAACGCCTTATGATTTGGAACATTTTTTCAAAATTCAAAATCAAACTCGCGACGTTGAATATGTGACGATACCTACAACGACAGCTAATACAACCCTCAGCGATAGTGATATAAATGCATATTATCAAGCGCATCAAACAGCGTATCAGCTACCTGAGCAAATGGCAGTGGAATATATAGAATTGACGTTAGAAGATATCGCTAAAACGATTGATGTCACCGATGAGAAACTTAAAGCCTTTTATGATGAACAAGCTGCGCAATATAGCACGCCAGAGCGTCGTAAAATTAGCCATATCCTCTTTGAGATAAACGATAACCAAGATGAAAAAACCGCGTTAGAAAAAGCCACGCAAGCAAAAGCACAATTAGTAACGAAAGATTTTACAACTGTAGCGCAAGCGCTTTCAGATGATAAATTGACCGGTAAGGCAGGTGGCGACTTAGGTTTATTTAATGCGGGTGTGATGGATAAAGAATTTGACATTGCAGCTACTGCACTCAAACAGGGTGAAGTGTCAGCGCCTGTGAAATCCTCTTTTGGGTATCATTTGATTAAAGTCACTGAATTATCATCTGCGCAAGTCAAACCGTTTGAAAGCGTCAAAGCGCAGTTGACAAAAGCGTATCAAAAATCACAAGCTGAAAACGCGTTTTATCAACAAGCGGAGTCGCTGACAGAAATTAGTTATCAAAATTCAGATAATTTAAAAGTAGCCGCTGAACAGTTGAATTTAACTGTGAAGAAAACGGGATTGTTCACTAAAACAGCCGGTGAAGGAATGGCGGCTGATGATAAAATTCGCAGTGTGGCGTTTGGGGATGAAGTGATTAATGGCACAAATAGCACGCCTATTGAATTAGACGCGGAGCATTTAGTGGTATTGCGTGTTCTTGAGCATAAAGCAGCAGAGAACAAGCCTTTAGAGCAAGTTAAATCAGATGTGGTGAATGCTCTGCAAAAACAAAAAACGCAGCAACACGCTATTGATACGGCGAAAGAAATTAAAGCGAAAGTCGTAAGTGGTGAATCACTGTCGAAAGTGGCCGCTGATTATAAATTACCCGTGCAAAAAACCGCTGGCTTAACGCGCATGAAAAAAGACTTTAATATTGTACTCAATGAAGCCATTTTTAAAGCCGCAAAACCCGTTGCAGATAAATCGAGTATTTTCAGTGTAGCATTGCCTTCGAATGAACAAGTGGTTGTTAGTTTGAGTAAAGTGCAAGACGGTGCGATGACGCAAGAAGATAAAAAGCGCGGTGTATTAGCGACTAAAAATATCGCTAAAGCGATTGGTGATAGTGAATTCAATGCGTTAATCAATACGCTTGAACAAAAAGCGGATATCGAAGTGAATTTACCTAATTCGCCAACGGCGCAGTAAACGGCATTAGCTTATAAAAATCCCTTGATGCGATTAAATTCGTATTAGGGGATTTTTTTTATGTTGTAGACGTTACGTGCTGTTGCAACCTATTGATTTAGAGAGGATGAAAATTATCATTTTTTATTTAAACAGCATCACGTTTCACTCTAAACATGTATAAGAAATTGCCGATAAAATGCGGTGAATATTTAGGTTAATGACTAAGATCAACAAGACACTTGGATTTTATTTATGTTAAGCATATCAACTGAAAAACTTACTATATCTACTGATAAATCAAAAGCCTCCTACCCAGCTTTTAAGCAAACAGGTACTGCAAACAATAATTCAACACATTCATCAAGTTTTGAAAGTTTATTGAATATGCAAATTGATGGTTCATCCACTGTAAATCATCCGAAAATAGCCACTACAGGCATTTCTGAAAGCGCACCTAAAGAATATCGAGATAGAAAATTAGCGCAAATGGAGTATGAGATCAACCACGGTCAAACAGAGGGCATGGAATTAACGCCCAATGGATATAGACCCAAAGCGTATTCTTCTGAATCATTTTTTTCGTGTGAAGGTAGAGAGATGGTCAAAAAAGTGACTGATTATTTTCAAACACCAGCAGGACAAAAGGAAGCATTAATGTTTGCTTTTCCACCAGTGAAAGCCGTTGTTTTAGATGAAAATAACAATGTTGTCGCTAAGTTTTATGTGGATGATATGACAGGTATTGACCCCCAATATGTAACGAATGCTTCATGGGATGGTAAAGAAGGCACGCTATCTACAGATGATGCCATCAGTCAATTAGAAAAAAGTTCTGACTTCTCTGTCATAAAATATGGCAATTCAAGTAAAGTAACCGATTTCGATTTATTAAAATATGAAGTTGCTCGAGCAAAAGAACAAATGAGTATCAACCCCGATTTTCGAGCGACTTACAATCAACAGGCAAAAATCATGCACCCCGAAATGAATGCACCCGTTGATGATGTGTTGGCATTTCAAGAGCTCATTCTAGCCGCATAATAGGTATGTTTTTTTAGCTTAATCCACTTTTAAAAACAGCAGTGCATCAATATCATTGTCTTGGCGTGGTGGATCAATGGCGGTATCTAAAATAAAGACACGTTCATTGGGAACGCCGCCTGTTTGCACAATGTATTTTGCAATTGACCGTGCCCGCGCAGCAGCAAGTTTGGTTAACCGTTTTTGTTCAACGGGTAAACTTTGTGATAGGGTTTCTTTTGCAACACTGTAAAAATCTCCCAATTCAGGTTGCGCCAGTTCAAGCGATCCAAAGAATGAGCGTTTCACGAGTTGAGGGAATTTTTCTTTAAACTCTTGAGCCAGTAAGCGTTGTGTATCTGTTTCATCAAGTTCCACATATTCAGGACGTATTTTTCGATCAACTTTACGATTAATTTCTTCTGCTTTGAGTGTTTTTAGGCGATCTGTTAAGGCCTCTTCGCGCAATACATTCCAATCTTGTGATTGAAAAGCAGTAGCTTTAATTTCTAATTTTAATACAGTACGCTCTTTCAACACTTTTGCAATACTATCGAGTTTTGGTTTTTGCCATTCTGATAATTCGGCTTGCCCTGGTGCGAATTGTACGGCGCTTAAATCTTCGTCAGTGCCTAATAAATTAGCGATGGATTGAAAGGGTGAGCTAATTGCTTTAGTTAAAATATTCAGTACGGCATCACCGATAACGCCACCTAAATCGAATTGTGGATCATTAAGCGAGCCGTTGATAGGAACGTTTAAGTTGATAATACCATTCACATCTTTGAGGAGTGTGATGGCTAAATTAAACGGTGCATCAATAGCGTGAGGGTTATCAATTTGCTCACCAAGTTCAAACTGCTCAATTAATAAATTATTGTCTGCGGTGAGTTCACCATTTTTGACGTTATAGTTCACGCCCAGAGACATTTTCCCTTTTTCCACTTTATAACCGAAAAATTCGGCCATATAGGCGGACACAAGGGGGAGCGGCATACCTTTGAAACTCAATGCGGCGTTGTAATCACCAATATAAGGTTGAATTTTTCCTTTGATATCAACAGGCGCGAGATCGTAGGCATTTCCTTTTAGCGTGACGTTAATGGTGGATTCGTGATTAGATGAAATGCCTGACGCACCACCTTCAAGTCCTTTAATTTCCGCTGAAAAGGGCAAAATCATCGACAAATCTGAAAAAGAAGATGCGCCATTTGAAATGCGTACTTTATCAAGTTGAAAATGAATGTGAGATGACGTTGTTGGCGTTTTTTTATCGCTTTTTTCAGCTTCTTTTGTGGCGGTTGAGTCAATTAGCATATCGGAGATATTAAGCCGTTTATCTTTTCCAATAATAATTCGCGCATAAGGTTTTTCGAGCAATAAAGAAGAGGCAATGTAGCGTTGCGCGAGTAAATCGGCTTCAATATTGTTTAAACTCAAATTATCCCATTTGATTAAATCTTTATTTTGCACTTGATCGCGTGTAATTAAACGCGCAATGCCGCTATTGCCTTTGAATTTAACATCTAATTCGCCTTGATCACCTTTTGCGACATCCATTCTGCCCTCTAAATTAAACACGCCTTTAATCACATCAATATGGGCAAATTTATCGACATACGATTGAAATTTATCTAAACCAATAGATGTGACTTCAATATCAGATTGTGTATTAAGTGGATTAAGTCCCACATTGCCTTTGATATGCACTGAGCCACTGCTGTTGACGCCTGTATTTAATTCAAACGGTAAAGCGCTGCCTTTATCGTTGTTGATGTTGGTGGCTTTTAGTGAAAGTGGTTTGATATTGATGGAAAGGGGTTTTGATAACGATTTATCTTCAAACGTCGCGCTAAAGTTTGTGAGGTCAATCGCGTCAATTTTAACACCCCAAAAAGCGTCGCTTGTGGTGTTATCTGCTTGCTTTTCACTGTTGACTTGCGCTTCATCTTCGGGGAGCAGTGTTTGATAATTGAGCTCACCTTGTGAATTTAGCCACGCACGAAAATCAGCATTGCTGGCTTGGATGCTTGCAATCGATAATGCTTTTTTCTTGAAATCAAATAATAGCTTGCTAAACGTTGCTTGCGGCAATTTAAAAAGCACAGTGTTTTGCTGAGTGTCAAAAAGTTCAGTATTTTGCCATGAAACGTTGCCAGTTTGCAGATGCAGAGCGTCAATGTTAAAAGCAAAATTACTTACAGTTAGGTTTTCTAACGAAAGCTGCGCTTGGTTTTGCGCATAGCGTGGATGATTCAAAATAGCTGTTTTAAATTGAACCGTCTGCTGCGTACTGTCGTATTGCCCGTTATCTAAATCAAAATGCTGTAGTGAGGCATGATCCGATGGGCGATTTTCATCTTGATAAACGATATTGTCCAAAACAAGATGCGCATCTTTAATAAAAAAAGCGAGTGATTTTTCATGAATGGCCACACGAAAATTCATCGATAAATCGCCTACGCCACTAAAAGTGAGTGCCTTTTTTTCGGGGCAAAAGGGCATGAGGGTGCTTAATGGCAATTTTGATAACGTGATTTTTCCACTTGAACCAATAGGTGCGAGTTGGAATTGACCTTCACTGATGAATTCTCCACCTTGTTTATTGGTTGCACTTAAACGAAATAGGGCGGGCGTATCGTTTGTGGCGCTGACATTAGTCAATGACACGTCGATTGGCGTTAGATCGAGTTGCCCATTTTCCGCTGTAATATGACCATTTGATAGGGTGATATGTTTAATCAAAAAGGGAACGGGAGAGGCAATATTGTCGACTGAGAATGGCTTGTCGTTTGTTTGTTCTTTTTCTTTTGTAGGATTAAGTTGTACAAAAGGCTTCAATAGTTCGATATTTTCAATCACAAGACTTTGTGTTGAAATAGACTCAAGGAAATCGACTTGAAGAGTGAAAGAGTCAAACTCAAAAACGGGCGATTGATTTTGCGTTAGCGTAAATTGATGGAATGTTAATTGCAGCGTGAGGGGATTGAAATTGACGTGTGCTAATGTCGCGTTAAATGGGGTATCTTCACTAATTAACGCGGGAATTTTCTGTTGCAGCCAAATAGGAAATAAATAAGTGCTAGTGGCTAAATAGCCACCCACTAACCCAACAGGAATTAACGCAACACGAACAAATTTCGGTAGTTTTATCACAAGGCAATTACGCTAACAAATCACGAATCAGCGATTTTAATTTGATTGCTTGGCTTTGCTGCTTCAAGCGATTGGCAATAATGATGCTTTCGAGTTCATTTAAGGCGGTATTGAAATCATCATTGACCACTAAATAATCAAATTCTCCGTAATGCGACATTTCTGCTACGGCGTCTTGCATACGTCGATCGATAATTTCCACGGAATCTTTGCCGCGGCCTTCAAGGCGCTCTCGTAGTATTTGTGTTGAAGGGGGGAGAATAAAAATCGAATAACTATTAGGCATGAGTTCGCGCACTTGCTGAGCGCCTTGCCAATCAATTTCCAAAATGACGTCATCACCTTGCGCTAAATTGTCTTCAACCGTTTTTTGCGCTGTACCATAAAAATTATCAAACACTTGCGCAGATTCTAAAAACGCTTTTTCATTTTGCATGGCGCGAAAATCGTCAACAGGCACAAAGAAATAATCTTTGCCGTGAATTTCGCCTTCCCTACTCTGGCGTGTCGTATGGGATACCGATACAATAAGGTTTTCTACGGTTGCAATGAGTTTTTTTACTAAGCTGGTTTTCCCTGCGCCCGATGGTGCAGAAATAATATACAAATTACCGGTAGTCGTCATTTTGGTGTCTATTTTGAAAAGGGAAA
>CAINHP010000193.1 GCA_903848905.1 uncultured Pseudomonadota bacterium
AGCACAAGGGCGTTGAGTAACAGTTTTCGCTGTTGTTCCCCATTGACGAAATAACGCATTATTTTTTCACCATAACATCATAAAATGCCTGTACTTTTCGTACACTGTTTAACGCAGACCGTGTGCTTAATGTTGCACCACTAATGGCATCAACGCCTTTTTTGAAATCCATATCGTCTAAATCACGTTTTGCCAGCGATTCAAACCAACGCGCGGGTGGCATATATTCCGCAGGTTCATGAAAAGCCAGTAAATGCACACCACGAACTTCACCCGATGGCGTGAGGATAATCATAATCGTTTCAGGTTTTGTGCGCACGGTTTCACTTTCAATGGCGGCGTAACCTGAAATTTTATCGCCTTCTTTGCCAACGTAAAAAGTAAATAAACCTGAATCCAGTTTGGTTTTAGCGAGTTGTTGAATTTTAGCGCTTTGTTCCTCATCAGGAAAAAGTGACAAATTTTCAATGGTTGCTTTGCCAAAAGCTAACTCTAGTGCCTCGGTTTTACTGTAAAAAATTTGTGCAAAAGCGCTTTGCGTGAAAATCAAAAAAAATACGCATAGTGCGATTTTTATTTTCATTAATGATTCCTAAAATGATTAGTAAATAAAACCTACGCCAAAATTAAACTCGTCCCCATTGGGTATGCCCATTGGAACTATTTTTTGATCGTTGATATTACGATAATCGGCTTTAATGACAATATTTGGAATGGGTTTATAGCTAATGCCCGCTTGATAAATCCAGCGATCTAATCCAATACGCGAGTCGAATGTACTTCCAACCAGTGAGTTGTTATCAATAGCCGATAGTGTATTATAGCGCTCTAAACGAAAGAACGGTGCAAGGTAGTGATTACTTTCTTTCCAAAGTAGTGGCATGATGTCATGTGCCGCTTCAACGTACCAGCCAAAACTTTCTTTGCCCAAAGGCGCAGCAGTTCCTAAATTAGAATTTAAAAAGGCAGTATCATCAACATGGCTCCATGCGCCCAACGCGCGAAGTTCTAAACCTCGGTATTTATATTGAATATGGCCTTCATAGAGTTGCGTAAAGACGTTATATTTTTGATTATTGAATGCTACATCATTTTGACCACTACTACCTAAAAAGGTTGATGCGCCAAACAATAAACCCGAAATTTGGGTGGGTGAATAATCAAGGCGACCCGTGAAAGCAAAATCTTCAGCTTTGGCATTACTTCCTCCTTGGCGACCCTCCCTAATTCCCGTGTTGCTAAATCCTTGGGCATTGAGTCCTGTCATCGCATACATTCTGTATTGCAATCCAGGTAGTACCTCACCAAACAAGCCTGCACCCATTTCACGCCATGTTGAGGGAATAATATAGCGTTCAATATCGGGGCGACGATTACCATGAAAAGTTGTCGGTTCGTGCATTTCGTTAACAAACCCCATTGGAACAAGTATCAAACCCGCACGAACATTGTATTTTTGATCAAAAAAGAAATCGAGTTGCGAGAACTCAACAGACACTTCGCCTTTTTCTTCGCTGCCTTCACCTGTAGTGGCGTGCTCAAATTCAATTTCGTTATTGAGAACAATCCAATCGTTGAATTTGTAACCTAAATAAATGACCGCGCGTTCTAAGTCAGCGCTATCTTTATTGTTTTTATTGCCTTTCGTGTCAACGTAATTGGTGTACATCGCTTCACCATAGCCGCCAATAGAGAGGCCTTTGCTGGTGCCATACACTTTTGACGCTGCTGGCCCCATCCCATACATACTTTTGTACTTAGCGTCTTCAGGGATAGACAAATTGGTGCGCAGTTTCTCAACTTCTTGGCTTAATACGTCTGTTTTGTGTTCCAACTTTTTAACGTCATTTGTCGCAACAACTGGAGCAGGCGAAGGAGAACTTGTTGTTTTATCATTTACTGGTTGCGTAGTAGGTGTTGCGTTACCCTTTTTTTGTAGGGCTTCGATTTGTTTTTGTTGCATTTCGATAATTTTCCACATTTCATCCATTGTTTTTGGCTTTTCTAGTGCAAAAACAGATGTTGAAACGGATAATAAACCCGCTATGGTAAAAGATAAGTAATTTTTTTGATGTACCATGATATTGATTCCCACAAAATTTCATTGAGGGAAATCATAACAGTTATTTATCTAAATGAAAATCATTATCATTTAGATAAATGGATGTTATTATTTTTGAGAAATAAGTCGTATTTGAATATTAGTTAATACGGGGTTAGTGAACGTGGCGGCAACTTCAAGCATGGCAGCCTTGTGAAAACGCAGTTGTGACGACCACACAGCCAAGTCGGTGTAAACCATCAGTGTTGTGTTATGTGCTACGCAATGGAGGGCGTGAGTTGCCAGGTCTTCGGGCAACACACGCTGAATAGTCGATAGCAAATCTTGTTGCTGCGTTAATTTGGCCGTCAATTGGTCGAGGGCGTAATTATGAAATGTGTCAATGGATTTGAAACTCATGATTTTTAGATCTAAATAAGTCAATTTCAAACGGGCATATCAAATAAACCTGTAGATAAATAACGATCACCGCGATCGCAAATAATAGCGACAATGACGGCATTTTCCACTTCATTCGCAAGCTGAAGAGCAGAAAAAACGGCGCCACCTGAAGACACCCCTCCAAAAACACCTTCTTTTTGTGCTAGCGTCCGTGTCATATTTTCTGCTGACAGTTGATCCACTTCAATAATGCGATTGATGCGACTCGCATCATAAATTTTAGGTAAATATTCCTTAGGCCAACGACGAATGCCGGCAATCTTAGCGTCACCTTTGGGTTGTACGCCAATAATTTGAATCGCGGGATTTTGTTCAAGTAGATATTTGGATGTTCCCATAATCGTCCCTGTTGTTCCCATGGCACTGACAAAATGGGTGACGGTTCCTTGTGTGTCACGCCAGATTTCTACGCCAGTGGTTTCGTAATGGGCACGTGGATTATCGGGATTTGAGAATTGATCTAAAATACGACCTTTGCCATCACGTTCCATTTCGCGCGCTAAATCAATAGCGGCTTCCATACTGCCTGTCGCAGGCGTTAAAATAATCTCAGCGCCGTAAGCGCGCATCGATGCAATACGCTCAGCGCTCATGTTGTCGGGCATAATCAACGTCATTTTATAGCCTTTAATGGCTGCTGCCATGGCTAAAGCTATTCCTGTATTGCCGCTAGTTGCTTCAATTAAACGATCACCCGACTTGATTTCACCCCGCTCCTCAGCGCGTAAAATCATGCTTAATGCGGGTCGGTCTTTGACTGAGCCTGCTGGGTTATTACCTTCTAATTTGAGCAAAATAGTATTGCTTGGATGGTGGGGTAAGCGTTGCAGACGAACTAGCGGTGTATTTCCAACAAACGACTCAAGCGAAGGGTAGGTCATCATAAAAGTAGAAATGAGTTGAATTAAAAAAGTAAAAGGATAAAAATTATCCCACATTAAACGTAATTTTTGTAAGTGCATTCAAAAACAACGTTTTTTATTAACCTAAATTATAATCCATTTAAAGATAAAACCTATGAATCAAGCTCAAATCGATCAGGTCAAAGACTATTTGCTCAATTTGCAAAATACTATTTGCAGTGCTTTAGAAGGCGAAGAGCCTTCTGCGCGATTTATTGAAGAGGCGTGGACGCGCGAAGAAGGTGGTGGCGGTCGCACACGTGTGCTTGCAAAAGGGGATACTTTTGAGCAAGCGGGTGTTAATTTTTCACATGTATCGGGGTTTCATTTGCCACCCTCTGCGACACAAAAACGCCCAGAACTCGCTAATCGCCAATTTGAAGCCATGGGCGTGTCGCTGGTTATTCATCCAAATAATCCTTATGTCCCAACCTCGCATGCCAATGTACGCCTTATTATTGCAAAAAAAGAAGGCGAGCCAACTATTTGGTGGTTTGGGGGCGGGTTTGATTTGACACCTTATTATCCCTTTAAAGAAGATGTGCTGTTTTGGCATGAAACGGCCAAAGCGGCTTGTGATCCGTTTGGCGCGGAGGTATATGCAAATTATAAAAAATGGTGTGATGAATACTTCTTTTTAACACATCGCAATGAAACACGTGGTGTGGGTGGTTTATTCTTTGATGATTTAAATGAAGGGGGTTTTGAAGCGTGTTTTTCTTTTATGCAAAGCGTTGGCAGCAGTTACATTAAGGCTTATTTGCCACTAGTCCAAAAACGCAAAGCGATGGCTTATGGTGAGCGTGAGCGTGATTTTCAATTATATCGTCGTGGACGTTACGTTGAATTTAATTTGGTTTATGATCGCGGAACGCTCTTTGGTTTGCAATCGGGCGGACGTACGGAGTCGATTTTAATGTCGCTGCCGCCCGTTGTGAACTGGAGATATAACTGGCAACCTCAAGCGGGAACGCCCGAGGCTGAGCTTTATGATATTTATTTGAAGCCACAAAATTGGCTTCCATAGAAAGTTAACCTAGTGGAAGTACTTCATGTTGCGAACTGGGATCGATGCAAACTAGCGTTGTTGCATTGAGGATTTTACCTGTCGCGCAGGTGTTTTTTGAATCCCGTGCAGGCATTTCACAATTATTATTAATTCTGTTCAATGTTTGCGGTGCGCGACACGTAATTTCAGGTGTAATACACGCTGTTTTACTGGCATTCAAAAACTGTCCTGCATGACAGAGGACAGGCAGTTTTTGCAGTGGCAATTCACACGCATGGCTTATGGGATTCAATTCTTGTGGTTGCTCGCATGATGGAATCTGCGCCATATAAAAGGATACTTGCATATCGCTGTAGGGCTTCTCACATGTATTTGTTTTTATATTTAAAATGTGAGGTGCCATGCAGGTGACAGAGTACGCCGCTCTGAGTTGCTCAATAGGCTTGGTTGCCGCAAAAACAGGCGTGTAATTAGGCAAGAGTGCTACGATTAACGTAATACTCGCTTGAGCTAAAATAATTGGTTTCTTCATAAAACGCTACATCCATTGTTATTGACTGGATTTTGTCGTGGTAAAAGAAAACTATATCGGCCGATAAGCTATAAATCAAAACTTTAAGTGAAAATTGTGACGTAGTTCACAGTTTTGAAATAATTATTTAAAACAGCTCAGAGGCGCATTAAGGACTTGATGACGTGCTTTGCGAGCATTAAATTCAAGCATAACATGGCAAGGGGTTTGCTGAAGTGAAAGCGGAAAGCTTATTTTCCAAAGACCTTGATTGCTGAGTATCAATGGCTCAATGTGGAGTAGGTTGTTTTCGGGTGAACTGATGATTAAATCAAATTGTTGATCAATAAACGCTTGGCGCTCTTCCATCGTCAGTAGATGATTCAATACAACTTGACCATCCAAATGCAATGTATTAGCTTGCCACTGTGCATTGGAAATAGTGAGTTGTGTTGCGGCATCAATATCATGATTGGCGGACGGCCACACGCGAATTTTGATAGCGACTTTATTAGAAACGTAATGCTGTGTTGTTTTGGTTTCTTTTGCACTAAATGTCGTTGTATAAATTTTATTGCCTTGTTCCGCGGTGGGGGTAAATAAAAAATCAACAGTAGGCACATTTTCATCATTGTGATGAACAGCGCCAAATTCGCCCATGATCATAGTGCTTGTTAGAGTAAATTCATCTTGCTGTGCATCATTAACTGATAGCGGAATGCTCAGTAATTCTCCTACGTTCACATCCCACTCTTGCGGAACGGCATTTAAAATAGGTTTTGTATTTTGCGCTGTGGGCGAAATAATCGGATCAATACAGGTGATTTTTGCTTGATTTAAAATTTTAGGTGGTGTGCAGAGGAGTGTTTTAGGTTTAGTGCAGGCGGTTTGCGTTGAGTTTAACGTATCAGGTGCTGTGCAGACTGGTGGTGTAAAACAAGCGGTTTTGGTTAAATTAAGAATTTGAGATGTTTGGCATACAAGTGCCACGCAGGCTGTTTTATCGGCATTGAACATTTGCGTTGACACACACGTTAATTCAGCTTTTACCGTATGAGCTAAAAATAGTAAAAGCCCTGCCGCATATTTTTTCATGAGGGAAAATTAAGACTGATTTGCACGCAGGATATCAATAATATTATCAGCTGATTGGTAATCGGTACTTGACCATAAAATAGTGCCATCAGCTTTAATGATAGCAAAATAAGGTAAACCGATTTTTAATTGACGATGAATAGGGTTTTCTCGAAATGTTTCAAAATCGGGTTCTTTATCGACCAATTTAACAGCAACTGCTTGCGTGCGAAGTGCTTCGTTTAAGGCTTTGTTGTTTCGGGTTTCTTCTTTGAATGCGACGCAGTTAGCGCACCAGCTTGCGTAAAAGTCGATGAAGATTGGTTTACCGCTTTGCTGCGCTATTTTTTGCGCCACATCAAACTGGCGATACCAAGCAATACCGGCATCATTTTCTACTAATTCGATTGTGGCGTTCTCAGACGCTACAGCCGTGCGAAGCGCTGAGCTGAAAATAGGCAGGTGACCAAGGCTCATTACCACTAGCCACACCCCAATAAGCATCATCATCACGCCCATAAAATGCTTGAATTTATGATTGGGCTGCGCATCATGAGGCAGTAAACTAAGTACGTTAAAATTCACTACGGCAATCCAAATGCCAAGCGTTCCGAGTAATAACACTAATGTTGTTTGTGGATCCACACCAAAAACTCCCATCGCTTTGTTTAAGTAACTGTAAGCGAAATATAAAATAAGAAATCCAAAAGCGTATTTGATATTGTTCATCCAATAACCCGCTTTAGGCAATTTATTGAATTTCAACACGCTAATGGCAAAAAAAGGCAATCCAACGCCAAGACCAAATCCCGCCATCATGACACTGCCTTGAAGTGAAATCGTTAGCTTATCGGCAAACGTGAGAGTTTGATTAATCAATGCTAATTCAGCTGCACGGTCTGCGATATTGTCAGCCACTTGCAATAGCAGTGCAAAGACAATCGGGCCAACACAAGGTGAAATCACAAGTCCAGCAACGAGTCCCATTAACCACGTGCCAGTTAACCCTTTGACTCTCGATGAATGTTGATCTAATTCATGTACCTCATTTTGCATAAAACCTAATTCATAGTAACCCAGTAGGGCGATAGCAAAGAAAGTAAAAAATAAGGCAAACGCTAAGTTCACCCAGCCCGATTGCATAAACGTATTAAAAGCGCCGCCTGTCATGCCAGCCATTAACCCGAGTAGCATATAGGTGCAAACAATACCGAAAACATAAGCCATAGCGTGTTGCTTTTCTTTTGAGGCTACGCCATTTGCACGATTGACAATAAACATCGACGTAATGGGGAGCATCGGATAAACGCAAGGCGTGGCGACGGATAACATGCCAGCAATAAGCATCAATCCAAACATGACGAGAACGTTATTTTTGTTATCTTTAAATAATGTTAATAAGGTGTCTGTAAAGTTTTCGTTTTTTTCAAGTTGGGTTGGTGAGGGTGTTGAATTGCTCAACTGAGGTTGCGAGGATGAAAAAGCTAATTCAACAGAAACCGTTTGTGGGCGATAACATTGGTGGGTAATGTCATTGCAAATTTGATATTTTGCCGCCAGCGCGAACTTCTCAGGTGGCGTTTTGGTGCCAGAGATAGTGAGATTAAATTCGCCTTTACCACGTAAAACGGTGGCTTTGACTTCACTGTCGTAAACGCCAGTAGGTTTTGCGATGTCATCTATTTTAAGGCCAGCGGCACTTAGCGCATTGTTTGAATCAAAGCTAATGGGGATGAACATTTGCTCATCCCCTTTATCCAAATAGGCATGATGCTCTGGGGGGACGGTAAATAAAATTTGAAATTGGGCTGGCAGCACTGCGACGCGTGTTTTGACTTGAATATCGGCTTGCGGCATATCGGCTAAGGCAGTCGTCACAGCGCAAAGCCACATCACAAAGATAAGAAAAAAATTATTCATAGTTATAAAATTGGTTAAATGGCGCAGTAAACAAACGATTCAACGTTTCTGATTTTGCAACGAAAACGATTATGGAGAAAACCGTTTTTGACTATATTTGGCACGTATTATATCTAATTTGAAAAATAAATGAGGGGACACCTCATTTTATAACATAAAATAGGCAATAAAATGAACGGATACGATGGTGTGTAGATGACGCAATTATGGTATCTTTCGCATAATTATAAGATGTTCTAAAACGCTAAAACAAAAGGATTATTTATGCCTTCAACGTCAATTATCCCATTGACTGAATTAAGAGAAAAAATTGATACGGTTGATTCACAAATTTTGCAGCTTATTAATCAGCGAGCTTCTTATGCGCAAAAAGTAGCGGAAACTAAGTTGGCGCAAGGTGAAAGTGGGTCATTTTATCGTCCAGATCGTGAATCACTCGTTTTGCGCAGAATTCAATCATTGAATGAAGGACCACTTTCGGATGAAACGGCCATGCGTTTTTTTCGTGAATTGATGTCGGCTTGTTTAGCACTCGAAAAACCGTTAGATGTGGCGTTTTTAGGGCCTGAAGGGACATTTACACAGCAGGCGGCATTTAAACATTTTGGTCATGCTGTCAAAACAGTGCCGGCAGCCAATATCAATGCGGTATTTGATTTAGTTGAAAAAGATCATTGTGCGTTTGGTGTGGTACCTATTGAAAATTCAACGGAAGGCGTAATTAGTTACACGCTTGATTGCTTACTCACGTCTTCATTACAAATTTGTGGGGAAGTAGAAATTCGTGTACAGCAAAATTTATTAACACATGCCAGCTCACTAGGTGACATTACGGAAATTTATTCTCATGCGCAGTCATTAGCGCAATGTCGTGAATGGCTTGAAGCGCATGTACCCAATGTGCACCAAACATCGGTGAGTAGTAACGCTCAAGCGGCGCAGTTAGTCAAAGAAAATCCGCATGCCGCAGCGATTGCTGGAAGTATTGCAGCGCAAGTTTATGATCTTCCAATTTTTGCGGCAAATATCGAAGATAATGCTAGTAATACCACGCGGTTTATTATTATTGGCAAGCAAATTGCGACACCTACAGGGCATGATAAAACAACGTTAGTTGTTTCAACACCAAATAAATCGGGCGCATTGCACGCTATGCTCGAGCCCTTTGCAAAATTAGGCGTTGATATGTTAAGTATAGAATCACGTCCATCCAGGCAGGGACTTTGGGAATATGTTTTTTTTATCGATATTGCTGGGCACAGTGAAGACGATAACGTGGCACAGGCTTTGGATGCACTGAAAACAAAAAAATCCATGTTAAAAAGCTTAGGTTCGTACCCACAAGCGGTGCTTTAAGTTAAATGGTTAAACAGTAGTCAAATAGGTAATTAAATGGGGTATGTGCTTTAGCGTGAATAATATAGTTATTGATGCTGAGTAGGCATTGTTATTAACAACAATTAAGGGTCTTTAAATTACACTACGTCACCCTGAAGATAAAGAGCCATTATTGTTTTTTATTTTATATAACTATTTATCTTGATTTACCTTAAATGCGCCCTTATTAAGCCCTTATTAAATAGGGCAAGTTCTACAATCGCAGTAAATTCAGTCATGACGATAACCATAAGATAAAGACGAAGACTATGAACGATAACGAAATTGAAAATGGCCTAGAATTTAAACTAAGTAAAAGTGGGCGGAAACTGCTTGCTGTATTTACGCCAAGTAGCGATAAGTTAGATAATTTAACTGTCGATATGATAAATAGACGTATTGAGAAGCATGGTTTTTCGCATTTATTTATAAGTGAATTCGGGCTGGGTGAATTACTTTCTCGATATAACAGCTCGACGGCTGAAGCGTTTGAATGTGAAATTGGCGAACAGCGTGATGCAAAATGTGAGATTCTTGTATCTGATGACAAACTCAAGGCAAGGATGACCATTACACCTAACTATGGTGGAAAAGAGTTAACAATTGGTGCGATTCAAAAGGCTATTAAAGATAAAGAGGTGACATGGGGCCTAGTTCCTGTAGAGCAGATCGACGAGTTGCTGGCAAAGGGAGTTTGTACAGATGTTGTTATCGCAGAAGGTTTGCATCCTGTTGATGGTATTGATGCACAATTCAAAAGCATGATGCCTGATATGCATCATGAGCGTAAACCTAAAATTGATGAAAATGGCATGGCGGATTATCGTGAGTTGGGGGATATCCCCGTTGTTTTTAAAGATTCCGTGGTGATGCAGCGTACCCCCCCCGTTGAGGGCAAACAGGGGTGTGATATTTATGGTGAGGTCATCATGCCCAAAGTGGGAGCAGATACCCCTTTTTCAAAAGATATGACAGGCGTTTATATCAATCCTGATGATGAAAATCAGTTATTATCATCGGTCACAGGTCAGCCAGTAGCGGTGCCTAATGGCATGACAGTTTCAGCTATTTTGACATTAAAAACGGTTGATTTCTCAACTGGAAATATTCGCTTTGATGGCGCGGTTGTCATTAAGGGGGATGTGACGGAAGGGATGAATGTTTACGCCCTTGAAGATATTGTAATTGAAGGCAGTGTAATCAATGCCAGCGTGAAATCAATGGGGAGTTTGAATATTAAAGGCGGTGTGACGGGAAATAGTGAATTATTTGCTAACGCTGATATTCAGATTAAAAATGGTGCCCAAGGTTCGCAAGATCAAACAGAAGAAGAAAAAGCACAAAATACAGGGAAAATTGTTGCACGCAATTCGGTGGTCATTGGATTTGCTGAAAATTTCCATATTGAAGCAGGCGTTGATATTGTCATTACAAAATATGCAATGAACTCACAATTAATGGCGGGCAATAAAATTTTTGCAGGCGCTAAAAATGGCAGTAAAAAGTCTTCCATTATGGGAGGAAGTAGCAGCGCATTAATGCAAATTAAGGCGGTCATTGTAGGTGCGTCGTCAGGTATTAAAACGCATCTTCAAGTGGGGCTGAATCCCTATATGCAAAAGCGTTTGGTAGAGATGAAGAACGACTTGGTTGCAAAACAATCCGAGGAAAAAGATATTAAAAAGATTCTTGCTTTCCTAGATGACCATCCTGAAAAAAGCAATGAACAAACAATGGCAAAGTTGCATCGTGCATTAAGTAAATTGACGATTGATATTAAGGCAACTAAACTCGAATTACAGGAGTTGATGGACAGTTTCTCTGTCATTGATAATGCGCGTGTTGTGGTTGATCGAGGCGTTTTTATTGGTACAGAAGTTCAAATTGGTAATACCTTTTGGAAAGCCGAAGATAATAGAGGTAAAAGTACATTTACGTTAGTGAGAATAGGTAGTCCTGAAATTTATGTGACTTAGAGTGCATTGGAATAAAAAATTCCTTTGAAGAAGTCACCTTTATTTTTTAAGTGCTTCATAGTTTAATAGTAAGCTAAAAAAACCATCAAGAGGATAAAAATGAGTAATGTTTTTTCGTGTACAGGAACGATAGGGCGTGATGCTGAAGTACGTTATTTGCCTTCTGGCCAAGCGGTGTTGAACGTGTCAGTTGCCAATAATGTCGGTTTTGGTGATCGTCAGCAAACGGTTTGGTTGCGTGTTGTGGTTTGGGGGAAACGCGCTGAAGGAAATTTAAAAGATTATTTGAAAAAAGGACAGCAAGTATTTGTCTCGGGTGAGTTGACTATGAGTGAATACAAGGCGAATGATGGTTCAACAAAATCTAGCTTAGAGTTGAATGCGACAATTTTGGATTTAGTGGGAAAGCGCAATGAATCCTCAGCACCTGCGCCTATGCAATCAGGTCAATATAATGCCCCAGCACCTGCTTCAAATTATGCGCCACAGTCTTATCAAAATAATGCGCCTCAACCCGCTCAACATTATTCACCTCAACCCGTTGCCAATAAACCCGCAGATAGTTTTAATGCGCCTTACGATGATGACATTCCATTTTAGGAGTCACCTTAATCACTTATCTAAAATTTAATATTAAGCCTCTATTTTAAGAGGCTTTTTTTATGAAAAACAGACACTATTTTGTAACGAAATCAGGAAAGCGATATTGCCTATTCGTGAATGATCTCTTAGCTATGCCTACCGGCAGCTATAGTCAAAAATAGTCTAGAGTGAACGCCGCTCCTACCCATGCTGCAAGAATAACCATTATTAACCCGGGGATAATCGCGCTAATAAACCGCCAGTTGCCGCTTAGCATGGCAAGTACGATTTTTGTGATGGAGTTTGTCGTCAGGCTCGCAAGGATGGGTAAAACGGCTTCGTTCGCGCTGAGTTTCCCAGTTGCCACGAGGGAGGCAACTGCGACAGCTGCGGAATGGGTATCGGCGAAGCCGGCAATCGCAGCGGCTACGATGACGCCTTCTTTGCCGAGCCAGTGTTGAAGGGCGGCGGCAAGCAACATGACCGCTGAAACAGTCGCGGCAAACAATAGGGCAGTCTTAAGGCTGAACGGTTGCCCTAGGTTAACGGCATCGGGTGCTTTTTGACTTAAAGCTATTATGGTGAAAAGTACGCCATAGGCAGCTGCGGTCGCGCCAGCACAAGCTAGCGGCAACCATAGTGCCAAAAGTGTTGCCTGATTGGTGGCTTCTAAAACCACAGTCATTTGAATGAACGTTGCTACGGTCGATAAGACTGCTCCGGCTATGGCGCCCCACAAGAGATTTGAATCTTGAGCAGATCGCGCGCCCATTGCGCTAATGGTGGCGGCACTTGATACAAAGCCTGAAGTAAAACCTGTAATAGAAAGACCGATACGCGGCCCCATGACCCGCAATGAGATGTAGCCTGTGGCGCTGATGAACATGATAAGAATAACAATCTTCCAGATCGTTCGAGGATTCAAGGCATTGAAAGGTCCTAAGTACTGATCTGGGGCGAGAGGTAAAAGCACAAGCGCAGCAGCAGCAAGAATCAGCGCATCGTTGAGCTCGGTTTCGCTGAGGATGGTGTTCGCAAAACGGTGTAGGAAGCTTCGTGCGGACAGTAAAATGGTCAGGATGACCGCCAGTCCTGAGGCTAAAACTGGCTCGCGCATCGTTAAGCCGCCGAGTAGGAGGGTTAGTAGAAGTGCCACTTCGGTCGTCAAACCTGGATCTTGTTCTTGGCTGAGCGCAAAGGCCATCATGGAGAGTCCGGCAACAGCCAATGCCATCACGGCAAGTAGCATCGATCCACCTAGTGTTAAACTCACCGCACCTAGAAGAGAAGCCGTAGAGAACGTGCGAATACCCATTGCAGAGCGAGTAGGACCGATTCCTTTGCGTCGTTCACGTTCGGCGCCGATGAGTAGGCCGATTGCTAGCGCAATGCCGTAAGCAAAAATGGGTTGATCTGTGAGGGACATAGAGTTCATGAATTGTCCACTTATGGCTCTTTCAAAAGACCCATTGTCTTCAAATGACTAGGGCTATGCAATCATGCCATAAATAAGGGTTGTAATCAGCTCATCAATAGGTGAGTCCAGGTTTGTACAATTTGGTCGAACTGTAATTAAAGCGCCTCACTGGACAGCAATTCAATAAGGCTTTTTTGTGATTCAAATATTAAGTGCGATATTCTGCGTTGATTTTTACATAGTCGTAGGAAAAGTCACAGGTTAATACGGTTTGTTTGATGCTACCACGTCCGAGTTTGACACTGATTTTGATTTCCGTTTGATCCATAACGGCTTGTCCAGCTTCTTCAGTGTAATCGTCTGCTCGGCCACCTTCGCGCACAATACAAACATCATCCAAATAAATTCGAATGGCCTCCAAATTCATATTCACAACGCCTGCACGGCCTACTGCAGCAAGAATTCGCCCCCAATTGGGATCGCTGGCAAAGAAGGCGGTTTTGACGAGAGGGGAATGGGCAATGGTTTTGGCTACTTGCACCGCTTCTTGAATATTTGCTGCTTCACTGACTTCAATGCGAATCAATTTGGTCGCGCCTTCGCCATCTCGAATAATCAATTCAGCAAGCTCTTGGCATACTTTTAATAGGGCTTGGTAGAAAATATCGTAATCGTGTGTATCCTCGAAAATTTCTGGTGCATGTGTTGCACCACTGGCAAGAATGACACAAGCATCGTTAGTGGATGTGTCGCCATCGACGGTAATACGATTAAATGAGAGTTCCGCTGCATCTAGTAAGCAGTTTTGCAATAATTCGTGGCTAATTTTGGCATCTGTGGCAATAAATCCCAGCATGGTTGCCATATTAGGTTGAATCATGCCAGCGCCTTTTGAAATGCCGTTAATGGTAATTTTATGGCCGTTTAATTCAATGGTTTTTGATACTCCTTTTGGAAAGGTATCAGTCGTCATAATGGCAAGTGCCGCTTTTTGCCAATTATCTTCGGTAAGATTCATGAGTGTACTTGGCAGCGCGCTGGTAATTTTATCAATAGGCAATGCTTGACCAATGACACCTGTTGAAAACGGTAATACTTGCGCCATATTACCGCCAGTCATATTCGCTAAATCTTGGCAGGTTTGCATAGCATCGCGCATCCCTTGTTCTCCAGTACCTGCGTTCGCATTGCCTGAGTTGATAAGGAGCCAGCGTGGAGATTGGGGGAGGTGGTTTTTAGCAACAATGACTGGCGCTGCGCAGAAAGCGTTTTGGGTGAAGACAGCCGCGCAAGTCGCACCTTCAGCCGCCTCAAAAATAAGTAAATCATCTCTCAATGTTTGTTTTATGCCCGCGCAGCTTGTGCCTAATTGCACGCCAGAAATAGGTGGCATGAGAGGAAAATGAGGTTGTCCAACGGCCATAAGCATTACCTTAAGAGTTAAAATTGAGTGAATGTTCTTTATTATGCACGAGGGAAGATAAGGTGCAAGATGAGAACAGTTAGCGCATAGCTGAAAATAAAAAAGCCGAACTATAAAAGTTCGGCTTTTTTGAGTGTTTGGCGGAGCGGACGGGACTCGAACCCGCGACCACCGGCGTGACAGGCCGGTATTCTAACCAACTGAACTACCGCTCCAAAGTCTGGTGGGTGCTGAGGGGATCGAACCCCCGACCCTCGCCTTGTAAGGGCGATGCTCTC
>CAINHP010000194.1 GCA_903848905.1 uncultured Pseudomonadota bacterium
CGTAATTTTTTTAATTTTGAGCAATTAATGCGTGCTTCGATATTGATGCACTGCCGCAGTAATTGCCGCAATATAATGTTTGTTAGTTTCTGCGTTTGTTGCAACAGAAGCGATGTTGTGTGATGCTACTTCTTCTGGTAAATAACGCGTGATAAGTTTTGACATGGCGTTAATAACGACAACTAGCATAGCCAAAAATAAAAATACGATGACCATGCCCGCAAGCATCAATTCTAGGCCACTACTCATAAGTTCAGTCATAATTTCTCACTAGGGTAAAATATTAGAATATGTGCATTGTATTATATTTTTTTCAAAGAATTGTAGTAATTGCTAGTATAATTAATTAAATCGCGTCTTAAATAAAGCATTGTATCGTTTGTGGTAAGTAAAATCGTTACTCTGTGTAATTTGACGCTTATGGCGTTTCAATATATTATTAGCTAATGCAAAATCGACTGCCTGAAATCATTGAACCACTAAATCTTGCCGATAAACGCGGTGAACTACATGGTCAATTGCCGCTTAATTCCTTAATTCGTCTAAATGAAAAGTTAGTGAACAACGAAGGTGTTGTTGAAGTTAATTTATATTTTGGACGCGAAGGAAGAACTCCGTATATCGAAGGTAACTTGGAAACGACGCTGTTTCTTGTTTGTCAGAAATGTTTGCAGGGTGTCGAATTTAAAGTCAATAATGCGGTTAAGTTAGGTATTGCCACCAAATTTGAGTATGTGGAACGATTACCTTCAGATTATGAGCCTTTGCTTGTCGAAGAAGAAACGTTTCTGTTAAGTAAGCTTGTTGAAGATGAATTATTGCTCAGCCTACCTGATTACCCTAAGCATGACTACGATTGTATGGTGGAAGGGGTTGCCAAAGAAGTTGTCAGTGCGTTCGATGAAATTGCACCCGAAAAACCTAATCCTTTTTCCGTTTTAGCCCATTTAAAAAAATCTACTGGAGAATCCTAATGGCAGTACAAAAGAGTAAAGTAACACGTTCAAGACGTGGCCAACGTCGTTCACATGACGCATTAACAGCAAAAACATTATCAACAGATAAAATTACAGGTGAAGTACATTTGCGTCACCACGTAACGCCAGATGGCTACTTTAAAGGTCGTCAAATTGTTCGTTCAAGCGCTGTTGACGTAGATTAATACGTTTAATTTTTGAGCGAGATATTGTGCCGAATCAGTTAAATCTGATTCGGCTTCTTTTTAAGTACAGTGGAGCAATGAGTTAGCGTGAGTTTAACCATATCAATTGATGCTATGGGCGGTGATTTTGGACCAAGTGTGACGGTTCCTGCTGCTTTGGCTTGCCTCAAAGAAAACTCAGCTTTAGCACTTATTTTGGTAGGTGATGAAGCAGTGCTTGAGCCTTTACTCGTACAGGCATTCCCTGTTTACGGCAATCGGTTACAAATTCAGCATGCCTCGCAACAGGTGGATATGGATGAGCCGCCTTCAAAAGCCCTTAAGAATAAAAAAGATTCCTCCATGCGTGTGGCAATTAATCTTGTTCATCAAGGACGAGCTGATGCCTGCGTGAGTGCAGGAAATACGGGTGCGCTGATGGCGACGGCGCGATTTGTACTTAAAATGCTTAATGGAATTGATCGACCTGCCATTATTTCAACCTTGCCTTCTATTTACGGGCATACGCACATGATGGATTTAGGGGCTAACGTCGACTGTACTGCAGAGCATTTGTTTCAATTTGCTGTCATGGGCAATGAGTTAGTGAAAGCAATCGACAATATCGACAGTCCACGTATTGGTCTTTTGAATATTGGTGAAGAAGCTATGAAAGGCAATGAGCAGGTAAAAACTGCGGCAAAGCTGCTCGAAAATTCCACACTTAACTACATCGGCTACGTTGAAGGTAACTCTATTAACGCAGGGAATACGCAAGTTGATTTGATTGTCTGTGATGGCTTTGTTGGCAATGTCTCGCTTAAATCCATTGAAGGTGCCGCAAAAATGATTGGCACGACGCTAAAACAAGCGTTCTCTAAGAATTGGCTAACTAAATTAGCCGCAGTCGTTGCGTATCCCGTACTAAAAAGTTTTAAACAGCGTATTGATCCGCGTTTGTATAATGGCGCCAGTTTTCTGGGTTTACGGGGACTTGTGATTAAAAGTCACGGTGGCGCCGATGTTCTTGCGTTTAAAACAGCAATCAAATTAGCTGAAGTCGAAGTTCAGCACAATGTCATTCAAAAAATTACGCAACAAGTTGAAGCTTCTCTCGCGCAACGGACACTCTTATGACACGCTACAGTAAAATTATTGGTACAGGCGGTTATTTACCTAAAAATATCGTCACAAATCATCAGTTAGCTGAGCGCGTTGATACATCAGATGAGTGGATTTTTGAGCGTACAGGTATTCGTAGTCGTCGCATTGCAGGCTCTGATGAAACAGCGTCAAGTATGGCAGAAATTGCGGCACGTCAAGCAATTGAAGTAGCGCAAATTGATGCAAAGGCTATCGATTTAATTATTGTCGCGACGGGAACGCCAGATAAGGTGTATCCAAGTACAGCGTGTTTATTGCAACATCGTTTAGGTATAAACGGTGGTGTGGCTTTTGATATTCAAGCGGCATGCAGTGGTTCCATTTTTGCGTTAAGTATTGCTGATCAATATATTAAATCAGGTGCTGCAAAAACGGCGCTTATTGTAGGTTCAGAAGTCTGTTCGCGCATTGTTGATTGGACTGATCGCGGAACGTGTATTTTGTTTGGTGATGGCGCAGGGGCTTTATTGTTGCAAGCATCTGATGAAGTGGGCGTTTTATCAACCCACATTCATTCAGATGGACAATATGATGAGTTGCTCTATTGTCCAAACCCTCAAGCGATAGGTGATGAAAAGTCACCTGTAGGTTATATTTCCATGCGCGGCAATGAAGTATTTAAAGTGGCTGTTAATACGCTTGGTCGTATTGTGGATGAAACACTTGAGGCGCATCAGATGGATAAGTCTGAAATTGATTGGTTGGTCCCACATCAAGCGAATATTCGCATTATCGCTGCGACAGCAAAAAAATTAAAAATGTCTATGGAACAAGTTGTTGTGACGCTTGAAACGCAGGGTAATACATCGTCAGCGTCTGTTTTACTCGCATTCAATGAAGCGGTGCGTGATGGACGTATTCAACGTGGCCAAACCGTATTGCTTGAAGCGTTTGGTGCGGGATTTACTTGGGGCTCAGCTCTTGTTCGTTATTGATTTTTATAATCGTCTTCTGTTACTTTCTCTATTTACACAATAAAATTAATTAAAAATGATTCAACAACAAAATTTGGCTTTCGTTTTTCCAGGTCAAGGTTCGCAATCCATTGGTATGCTTAACGATCTTGCGAAAAGTTACCCTGAAGTGAAACTCACTTTTGAGCGTGCATCAGCGGCGCTTAAAAATGATTTATGGGCGCTAGTGAGTGATAGCGCGTTAGAATCTGAATTGAATCAGACCCACAACACGCAACCAGCCATGCTAGCCGCAGGCGTTGCGGTCTGGAACGTTTGGACACAACATAGCTCGGTTCGTCCAGCATGGCTTGCAGGTCATAGTTTAGGTGAATACAGTGCGCTTGTTTGCGCAGGTGCGCTTGATTTTGAGGACGCCATTAAATTAGTCGCATTGCGTGGCACGTTAATGCAAGAAGCTGTTCCTCACGGTGTAGGAGCGATGGCGGCAATTTTAGGTTTAGATGACAGCGTTGTTATTGATGTCTGCGCGCAGGCGGCAGGACATGAAGTGGTGTCTGCGGTGAATTTTAATTCGCAAGGTCAAGTTGTTATTGCGGGTCACGTGGCAGCGGTTGAGCGTGCAATGGCTGGCGCAAAAGAAGCGGGCGCAAAACGCTCTGTGTTATTGCCCGTCAGCGTGCCTTCACATTGCGCATTAATGCAACCGGCTGCGGATAAATTAGCGCAAACCTTAGAGAATATGACGATTCATGTCCCCAATGCCACGTTAATTCATAATGTGGATGTGCTTTCACATCAAACGCCTGAAGCAATTCGGACTGCATTAAAAGAACAGCTCTATAAACCCGTGCGTTGGGTAGATACCATTAAATTTATGGCGGATAACGGTGTGTCGCGTTTCGTTGAATGTGGCGCGGGTAAAGTACTTATTGGTTTAAATAAACGTATTGTTAAAGAAGCTGAACATTTTAGCGTTTATGATACTCAAACATTTAATACACTTTTGGAGCAACTCAATGACTAAACAACTTGCTTTAGTAACTGGTGCAAGTCGCGGAATTGGTCGTGCTATTGCTGAGCGGTTAGCACAAGATGGTTTTTTTGTTTTAGGTAGCGCAACCACGGAAAATGGTGCAGCGGCAATTTCTGCTTATTTAGGTGAAAATGGTCGGGGATTGGCATTGGATGTTTCAGATGCAAGTTCAATTGATAGCGTTATGAAAGCGATTAGCGATGAATTTGGTACACCGCATGTACTGGTGAATAATGCGGGTATTACGCGCGATAACTTGCTTATGCGCATGAAAGACGATGAATGGGATGATATTATATCAACAAATTTAACGTCTGTTTTTCGTATGAGTAAAGCCGTTTTGCGTGGCATGATGAAAGCTAAAACAGGTCGAATTATAAATATTTCGTCGGTGGTTGGTTCAACAGGTAACGCAGGACAGGCCAATTACGCTGCAGCTAAAGCAGGTATGATTGGTTTCACTAAATCGATGGCAAAAGAAGTGGGATCTCGCAATATTACGATCAACACAGTAGCACCTGGATTTATTGATACAGACATGACAAAAGAATTAAGTGACGAGATTAAAAATGGCTTGCTTGCATCCATTCCGCTCGCACGTTTAGGACAAGCAACAGAGATTGCGCATGCGGTAAGTTTTTTAGCGTCTGATGGCGCGGCATATATTACCGGTGAAACCCTGCATATAAACGGTGGTTTGTTTATGCCCTAGTAAGGGGACGGTGACCCGTTGTCTTCTTAAAAAAGGACGTTGCGGTTCACTATAGTGTGACAACACGGCAATTTGCCGTATAATTCGCCCGTCTTCTGGCTTTGCTGGGACGGTATTTTTAGTAAAAACAACAACAATATCAAAACAAGTCATTATTTCATAACTTGTTTTGTTCGAGGATTAAAATTATGAGTAATATTGAAGAACGCGTTAAAAAAATTGTTTCTGAGCAATTAGGTGTGAAAGACGAAATTGCTACTGACGCGTCATTTGTTGATGATTTAGGCGCGGATTCTTTGGACACCGTTGAGCTAGTTATGGCTTTAGAAGAAGAATTCGAATGCGAAATTCCAGATGAAGAAGCTGAAAAAATCACCACCGTTCAGCAAGCAATTGATTACGTCACTTCTCATCTTTAAGTAGACGCGCGTGTGGATGGACATTTG
This sequence comes from uncultured Pseudomonadota bacterium, assembly GCA_903848905.1. Classification (GTDB taxonomy): domain Bacteria; phylum Pseudomonadota; class Gammaproteobacteria; order Methylococcales; family Methylomonadaceae; genus UBA10906. Next base: position 5,414 of record CAINHP010000194.1, read on the forward strand.
GTTCATCCACTGCATTTTTGTAGTCAATTTCATTTCTTAGTTAAATTTTTTACGGTACACAATAGTGAGTAAACGTCGAGTCGTCATCACAGGATTAGGGGCGGTTACGCCTTTAGCTAACACAGTTGCGCAAACTTGGGCCGGTATTCTTGACGGCAAAAGTGGTATTAGTGCGATTGATTCTTTTGATATTTCCCCTTTTGCGACAACTTTTGGTGGTGTGATCCGTGATTTGGATATTGGTCAGTATATTGCCGAAAAAGATGCAAAGCGTATGGATGGATTTGTCCATTATGGTATCGCTGCTGGTTGTCAGGCATTTGAAGACAGTGGTCTTGTCGTAACGCAGGAAAACGCTGAGCGAATTGGCGTGGCCATTGGTTCAGGCATTGGTGGTATTACAGGTATTGAAGAATGTTATGCTACCTATGAAAAAGGAGGGCCTCGTCGTATTTCTCCTTTTTTTGTACCAGGAAATATTATCAATATGATTTCGGGTAACTTATCGATTAAATATGGCTTAAAAGGCCCAAATTTTGCGATTGTTACGGCTTGTGCAACAGGCACGCATAATATTGGTGATGCAGGACGTTTAATTGCATACGGTGATGCGGATGTAATGATTGCGGGTGGTGCTGAGCGTTGTACAACGTCACCTACAGCAATGGGCGGTTTTGCGTCGGCAAAAGCACTTTCACGTCGTAATGACGCACCTCAGCAAGCGAGTCGTCCTTGGGATAAAGATCGTGATGGTTTTGTATTAAGTGATGGTGCAGGCGTGGTTGTTTTAGAAGAGCTAGAACATGCTTTAGCACGTGGTGCGAAAATTTATGCTGAACTTGTCGGTTATGGCATGAGTGGGGATGCCTATCATATTACAACCCCTTCAGAAGGTGGAGAGGGCGCGGCGCGTTGCATGCGAAATGCGCTACGTGACGCAGGTCTGAGCGCTGGCGATGTGGATTATATCAATGCACACGGTACATCAACACCGGCTGGTGATTTAGGTGAAACACAAGCCATGAAAGCGGCTTTAGGTGATCACGCATACAAGGTGGCGATCAGCTCAACAAAGTCGATGATTGGGCATATGTTGGGTGCTGCAGGTGGTATTGAAGCGGTATTAACAGCATTAAGTATTCAAAATCAAGTTGCACCTCCAACCATAAATTTAGAAAATAAAGATCCGTTGTGTGATTTGGATTATGTTCCAAATACGGCGCGGAAAATGAAAATTGATGTGGCAATGTCAAACTCGTTTGGGTTTGGTGGCACAAATGGCACGTTGGTTTTTAAACGTTACGCATAAAAAATTCTTAATAAAACCACGATTCTTCAAATGCTAGTCAATGGTGAAAGTCAAGACACTATTGCCATTATGGATCGTGGCTTTCAATATGGAGATGGTTTATTTGAAACCATTGAAATACACTCTTCAAAACCTCTTTTCTTAGAGCAACATCTAGCACGTTTAGAACTTGGATGTCAGAAACTCTTAATTCCCAAACCCGATTTAGCATTGCTACGCAATGAAATAGCTCAATTAAGCTCTAATGCAGGTGGCGCAGTACTCAAAATAATCATTACGCGTGGTGAGGGTGGACGAGGTTATCGACAGCCCGATTCTATTCAATCAACCCGCATATTGAGTTTACATCCTTTTCCACATTATCCTGAAAATTATTACCGTGAAGGCATCTCTGCGCGATTTTGTGAAACGCGTTTAGGGCTAAATCCACTGCTCGCAGGCGTTAAGCATTTGAATCGTTTAGAGCAAGTACTTGCCCGAGCAGAATGGGGAAGTGATGAGTTTCAAGAGGGATTAATGCTAAATATGGAGCATCATGTCATTGAAGGCACAATGACAAATTTATTTTATGCAAAAAATGGTATTTTATA
>CAINHP010000195.1 GCA_903848905.1 uncultured Pseudomonadota bacterium
AATGGATTGCTTTGCCAGAATGCTTGTTGGAGTGATTAAAGCGAGAAGCGTCAACTTAACTGAAATCGCATTGATGTTTTCAGGTACGGCGAAGATGGAATCTAATTATCGCCGTATTCAACGATTCCTGCATGATTTCAAGTTAGATTTTAATCAACTTGCTTGGTTTGTGAATGCTCTATTTAGTTTTTTGAATACAGATTATGAGTTAGTGCTTGACCGAACTAATTGGAAATGGGGTAAAAAAACATCAATATCTTGATGTTGGCGGTCGTGTACAAAGGAATAGCAATACCGATTTATTGGCTATTGCTTCACAAAAAAGGAAACTCGAATACGCGTGAACGAATTGCACTGATGAAACGATTTATTCAGCAATTTGGAAAACAACACATGATTCGTGTCCTAGCAGACCGCGAGTTTATTGGTTCAGATTGGTTGAACTGGTTGCAAAGCCAGGGTGTTGATTTTGGTATCCGCATTAAAAAAGATGCAAAAATTCCAAATGCGCAAGGTGAATTAGTCAGAGCAGAGAAACTTTTTCTGTTTCTCAAAGTCGGTGAACAACTGTTTATTGATAAACCACGACGCATGACAGGGGTTCAGGTTTACCTAACCGCACTACGCTTACATGATGGTGAATTAGTGATTATTGCCACACTAAAACCGTGTGAAAGAACACTTGAAGCCTACGCAAGACGCTGGCAAATCGAAACATTATTTGCGGCTTTCAAAGGTCGCGGTTTTAATTTGGAAGATACACGCATTACTAATCGCTTGCGTTTGAAACGCTTACTTGCAGTCATGGTCATTGCTTTTTGTTGGGCGCATCGCACTGGAGAATGGCAACATGAGAACGTCAAGCCTATTAAAATTAAAAAACACCAACGGCTTTCAAAAAGTATTTTTAAATTGGGATTAGATTTACTTCGTTCCTCTTTAATTCATTTCAATCTTAAGCACTCATCTGTTAAACGCCTATTTCAACATATTGAAATTAAAAATGATTTTCAATATGGTTAGTTTTTGTCATGTACAAAGATATCGCTCATAAAAAAAGGCCCCCAATGTGATACATTGAGAGCCAAAATCAAACATTGGGAGGAGAGCCTATGTTTGCATAATCCTTGAGGAGTGAGACATCTAACAAAATTCTTAACCATAAAATTCCCGGTTTAAATACACGTTGCTAAAAATAGCCGCCACTGCAAATAATACCGTTGAAATAATAAATTGACCTGCTATAAAGCTAATAATGCCAAGGGTAAACAATAACCCTATTAAGACATCTTTACTAAAACTGTTCATGACAAACTTCCTTAAACATACTTGATAAAACTAAATTAAATCTAACTTGCTTGGAACTTACTATACAGATGCATGAATACGTTAACAATACAGAAAAATATTGTTTCATAATTTCCAATTCGTGTATAAATAAAACGATATAGCGGTCGATAACCTAACCGATACAGGGAGACTTGTTTATCGTTCTCACCCTATATGTATCATTGAGTACTTTTGAAACGGTTCAACTGACCGTTAGAGAAAGTTCAAATAGTGAGTGGAATATATAAGGAATAGTGAATCACTCAATGTCATTTCTTTAAAATACCTTCAATTTCAGATAGCTCATAAAAATCTAATCTATCCGTATCCATAAGAAATTTCACTAGGCGTTTCACACTAACTTTATTGGCTTTATTTGATAATAGAAGATAACGGCTCACAGATTCAGTCGATAATTGCGACAAGGATTGCACAGGGGCAATATTCAAAATATCTCTCACAAATATTTCTATATTGGAAAAATGTTCATGCTGCATTTTTATGCTCAATGATTGCTTACCTAGCCATTTTTGAAACTCACCCAATATCTTTTTATTACCTTTGATTATAGCGGGTGTAGGGTCATTATCATTAAAGTTAATGATAATACCCTGGGATTCTTCTAAACGGCGGAACTCCGCTTTTATATCATTCACAATCCCTCGACCAAATAAAACGTTATGCGGCATTAATAAGCTATCAATGATAATTTGATTACCAAAAGGCAGTAGCACTGCTTCCACCATTACTGGAGGAGGAAAAGGCAATATCTCTGATAAAGGCGAAATAATCCCCTTAACGCCATAGGCCTTTCTATTATCTGATACATCCATGAAAATGCTATGTTGTTTTAAATGTTTGATTATCATGAAACGTGAATTTATGCGCCCTTCCCAACTGGCTGCTATTCTCATATCATCCATCGCTAAATTATCTGGATTATCGCCTACAAAGTCACTGAGCAAATAATCAGAAGACCAGATCGCACTTCGAATAATACCCGCATCCTGCTGCTTTATATTTCCAATTATCGGCGTTTTAGGAAAATTAGGCACCAATCCTTCTCTTTTATTGGCATAACTCAGCAATGAAAACCAAATTTGATAGAATTGCTCACATTCTTCAGTGTTTAAATTCATTAAATGATCTCTAAATATTTAAAATTAGGACTCAGGGGTTAGCTACCAATCCTAACATCTGCTATAAAAATTATATTATACCCTCACATTTCCAAGCCATTAATAACCGTCAATTGAACGATCAAGGATGGTCGAGAAAGTCAAAATAATCAGCAGTCCAAAGAGTTCGTAGTCATCCTGACTCACTGCTCCATACTCTCATGCTTCCACAGCAATTAATAGGCATTAACAACCGTTAATCGAACGGTCAGAGAATGGTTAGGTACATTACGGATAGCTGATTTCCTGAAGAGTCGCCTCTAATGTCCGCAACCATAAAAAACCGTCAATTGAACGGTCAAAGATGGTTAGAAGCATTTTAAATAATGGACATTCCAAAAATTGATAAAACGTAAAAATTTACATTTTTGATACTTAAATCATCAGCAATACTTGCCCCAAGCATTCCATATTCACCAAATTTATACGTCCTCATTTCAAAATCATAAATACGAAATTGAAGAATTAGGAGCATAACAATGCCTAACAGCAATTTCGCCAAAACGTCGGTAACGATAATCCCGCGCATTATCCGAATACGCGATGCCCCCTTCTACCTAGGAATGGATAAAAACCGATTCAACAAAGAAGTACGCCCGCATGTACCCGAAATCAAAATCGGCACGCAGGGCGTTGCATTCGATAGACTTGACTTAGATGCGTGGTTCGACGACTATAAAAGTCGCGTAGGTAGTCCCGCATCTCAAAAACAGGAGAAACTCTCATGTCCAAAAAGACCCCGGGCCTTACCAAAAGAAACGACATCTGGCACATCAACAAAGTCATCAAAGGAAAAAGACTTTATGAAAGTACTG
>CAINHP010000196.1 GCA_903848905.1 uncultured Pseudomonadota bacterium
ACCAATGCGACCGTTGCTTTATAGAGCGCGGTGCGTTTGTGTTCATATTGGCTTAAATCTTCTGGATTTTCGCTATTGCCACAGAAAAAATGAATATAATCAAGCTCACCGTGTGGCGGCTCAACGGGTTCGCATAATAAAAAAATGGCTTCGAGTGCTTGGTCTAGTCGCTCTTTGCCTTTTTCAAGTCGTTCGTGGAGTAAAATATCCGGCGATGCCCCGCCCGCACTGGTGTCAAGTTCACTGCTATAAACCGAAATGACGTTTTCGACTTTGTGAAACAAATCTTTGTAATCCACAATGCAGCCAACGTCTTTATCTTCACCATCTAAACGATTGGTGCGACAAATCGCTTGAAATAAGCCGTGATCTTGCATGGATTTATCAATATAAAGATAACTGCAACAAGGCGCATCAAATCCCGTCAATAATTTATCAACGACAATTAAGAGTTTCATATTCGCAGGTTCTTTAATAAAGGCCGCTTTAACTTTTTCTTCGTAGGTTTCGGTTTTACTCATACCCGCTTTCGCGTCGCACGCTTTGAGTAAAGCTGTGTAGGTGTTATAAATAAATTGCTTATCGGTTTCACTGCTCACACCCGAATCTTCGAGTGTAATATCTTTAGCTTGCGGATTGTAGGACGTCACCACCGCGCAGTGATTTTTCATTTCAGTGCTTTGAAACGTGGTGAAATATTTACACGCTTCATAAATACTCGACGCCACTAAAATCGCATTGCCGCGATGATTACTCAGCCGTGATTTTGTATTGAAATCCATGACAATATCGCTCACCACGCGCTCAATGCGTGATTTGCTGCTCAGCACTTTTTGCATCGTGCCCCATTTCTTTTTTAGCTCGTTTTTTTGCCAATCGTTTAAGCCTTTGGTTTTGACATCAAACCATTCATCCACTTTGTCATTGGAGCGCAAAAATTGATCAATATCACGCGCCTCGTAAGTCAAATCTAAAACCACTTTATCTTCAACGGCTTCGCTGAATTTATACGTGTGAATATAATTCCCAAAAACCTCTAAACTGGTCTGTTTGTCTGCTTTGAGCAGTGGCGTTCCCGTAAAACCAATAAACACCGCATTCGGCATGATGGCTTCCATAGCTTGATGCAATTTGCCACTATGTGTTCGATGACATTCATCGACAAAAACAAACACTTCACCCACCGCGTGACTTGGTTGATTGGCTAATTCTTTGATGAATTTATCAAAATCGTCAACGTCTTTGCGCCCAAACTTATGCACCAGCGAACACAGCAAACGCGGTTTGTGTTGACCCAGTAGCGCCATCAATTCTGCGCCACTGCTACTGCGTTTAATTGGCTCGCCTACCTCGGTAAAAACACGCTCAATTTGTTTGTCGAGTTCGTCACGATCCGTCACAATCGCAATGCGAGCATTTGGGTTATTCTCTAAAATCCATTTTGCCAGCAACACCATCACAATACTTTTTCCGCTGCCTTGCGTATGCCAAATAATCCCGCCTTTGCGTTGTTTAATATGCGTTTGCGCGGCTTTTATCCCAAAATATTGATGCACACGCGGCAATTTTTTCACACCGCCATCAAATAATACAAAATCAAACATCAACTCCAGTAAACGTGATTTCTCGCCCATTTTCAGCAAATACTTATCGAGTTTGTAGCGGTCGTTTTCTTGCTCGTTTTCTTTCCAGCTTAAAAAATACTTTTCTTGTGTGCCAATCGTGCCATAACGCAACCTCTCGCTATCATTGCCCGCAAAGATAAATTGCACCGTCGAGAAAAACCACTCATTAAATTCGGGGCGTTGATTGGAGCAATTTTGTCGAATGCCATCACCAATCGACACGCGACTGTTTTTGAGTTCAATCACGCCAATGGCAATGCCGTTCACATATAACACCAAATCGGGGCGACGTGTCTGCTCACCTTTTAGCGTCACTTCCTGCGCAATCGCAAAATCATTTTCAGTGGGATTTTTCCAATCAATAAAATGAATCGTTTGCGTGTTTTCACTGGCACTGATTTTTACGGGCGCACCGTAGCGCAATAAACTATAAACGGCTTTATTTTTATGATAAAGATTTTGGCTGTGATTACTTGCTTCGTTTTGTAATTTACCTATCGCTGCGCTGATTTGCGGGGCGTGATAGCCTTTTTTGGTTAAATACGCGGTGAGTATGGATTCTTCGATATTGCTGTTATTTTCACGCTCGTGAAAATCGCCCAAATAACGGTAATGCAATTCATCACGAAATAATGCAATTACGCGGTTTTGTGTGTCGCGTTCGGGTTTGCCGATGTTGTTCATTAAAATTTATCCCACAGTGCCGTTTTAAACCAATCAGTCATGTACTCTGTTTTCATTTCAGGCTCTTGTCCGTCGGTTATTTCAGCTAACCAAATGCGTTCATTTCCTGAATTATCAAAAATATAGGCGCGATTACTCGCTTTTACCGCATAAAAAAGTAAATCAAGTGAGCGTTGATAACGATTGATGATTTTGTCTGTTGGTACAGGATGCCCGCCCATTTTTACACGATGCTGAACACGCGATACATTAATAATGGGATCTTCTGTCGTGATGTAATATAAATAAGTTCGAAATCCCAGTTGTTGTGCTTTTTTCAAAAATTCAACTTTATCAGGCGATGACATAACCGTTTCAAATGTGAACGATGTTGCAGTTTCGAGTAATTTTTGTCGAATAAAATCCGATGCAACCGATGCGAAATAAGAATTTATATTAACACCCAAAAAAACAAGTTTGTTATCTGTGAAACAAAGATTCTCAACATCGTCAAGTAAATCAGCCAGTGCCAATAATGTCGAATTTTTAAAAAAAGTTAGCACTTCTTTTTCATTGGTACTAACACGATAAGCCGCTAAATTAAGAAATCCAAATTCTTTTATTTCACGCTCAATGTCATCGGGATTAATGTAAACGCCAAGCAAAGCCGGATTGATAACGGATTTTAAGGTACTTTTTCCTGAACCGTTTGCCCCCGCAAACATTCTTAAACGTGGCTCATCATTCATTGCGTAATCCGTTTTTTCCCCAATGGCACCGGAATTAAAGGATTGATTTTTTTAATAAACTTGCGCGAACCATCGGGAAATACTTCAATAATTTCGCCTTTTTCAACTTTTAACACGCTACTACCATTCGCCAATGCTTGCCAATAGGCTTGTGTAAACGCGGCATCTGCTAATTCGGGAATATGGTCTTCCAAAAATTTCATACTGGCTTCATTTGAAATCATGCAATTTCTCCGGTTTTCATACTTTCCTCGCGAATATAAAACAGGCAATTTATTCACATCCGCAAAAATATCGTCCATTTCTTGCTCATTAAAATCAACAATCGGCTCTTTCTACACGACGGTTATTTGCTTTTAGGTTCAAGAATGACGGGTTTACCCTGATGCCACACAACGGCATATTCGCCCAATCGCTGTTTACGTTCTAGCGTTTCGGTAGCTACTTTTTTAAGTGTTAAAAGTATATTTTGCGTATCTTGGCTAATTTCTTTCATAACCCTGCCTTTTGTAACAAATGATTAAATAACGTTTGATTAATAATTTCTCGATGTTGACCTTCTTGCACAAATATCAGCTCAGGCGATTCGCTGTCATTCATAAAACAATGTGTCTTATCAACCAAATAACTGAAATCAGTGAGCAAATTATGCAAACTTCGCGGAAAACGTCGCTCTATTGCTGCCGTTGGAATGTTATGTCCACCATGCTCAACTCTTTCCAATACACGCATTTTTGACATTTCAGCGCTAGGCAAAGCGAGATAAATTAACTCTACTCGCCAGCC
>CAINHP010000197.1 GCA_903848905.1 uncultured Pseudomonadota bacterium
AGAATTATTGGAAGAAATTCAAAAGCTACAACGTCAACTTGGTAAAACGCGTGGTGATTGGCTGCTTGCCGATGCTGAATATTTACTGAGTGTGGCAAATCAGCGTTTACTGCTTATGGGAGATGTGAATACGACCCACGAAGCTTTAGAAGCGGCTGATCAGCGCCTTCGTGAAAGTGGTGATGCGGCAGCGTATAAAGTACGTGAACAACTAGCCAAAGATATATCGGCGATCAGTGCGATTAATTCAGCGGATATAGTCGGTATTTACGCCACGCTGCAAATGTTAGAATCGCAAACGCATTCGCTTGTTTTATTATTACCCTACGCTGGAAAAGAAGTAGAAGCGCCAGTTGCTGAAATTGCCCCAACTAAAACGAAAAAAGACAATGTAGATGGTTTACTTAGTCAATTGGAAGGCATGGTGACTATTCGCCACGTTCAACAGCACGTGAATGAAATTTTAACGCCAGAACAAGCGCAATTTATTCGTGAACAATTAGGCGTTAAACTCGAGATGGTCAAAATTTCCTTAGTTCAGCAAAATGATGTGCTTTATCAAGCAAGTTTAAATGATGCTCAAAAATGGCTGATACAAAATTTTGTGAAAGAAAAAGAAATGGAGCGTTTTTCTGCCGCATTGACTAAACTCGCAGACGTTAGAATTCGTAGTCAATTCCCTGATATTAGTTTGTCATTGAAAATGTTGCGCGATATTACGAAATTGCGCGTTGAAACCGACAAAGCACTGTCTGGACCCTCTTCCGTTAAATCGTCTAAAAATTCAGACGAAGCACCCGCCGCACCGGCGCAACCCTAAGAAGAATTATACCTATGAAAAAAGCCATTTTTCTTTTAATAATTTTAGGTTCGCTAGGCTCCGCAGCATTTTATGGTAGTCAATGGTTAACTAATTTAAACAGTGCAGGCTATGTACTAATTGGTATTGAGCAATGGTCTGTTGAAACATCACTATTTGTTTTTTTGGGCGCATTAGTGACTGTTTTTTTTATTCTATACATTTTATTTCGACTCATTGGATGGACATTACGTCTGCCTAAACAAATTAGAAAGCGCGTTGAAACGAACAAACTCGCTATTTCACAACAAGCATTAATTAAAGGTTTAGTGGATTCAGCTGAAGGGAATTGGGAAGACGCTGAAAGTATTTTAATCAAACATGCCTCACACAGTGGTGCACCGCTTATTCATTATTTAACTGCTGCGCGAGCTGCGCAATCGCGTGGTGCATTTGATAAACGTGATGAATATTTACAAAATGCAGCGCTACATGGCGCTGACGACGAAATTGTGGTCGGTTTAACACAAGCTGAACTCAATTTATCTGGTCAGCAGTTTGATCTTGCATTGGAAACACTGACAAGATTGCATTCTATTAATCCGACACACGCCAGTATTCTGAGATTATTACATCAAACTTATCAAAAATTAGAAGATTGGGATTCTCTGCGTTCACTGATTCCTGCACTGAATACACAAAAAGTACTAATGGAAGCGGATCTGAAACTCGTTGAGATTGAAGTATTTAGTAATTTACTCAAAAAAACGGCAAGTGAGCGCAATATACAAGCGCTTCAGACTTTATGGGCAGAAATTCCATTGTCAGTTAAAGTCATGCGTGGTGTGGCAGCAATTTACTTTGCAGCAGTCATTGATGTAGGTGCAGGTGAGACTATTGAAGATGAATTGGTGAAAGCGCTGTCTGCGAATTGGAGCGATACACTGCTTGTCTTATTTGGTAATATTCAGTCGTCTAATCCTCAGCAACAATTAGAAGTGGCTGAACGTTGGTTAATTGGTCATGGCAGTGACGCTGTTTTGTTGATGGTTTTAGGGAAGTTAAGTGCAAGAGCATCTGACCTTATTAAAGCAATGCGATATTTAAAGCAAAGTATTTCTATTGAGCCTAGTGTGC
>CAINHP010000198.1 GCA_903848905.1 uncultured Pseudomonadota bacterium
CCAACATGATGGCGAAGGCTTATCGCCTTTAGCAAAAACAGCCATTAGCCGCATTAGTGCTTAATTTACTGCGCAAGGAATAGCCGAAATTAATTTCTGCGTATAAGCATGTTGAGGTTGCGTGAGTATCTGCGCAACCGCGCCTTGCTCGACAATCTTTCCTCGATACATCACTGCCACCTCATCTGCAATTTCAGACACCACCGCCAAATCATGAGTAATAAATAAATAACTCATGCCCTGCTCTTCTTGAAGTGTTTTAAGCAATTGAATAATTTGCGATTGCACAGACACATCTAAAGCACTTGTTGGCTCATCACAAATAATGACTTTAGGTTCAACAGCAAGCGCTCGAGCAATACATATGCGCTGACGTTGACCGCCAGAAAATTCATGCGGATAACGATACATCGCATCTTCAGGTAATTCGACGCGTTGCAATAATTGACGAACACGCTCCTCACGCTCACTTATCGCCATTTCTGGCCGCAAAGCGCTTAGTCCTTCTGCAATAATGTCGCCAACCAGTAAACGCGGATTCATTGACGAAAAAGGATCTTGAAAAATAATTTGCATAGCAGCACGTTCTTGACGCAGTGACTCATTCGACAAATTGTGAAAAGCAATGCCATCTAGAAATACCTCACCACTATTGAATGGAATCAAATGGAGCAGTGCTTTACCTAATGTCGTTTTACCACAGCCAGACTCACCAACTAACGCCAATGTTTTTCCACGCTGCAAAGTGAAGCTCACATCATCAACCGCGCGAACGTAATTCACTACACGCTTAAAAATACCTTTGCGAATAGGATAAAAACACGAAAAATGTCGTACCTCAAGAAACGATTTTGCATTCGGCTTAATGGCTCTCGACTCGCAACTTTGCATCGATGGCAGCGAGGAAATTAATTTCTGGGTATATAGATGCTTCGGGTTATCGAATATAGCTTGCGCTTGCCCTACTTCGACAATTTTTCCTTTTTGCATGACCGCTACGCGCTGTGCAATACTAGCGACAAGCGCTAAATCATGGCTAATGAGCCAAAGCGCCATGCCTGTTTTTTTCTGAATGGATTTAAGCAAATCTAAAATTTGCGCTTGAATCGTCACATCTAAAGCAGTGGTAGGCTCGTCGGCAATCAGTAAATCGGGTTGACCTGCAAGTGCCATTGCAATCATAACGCGCTGACGCTGTCCACCAGAGAGCTGATGTGGATAATCGTTCAGACGCGTTGTCGCATTTGGTAATTCTACTTGTTCAAGTAACTCAACTACACGTTGCCTTATCGCTTGCTTAGGTAAATCAAAATGCAATTGAATAACTTCAGCAATTTGCGCCCCAATTTTCATGACTGGATTAAGTGAGGCAATAGGGTCTTGGAAAATAATTGCAATCCGTCGTCCACGCACTTTACACCATTCTTGCTCTGTAAAATGCGCTAAATTATCATTCTTCAAAATCATGACAGCGCTATCTACCACGGCGTTAAACGGCAATATATTAAGTGCCGCGAGTGCCGTCATTGATTTCCCTGAACCCGACTCACCCACTAAGGCAAATGTTTCGCCTGCATGAATATCAAAGCTTATCGCATCAACAACACTCACATCGTTGAATTTAACAGTTAAATCCTTTACTGAAAACAAACTGACCGCTTGATTCATTTAAAAACCGAATTAATAAACAACGCAATTTGCTCAATTTCTTCTATACAGACACTATGTTCCATAACATAATCATGCCATTCAATGTGATAACCTAACTCTTTTAAGCCATCAAATGCCGCTTTTCCTGTTTCAACCGCAACTACTGAATCAATAATGCCATGAGACATGAAAATAGGGGTATTGTTATTAGCCGGTGCGCGTTGTGTTTTTAAACTGTCAAGTGTTGGCAGATACGCAGATAAAGCAATAATCCCCGCTAGAGGTTCAGGATAGCGAAGGCCTGCATGCAGTGCTAAAACGCCACCTTGTGAAAATCCCACTAGAAGAATATTTTTAGTTGAAATTCCTCGATCAATCTCTTTTTGAATTAATTGATTCACTAACTGTGTCGAACGCTCAATACCCGCTACATCCACTTCGCGCTGCAACTCCTCCATGCTCAAAATATCGTACCATGCACGCATTTCCATACCACGATTCACCGTAATGGCTTGCACAGGGGCATGGGGAAATATAAAACGAACACTCGAAGAATCAATTAAATTCAATTCAGGTACAATCCCTTCAAAATCATGTCCGTCGGCACCTAATCCATGCAACCATATAATCGAATATTTATGTGTCGAGGTTGCTGGAATTTGAATGCTTTGTAGTGCATTAGCATTTTTTTCTGTCATAAAAAATCCAAAAATAAGTAAAATTAAAAACGTTCGAATTAACATAACGTGCCAACTTGCGACAAATTAATGTCACTTCAATGCAAATAAATCATCGTAAACACGAGCGGACAATTCAGGTTCCTTTGTCATCAAACCACCAATAACCGCCAATATATCTGCTCCAGCATGAATTAAATCGCGCCCGTTTTCAGGCAAAATACCGCCAATAGCAACAACTGGAATACCTATTATTTTTTTTGCCTTCGTCAACGTTTCTAATTGCGCTGGCGCTGCTAATGGCTTAGTACTAGAAGCAAAAAACCTGCCAAATGCCACATAATTTACTCCTTGTCTTTGCGCATCGACAGCACGCTCTGTATTATTATAACAAGACACCCCAATAATCGCGCTACCGCCTAATTGGACTCTGGCCTGCTGAATACTGCCATCACTTTCACCCAAATGAACGCCATCCGCACCCACAGCCAATGCCAATTCTACATTATCGTTAATTATCAAAGGAACCTCGAATTGATGACACAGTTGCACCAATGCTTTAGCCAGCAGGCGTGCATCAATTGGTTTTTTATCTCGGTATTGCACAATCTTTGCACCACCACGCAAAACAGCATACGTTTGCGCCAGAATAGCGTCAATAGATTGATTTTCTGTGTGTGTGATGGCGTAAAGTCCATTTTTAGGCATGGGAAGCATGGTCATTTACCTCCAAAATAATCGGTTAGGATTCACTTGGCCACCACCGGTTTGATAAGCACTTTGCAAACTATGCCATGTATATTCTTGCGCATCATTGATTGCTTGAACTGGCGTCACGCCAAGTGCCAATAAAGATGCGATACTAGACGCCAACGTACAGCCTGACCCATGGTAATGCAACGGCAATCTTGACCATGTATAACTTTCATGATGTTTTTTACTGAATAATTGATTCACCACACTTTCTGTATTTTCATCGCCACCCGTCACTAAAACATATTCAGCTCCTAAATCAAGCAGACGTGCACCACACGCATTAACGTCATCTAGTTGCGTTAAACGCTTAGCCTCCTTAAAATTTGGCGTCAATACCGTGGTTAACGGTAACAAAAGTGTTCGAATCGTATCCATTAAGGCCGTATCTGCTAAATCTTTCCCGCCACCTGCAGCAAGAATAGGATCTAAAACTACGGGAATAAGAGGATATTTATGAATTACATCATAAATAGCGTGTGCTACATCATCGTGACCAATTAAACCAATTTTAAATGCGTGTACCGGCATATCACGCAGCAATAGGTCAGCTTGATAAATAATATCTTCAGGCTTTTGCGGCACAATTTTTGCTATATTTAAAGTATTCTGAGTAGTTAAACACGTAATAATACTTGCCGCATGACACTGATGACTCGTTATGGTTTCAATGTCCGCTTGAATACCTGCGCCTCCGCTGGGATCATGCCCTGAAAATGAAACTACTACTGGGCGTTGCATGCGATTCATAAAGTCTATTTTCCTTTTCTGACGATTGTACGATGTTGATTACAAAAAAATGCTGCGCTACCGATAACAGAACATAAAGCCTATTATAATGGTCATATTAAATTTATAGCGTGTTAAAGTGAACACGAATTAGAATTTATTTATGTCAACGAATTGCAATTTTATAAATTTTAACCCTTAACTGTGAATTAACATGCTTACGAATCAAGAATATGTCCTTACCGATACGGATTTGATCGTTTCTAAAACAGATTTAAAAGGCATCATCACCTATGCGAATGACGATTTAGTTCGCATAGGCGGCCATACAAAAAGTGAGTTGATTAATGCTCCCCACAGCATTTTACGCCACCCTGATATGCCTAAAGATGTCTTTGCTGATTTATGGAAAACGCTTCAATC
>CAINHP010000199.1 GCA_903848905.1 uncultured Pseudomonadota bacterium
CAACAATCAAGACGTGGTGGCTATTGAATGTAAAAGCAATTTAAGTATTGACGATGTTAACGAGCATCTTGAACGTTTAGAAAAAATCAAACGCTTCCTACCTGACCATGTTAACAAACGAATTAGTGGCGCTGTTGCAGGGATGGTGATTCCAGCTAACGTAGCAACGTATGCTATCAAAAAAGGCCTGTATGTCATTGGGCAAAATGGTGAGTATTTAGAATTGCGTAATGAGAAAAGTTTTACTGCTAAAAGTTTGTGATGTAAACGCGCACAAATAACCATCTTATATCATCTTATATGAAGTAATGTTGCTTCGTATTAAGAGGTTATAGTCATGTGGTATTCTGCCTACTTTTGTTTTTAGTGTTACTCAGCAGCAAGCGCTTCTGAAATGGTGGAGGTTTTTTTGTGTATTTTTTTCATAAAAGAAGAATGTGATACAATTAGAAAAAATTGAATTGGGAGAGTTATTATGAGCTCTGTAACATTTGACACACTGCAATTTGTTCAGACTTTAACAGAATCTGGTTTCGATCAAAAGCAAGCGGAAGGTGTAGCAAAAGCGTTGCGTAATGCACAAGAAGAATCTGAAACAGCCACTAAACGTGATTTAAAAGAGTTAGAGTTAGTGTTGAAATCCGAGATGCAAGCAATGGAATATCGAATGACCATTAAACTCGGAGCGATGTTAGGTGGATCTATCGCTTTAATGGCGGGTATTTTAAAGTTGATGCAACATGTTTAATTATTCACTAAATAAGTAAATTTATAATTGAACCCTCATCGCGCAAGCGGTGGGGGTTTTGTTTATTGAGCTAGTGGGAATTGACCACCATGGCATCCGGGCGTGCTGTGTGTGGTTTTTTTTGTGGTATGATTTATCATATTAGAAAATAGTTGGGAGAAATTAAATGGCGTTATTTGACACATTACAGGTGACAACAGAGCTTGTCAGCGCGGGCATTGAACGCAATCAAGCCGAGTCTATTGCAAAATCGATTGCTAAAGTTCAAGGCGATACCGTAACAAAAGATTATTTGGATTTGCGGTTAAGTGAGTTAGAGTTGAGGATTACATCTGCTATAAATAGAGAGCTCACAGCGTTAAAAATGGATTCGCAATTTACCAAATGGACAAATAAAGCGATTCTTTTGTCACTTGGCATAATTACCAGTGCGCTGATTAAAATTGCATTTTTTCATTGATCTAAGTAATACTGAACGAAAGACCACCATGGCATCTGGGCGTGCTGTGGTGGTTTTTTTTGTGGTATGATTTTTTATATTAAAAAAATGTGAGGAGGTATTAAATAATGGCAGCAGTCATGTTTGACACGCATAAATTTGTCCGCAAGTTACAAGAAGCGGGCTTTGAAGAAAAACAAGCTGAAGGTATTTCAGAAGCACTGCGAGATGCACAAGACAATGCAGATATTGCAACGAAAAGAGATTTAAAAGAATTAGAATTAAAAATAGAATCACGTTTTGAACAGTTAAAAGGCGAAGTCAATTTAGTTAAATGGATGTTAGGCGCTATTTTAGGATTAGCGATTGCTAATTTCGCAAAACAATTCTTGTGAGTCTTTAATCAGAAAAATGACCCTCATCGCGCAAGCGGTAGGGGTTTTTTTGTGCTTTCCCCTTTGAAGAGGGGCTGGGGATGTAGTGATTGACATCAAAAAAATGAGTCAATGAATGTCATTGGTCAAAATGGTGAACATTTGGAATGGCGTAATGAGAAAAGTTTTACAGCTAAAACCTGGTGATGTAGCCGCGCAAAGATAGCCATCTTATATGAAGTAATGTTGCTTCGCATTTTGAGTAACAACCTACTATTTGTCGCTACGATTTTCAAATAAACGATAAGTGACTTCACCTGCGACTTTATGTTTCAAGCCATGCCAATTTTTCGGAATGTTCGCATCAATATTTAACGTATTTTCTGTTTCGACGTAAATTTTTGCATAAGGGGCTAACCACTGGTGTTTGTCGAGCAGTTCAATGCTTTGCGCAATTAAACCCAGCCCGAAAGGGGGGTCTAAAAATACAATATCAAATTGTGTGTTGGCGGGTGCGGCTAAGTAGGCGAGGGCGTCTTTTTGAAAGAAGGTCATTTGAGAAGCGCTGAGTTTGGCTGCATTGTCTTTGAGTGCTTGATACGCGGGGACATTATTTTCAATGGCCACCACTAAACGTGCCCCACGCGACGCCGCTTCAAAACCTAGTGCGCCACTTCCTGAAAATACGTCTAAACATTGACTGTTAAAAATGTCAGCCTGTAGCCAATTAAACAGAGTTTCACGCACGCGAGCGGGCGTTGGACGAAGTCCTTGTTCATCAATGACAGCAATTAGGCGACTGCGCCATGTGCCGCCAATAATTTTAATGCGATTATTCAAAAGGTTTTTCCAGAAGGTGAAAGTAAGTTATTTGCACAAAGGTGACTTCATTAGAACATATATGACCATGTTGCCGATAGTGCTCCTTCACGCGGAAGTTGGTAACCATTCACATCATCAAGCACAGGCTGTAGCCATTCAACACGTAAACTATTACCTTGTAGCTTGCCGCTTGGCATAGCAGCGTTAATGCCAAACCCTATGTCCACAAATTGGCCGCCATAATTGTTTGTATAGTCCATTGCGCCAATTTGATGATAGACGCCACGATAGGCGCCTTTAAGCTCGCCTTGTAGCGTATAGACACCACGAACGGAAGTGGATAACCAATGCGTCCAGCCATAACTCCCCCAGCTGGTTGCTTGGAAAATATCACCCAGCGCAAAGCCTGCTTTATTACTCGACTCAAAACGTGCTGTGCCGTTTACTTGTGCGCCTAGTGACCAATCATCAATTTGATTGGTATACGTTACCGCCGGTTTAAAATCCCATGTGCCGCTACCGAGTTGCATCCCATAATGGATATAACCTAAATCTTGTTGATGTGTATTGCGTAATCTAATATCTGAGTCACCGGTAGGCGCACTCATACCTAAACTGACCGTGATTTTTTGATTGTCTTTATCAAACGCATTAAACAGCGCATACATTCCTGTATCGCCCATGCCGCCTGTGGTGTGTTCATGAGCAGAGTGAAGAATAGCGGCGCCTAGTGGCGTGGTCATACTTGGTGACTTAGGTGCACCATCAAGTGGGCGCATGGTCATGTGCATATCCATAAATTGTGGCATAAGCATTAATGTCAGCCAATCGGTTGGCGCATACATCAGCTCAATCATGTGCATATTCATGCTCATCTCATGCGGAGTGACGTAGCATTGTTGCCCTCCACAAGCACGATTGACAATCGTTGCATCGCTAACCGTATTCGTGCCATTTTGTGTCATGCCGGCTTGATTGCCATACATATAGCGATAACCAATCATGGTCTCACCGGTTTGACTGAGAACATGGTCAAACATGACGCCTGCAGGGGCACCTGTGCCATGATGATGTGAGTGATGATTATGTTCGCCGTGTTCGCTGTGCATGGAATTAGCGAGTGATAGCGTTGATAGATCGACTTTCAACGCAGCATTGATTAAATAACCATCAAAATCGGCATAATTACCTTCACCGCCGCCACCGGGTTTTAAACCGCCTGCGTGTGTGTAATATTCTGCGCCCGCTTGAAGTTCAATCCCTTTAGCGAATTTTTTAGTGACAGATAAACCCCCACTTAACGCACCATAACCCGATAAGCGGTAATCACTTGAGTAATTTTTCGGTAATAATTTAGGGTCGTATTTGACGCTGGTGATTTTTTGCGTTATTGGATCAATCACACTTTTACTTGCTGCTTGATTAGAGACCAAATAGGGCGTATAAAAATCGGCACTATCCTGTGTGTAATAGCGTACACGCGGCGTAATTGACCAGCCATCGCCCAACGGTTGAATCCAGTCAGCTGAAAACGTATGCGCTGCAATTCCCCAATCGTCGTGAAAAAAACGGTAGTCTACATGCAATGCCGCATCAAGTGGAGCAATGTGTTGAACGTAACGCAAACTTTCCGTCCATTGATTGCGCTCGCTGGGGCGTTGCTCTAAGAATGCCCGCATACTCGCTTTGAGTTTGCCTTCTGTATCGATGATTTGCGTTGGATCAATAAATAAAACTTCCATGACTTTGTAGGGATTCGCCATATATCCCTTGCTGGCTGTATAGCTGACATTGCCTTCAATCAGTGCAGATTTATTTAATACCTGCGTGATACCTACATTCCCCGCCCAATCTTCGCGTGAACCAGTGACCATTTTGACGCCATTGGCAAGCGATTGCACACGCGTCGCAAAAGTGCTTTTTTCAATATAAGGCACAGCATCGTGATCGAGCATCGCTTCGGTATTGCTCGATGTATAACTGGAGCCAAAATTCACGCTGGTGAGTTTTTTGTTAAAATCAAGACGCCCTGCGATATTGCCAAAGCTCGAGTTGTAATCATTTTCCGCAGACGTTCCCGCGCCAACATCTAAGCTCGCTTCGTCCCAATCGTAGCCAACCCGAAAATCACCCTGTTTGCGTGTTTCGGGTGACGCGGACGAGAGTGTGTGAACTAATTGGGTATTTTTAGAATAAGCGCCTGTATCAAGATTTTGTTGCAGTGGATTATGCTG
Organism: uncultured Pseudomonadota bacterium; assembly: GCA_903848905.1. Lineage (GTDB taxonomy): Bacteria > Pseudomonadota > Gammaproteobacteria > Methylococcales > Methylomonadaceae > UBA10906. The sequence continues at coordinate 4,618 of CAINHP010000199.1, forward strand.
TGCATCGACATAAACAAGGCCGCTATTAGGTTGCAAATAAGGTGAGGCACCGCTAATCGTGCTCGCGCGAAAGGGACTAGCGCGGTTGCCACCAAAAGCCAGTGGCGCGGTGGTAATGGGCGTGGCACCGCTCCATGTATCTTGCGAGTAATTAAACGCAAGACGAACACGGTCAGCGAGTTTTAATTTGGTGCTACTTTGTAGACTATCCACTTCAATGGGTTTTAAGCCGCTTTGGGTTGTGAATAAATTTCGCGCCCCGTCTTGATAGTTGCCGTATTGAAAGGTGGTTTCTTCGTCGCTTGCGTAAATTGTTGTTAACGGAAGGGCGAGGGCGGCTGCGGTGAGCGCGGCAAGTGTAGTTGACTTAATAGCAGCCACAACCACCTCCGCTTGATGCACTTCCACCCGATGCGGCTTCACGACTGCCGTATTGGTGTGAACGTAAACTGTTTTGCATGGGCGAGGGTTCAAGGCTCATGTGTTCTTTTGCGAGCGTTCCACGCTCCCACGGTGAAATGCTGCTGCAACCCGACAGAATAAATAAACATAGGTATAAATAAAAATAGCGCCGCATGAGCTTATTTTTCACCGAGCAATTTAGCAATTTGCACTTTTAATTCGTCTATTTCACCTTCTCGAAATCCTTGGTGAATATAGCGAATCACGCCATGTTTATCTATTAGGTAAGAAGTGGGCATGGCCTCGACATTAAAACTTTTGGCGCATTGTTCACCACCACGATTAGTGATAGTGAATTTTGAGGGATGATGCGCTAAAAAAGCGTGAGCATCGTCAATTTGCTCATCTAAATTCACGCCGACAATATGCAAACCTTGATCGCCAAATTCATGGGCAAGTAGATTCAAAAACGGAAACGACTGTAAACACGAGCTGCACCAAGATGCCCAAAAATCCACATAAAGTACTTTTCCCGCATATTCGTGAAAATGCGCGGGCACGTTATTGAGTGACGTCAACGCACAATGTGGTGCTTGTTCGCCGACAGTTGCAGCATTAACATTTGAGGTCAGCAGGGCTGCTGCAAGGAGTAAAATCGTTTTCATTGATTTTGTAATTCATTTAAATCGGTTTCAGTGTGCTCCCCATTTGCATCTTCACAATGGTATACCAGCGCATAATTAACCACACCTTTTTTATTTTTATTTATGGTCATTTGATAGGCACCACCACCACCTTGAAAGTCCACACTATTATTGCCTTGTGAGGTTATATTTTTTGCTTTAGTGTCTTTAAAAATTTGGGCGCTAATAATGGGAGTGCCCACTGATTTGTTGCCACTAATTTCAACGTGAATCTTATCAGCTAAATTGTCACATGAAATATAAATGTAATCAGTTGATGAAATATCATTGCCTAACTGACTGCTGAAATCGTGCGCAAAGCTATTGCTCGACAAGCTAAGTAACGCCAAAAAAAGAAAATTTTTCATATTTTTTGTACCTTGTTATTTATCTTGTAGTTTTTTTAAAGGGGATGTTTGAGTAGGGATATTCGTACTATTTAAACAGGTGTAGTCAAAATGATAAGATTTTGCTGCATTGGTAGGACTGTTGACCATGACATTATAAATTCCATTGCCACTTTGAAGCTCTATATTTGCTCCGATGGTGTTTTTAGCCTTATTTCCACTGATGACTTGCGCAGCGAGCGTGCCCGTTGATGCAACGTCTGTATTAGATGGCGGTAACGCTACTGGTGGGGCAAATGTGTTATTGAATAGCGTGACTTTCACGCTGTCAGTATTGCCTGACGTTGCATTTTTTGCACAGTTAATGACGTATTTTGCCGTCTTACCATTTGCTAAAGTTTTGGTTGTTGAAGGTATATTTTGTTTTGTTAGCGTCGAGGAGCCGTTTGTGGCTTGTCCTGTTGCATTTAGACATTGGTATTGAATAGTATAATTTTGAACTGTTTTTATGGATAAATTTGTTCCTAATGTATCGATACCTAGCGTGTAGGCACCATTTCCACCTTTAAGGCTGAAAACGTTATTAGTACTTGCTGAGATATTGGTAATTTTTGAATTTAATTTTAATTTTGTTAACGTTGCGTTTAAAAGTTGAGGTGCTGACTGGTTTTGAGTCTGGGTCTGTGTCTGTGCAGAACCATCATTTTCAATGAGTTTAAAATTTAAATGGTCAGTATCGCCGATAGTTTTGTCATTACTTTTTGTGCAAGTAATTTCAAAAAAATCAATGGCTCCTGTATTTGCAGCTAACGTCTGCACATCTGAATCCAGTCCAAAAACGATTTGTGGGAGTGTGCCACCTAAAATAAGAAAAGACCAAGCCAGATTTTGTGTTATTTTTTTCATGAAGGCCATTTAAAATAAATACTAACATCATATTATCTCGCATTATGGTGTTAGTTTGTATTTTTTCTTGATAATCGGTTGAGGAATATCGGCATACTTTAGGTAACGATAAAAGTATGCCGATAATGAATTGCCTAATCGAAGAAAAGTTAGGCTAAGTGGAAATCATTTGTAGCGTTCTGAAAATTCTAGAAAGTACTAGAAATTTGCAGATTTGGTTGGCCAGTAAATGACACCGTTTGAACCTTTAGGGAAGGCGTCTTTTGGAATTGGCAAATATTTGTC
>CAINHP010000200.1 GCA_903848905.1 uncultured Pseudomonadota bacterium
AAAATTTTTATAAGTAAAAAAAATCCCTATCTCATCAAAAATATAACTGCGCTATAATCTGAAATAGTTTCCCTTCCCTTCTATTTTAGGAGTTATACGTATGAATGTTGAAGCTTGTACTTATGTCATTTTTGGTGCTGCGGGGAATTTATCCCGCGTGAAATTAATGCCCGCATTTTATCATTTAGATGAAGCAAATCAACTGCCGGAAGGGACAAAAATCCTGGCTGTTGGGCGACGGGATTGGACTCAAGAAAAATGGCTCAGTGAAGTGCGCGACATGATTAAATTGAAAACCAAAGAGGCTTTCGATGAATCTGTTTTTAAGCGTTTTTCTCAGCGGCTACATTATCATTTAGGAGATTTGCAGCAACCCGAATGTTATACCAAATTAACAACAATGCTCGAAGAGCCTATTTTTCCTAAAAACATTGCCTTTTATTTGTCGATCAGCCCAGCCGATTTTGGCTTTGTTGTTGAAGAATTAGATAAAAACAAGTTATTAACGCAGCAACATGGCTGGCGCCGCGTTATCATTGAAAAACCTTTTGGCTATGATTTAGAAAGTGCTCAAGCCCTACAAAAACGCATTAGCCACTATATTACCGAAGAGCAAACTTACCGAATCGATCATTATTTAGGTAAAGGTACAGTTCAAAATGTATTGGTGTTCCGATTTGCCAATGTCATGCTCGAACCGCTGTGGAATCGCAATTATATTGACCACATTCAAATTACGCATTCAGAAAGCATTGGTATTGATAATCGTGGGGATTACTACAACAGCTCCGGTGCCATGCGCGATATGCTCCAAAGCCACTTGCTGCAATTATTAACACTTGTCACAATGGAACCCCCCGTTTCAATGGAAGCACAGGCGCTACACGACGAAAAAGTGAAAGTACTCAAATCCATTCGCCCCATTCCAAAACAAGCCGTTCACGCGCAAGCGTTCCGCGCACAATATGCAAGCGGCGTCGTCAATGACGAAAAAGTCAAAAGCTATTTAGAAGAAGAACACATTCCCGAAGGCAGTATTACCGAAACGTATGCATCAATGAAGTTATATATTGATAATTGGCGGTGGCGTGATGTGCCGATGTATTTGCGCACCGGCAAACGCATGAAAAAAGGACAATCCATCATCTCGATTTGTTTTAGACAGCCGCCACTTCAATTTTTCCATGATAGTGCGCACCATGCTACGGTGGATCAAAATTGGGTCATACTCGGCATTCAGCCTGAAGAGTGTATTCGCATCGAAATGACGGTGAAAGAACCCGGTCTTGAAATGAAAACTCGCACAAGCTCACTTGATGCCAGTTTTAGAAATTCAGATGAAAAAGTGGTCGATGCTTATGAAGATTTACTACTCGATGTATTGAAAGGCGATCGTTCATTATTTCTTAATTTTGATGAAGTGGAACATGCTTGGCAAATTGTGGATCCTATTCTACAAACATGGGCAATCGAGCGCGATTATGTTGCGACCTATCCTGCTGGCTCATGGGGCCCTGAAGACAGCCGATTATTTGATAAAGACTGTCATGGCTGGCGAACGTCGTTAACACCCGAAAAATAACTATTCAAATATCACGCTGCATGGGTATTCATGTTTTTACCCATGCAGTTTTTTTGTACCTTAATTTTCACCCTTCACCCTAAATTTTATTCAACTAAAAAATTCGTCACATTTTATATTTATGCTAATTAATCAACCTGCCGATCAAATTGCTCAAACTGTCTGTGAGCGCATCTTAACCTTAGCCTCGCAAGCTATTGCGCAGCACGGACAATTTAAATTTGTCTTAGCAGGCGGAAAAACACCCGAGAAAGTCTATTCCCTGCTTGCTAACAGTGACGCGCAGTGGTCAAAGTGGTTTATCTATCATGGTGATGAGCGTGTTCTGCCTGTTAATCATACAGATAGAAACAGCGTGATGGTGACAAAGGCGTGGTTAAATCACGTCGCTATTCCAGCATCGCAAATTTTTAATATACCAACCGAATTGGGTACAAGAGAAAGCGCGGATGCCTATCGAGAAATTATCAAAAATGCCTTGCCATTTGATTTAGTCTTACTTGGCATGGGCGAAGATGGTCATATTGCCAGTTTATTTCCAGCAGAAGTACACGACGAAACGGCGTTAGTTCATGAAATTTATCATTCCCGTAAACCACCTTCAGAGCGTGTTACACTTAGTGCAAAAGCGTTGAGTAATACCCAAACGCTATTGTTTTTAATCACGGGTATCAATAAAAAAGACGCTTTCACTCGTTGGCAAAAGGGTGAAAAATTGCCCGTTTCAACTGTTAGCGCAATAGAAACGCTTGATGTTTACTTAGACAGCGTTATTGTTGATTAATCAACACTACAATCCATTCTTTAACAAATTGCAGGGCTTGCATGAAAAGAACTATCGCGTTGTCGATTTCATTTTTAACATCATGGGCAACATTGTGATGTAAAAACGTCTCAAGCGTATAAAACGAAAGTCCCATGTAAATCGTATTCAGTCCCATAATAATCATAATGAACGCGGCAAATTTGAGCATCAATCCACGAAAATGCGCGTTCATTTTACCAAACGCAACACTGATAAATAACATCGTCGGCAGTGTACCCGCCCCAAACGTCAACATCAACAGTCCACCATCAAGTAAGGTAGGAGCGGACGTCGCTTTCACTGCCATCGCAAATGTCAGTGGGCAAGGCATTAATCCATTTAATACGCCCGCTAACGACGCACCAAGTAGACCGCCTTTTGTCCTTGAAGTGGCAAATCCTTTGCGCAAAAAAGTCATTGGAATGAGACGCATGGAACCTTGAAACTTAAACCAGCCTAAAATACCAAAGGCTAAAACAATCACCACAAGGCCAATAAACATTTGCAAAAGGCTTTGCACTTTACCAAAAATACCACTCGACACCAGCGCCACGCCTAGCGCAGCGGCAGCAAATCCCACCAGCGTGTAAATACTAATACGCGCGAGTTGATAAAAAATATACGGTAAATAACTGCGTGTGGACGTGGAATTCATAAAATAGCCCGACACTAACGCGCCACACATTCCCAAACAATGTCCGCTACCCAGCACGCCCGCCATAAAAGCTAAGCCATAATCAAAGCCACCCGATGCGGCCATGATGGACATACTGTGATCCATGGTTGAATGATCCATACCAATTTCCCTTAGTCTTTATTCAAACGCCATGAATTCACAATAACCGATACCGAACTGAGTGCCCTTGCCGCTGACGCAATCATCGGATTCATCTACCGTTTAAAAAAACGAGCCTATTACTGCTTTTCTCATGCAGCAAACCAATCCGTTCATTTAGTAAAGAATGATAAAACTGACTTTTCTTTGGACAATGTATCCATGTTATGTTGCATGACTTTATGGGCTTGCTTCATTTTTAGCTCTCTTGCTTAACGTAAATGTCATTGAGGCATTACATCACTTTCATGGAGAATTTCATAAATTCCCTTGCAACCTTCGCAACAAAAGTTTTTTTCGTCCGTTTTCGTTTTTAACGTAAATCCCGAAATTTCAACAGTGAGTTGACATAAAGCACAGAGTTTTTTTTCTTCTTCACTCATTACGTTGCCCTGTAAATAGTAACCTTATTTAAAATAGTAACAAAACTTTACCCACCTCACAATCAAAGGTTACTCCCCTGCACCTTCATGAACTATCTACTTGACGCTTTCATCAAAGCGATGCGCAGAGCACCTGTTAAACTCGCTCCAAGTCCAAGTCGCATCGCAAACGCAGGAAGAATAATCATCGATGTCACGGCAAGTTCCGCGATTAAGAGTAACGTGCCATTATTATTTTTTAACGATTTAATCGACTACTCTTAGCCGATTGAATACATGATAAAAACATCGAAATAACATAATCAAATAGGTTTAACGACTAAATGCTAATCTCTTTTATTTGCACGAGACATATCATAAAAATACTTATTTTAATTCAATTATTTAAAAATATTATTACCAGAAACACTAAAAAAGCATGTGGTATTGCATACTTTTATTGCCTCATTTGCCCCACTTTTTTAGAATTCACTTTTTATTTTTTATCGAAAAAGCAACTGTCTACGAGTCAATGCCTTATTCGTGTCATAAAATTTGTTTATATTGGCATGAAAAAACGCAAGACTGCTCAACATCAGTTATAATTGCGCATTTATACTTACAAAATATTAAACTAACGAGGAAAAAATCACACAATGGCTAAAGAAGATCAAATTGAAATGGAAGGTAAAGTAATTGATACGCTACCTAACACTATGTTTCGCGTACAATTAGAAAACGGACATATCGTCACCGCCCATATTTCAGGCAAAATGCGTAAACATTACATTCGTATTTTAACGGGTGATAGTGTCAAAGTTGAAATGACACCTTATGATTTATCAAAAGGTCGCATCACGTTCCGAGTACGTTAATCTAAATTAACGCACTCTCACATCATTTGCGTTAGTTAAGTTGTTAGCGCTTTTTCTTGGCTTTTGATTGTAAAAGTCAATTCGTTATTCTTCACGCTGATTTTGACATGTCCGCCGTGCGCGAGTTCGCCAAAAAGTAAATCATTGGCCAGCGGTTTTTTGATCCGCTCTTGAATCAATCGCGCCATAGGACGTGCCCCCATTCTTGCGTCGCACCCGTTTTCTGCGAGCCACAAACGCGCTTTGCTATCGAGTGTTAACGTCACATTTTTATCCGCCAGCAACGTTTCAAGTTCAAAAATAAATTTATCAACCACATGCCCCACTACGTTCACGTCGAGGGGTTTGAATTGGATAATGGAATCTAAACGATTGCGAAACTCGGGGGAAAACCCTTTTTCAATCACTTTCATGCTATCACTGGCATGATCTTGATTCGTAAAGCCCATCGACGCGCGACTACCCTCTTCCGCGCCCGCATTGGTGGTCATAATCAAAATAATGTTTCGAAAATCTGCTTTACGTCCATTATTGTCTGTGAGCGTACCGTGATCCATCACTTGCAACAATAAGTTAAAGACATCGGGATGGGCTTTTTCAAGCTCATCGAGTAGCAATACCGCGTGTGGATGTTTGGTCACTTGCTCTGTGAGCAGTCCACCTTGATCAAACCCAACGTAGCCCGGTGGCGCACCGATAAGACGCGATACTGTGTGGCGTTCCATGTATTCAGACATATCAAAACGAATAAGCTCAATGCCCATTACTTTAGCGAGTTGACGTGTGACCTCGGTTTTACCTACACCCGTAGGGCCTGCAAATAAGAAAGCACCAATCGTTTTTTGTGCATCACGCAAACCCGCCCGCGATAATTTAATCGCTGACGCCAGAGCTGAAATCGCATCATCTTGCCCAAACACGAGCATTTTCAGATTTTTTTCTAAATTAGCTAACTTATCCACATCATTTGACGAAACAGATTTCGCAGGAATACGCGCGATTTTCGCCACAATTTCTTCAATATCCACCGCCTCAATCACCGATTTACGCAATTCTTCGGCGGTCATGCGCTGCTTTGCCCCCGCTTCATCAATCACATCAATGGCTTTATCGGGTAAATGACGGTCTGTAATGTAGCGATCGGATAATTCCGCAGCAAGGCGCAGTGCATCAAGCGAATAACTCACATTGTGATGCTCTTCAAAACGACTTTTTAACCCTTTGAGAATCAAAATCGTTTCTTCCACAGAAGGCTCTAAAATATCGACTTTTTGAAAGCGACGTGCCAGCGCATGATCTTTTTCAAAAATACCGCGATATTCTTGATACGTTGTGGAACCGATACAGCGCAGCTGACCCGATGCAAGCATCGGCTTAATTAAATTCGCCGCATCCATCACGCCGCCCGACGCAGAACCTGCCCCGATAATGGTATGAATCTCATCGATAAATAAGATGGCGTGTGGTTCTTTTTTGAGTTGATTAAGCAAGCCTTTTAAGCGCTTTTCAAAATCACCACGGTATTTCGTCCCCGCAACTAATGCACCTAAATCGAGTGAATAAATCACGCAATCAAGCAAAACATCCGGCACATCTTCTTCCACAATACGTTTAGCTAAACCTTCAGCAATGGCGGTTTTTCCCACGCCCGCTTCACCCACAAGAAGGGGATTGTTTTTGCGTCGACGGCAAAGCGTCTGAATAGTGCGCTCTATTTCAGGGGCACGTCCAATTAACGGATCAATGCGCCCTCTCGCGGCTTCTTCATTTAAATTCACCGTGAACTGTTCAAGCGAATTAGCCGTTTCTGAGGCTTGTTGTTTTCCATTTGCGCTATTTTCATGCCCGAAATGCTCATCATCTGCATCAAATTTATTAATGCCGTGCGCGATATAGTTCACGACATCGAGCCTTGTAATATCTTGTTTGCTCAGCAAATAGACTGCATGAGATTCTTGTTCGCTAAACAAAGCAATCAGCAAATTCGCACCAGTGACTTCCGTTTTCTCTGAAGCCTGTACGTTAAATACCGCACGTTGCAACACACGCTGAAAACCTAATGTTGGTTGCGTGTCGCGTGTCGTACTTTCAGGTAGATAAGATGCCGTTTCATCAATAAAACGTGCAAGTTGTCCACGTAGTGTATTCACATCCGCGTTACACGCCTTTAAAACGGGAATAACATCAGGATTATCTAGGAGTGCGAACAATAAATGCTCCACCGTAATGAATTCATGACGTTGTTTGCGTGCCGCTTTAAATGCCGTATTTAACGTAAGTTCCAATGCTTTGCTTAACATGACAATTCCTTAAAGTTCTTCCATTGTGCACTTGAGCGGATGTTGATGCTCAAGCGAGTAAGTGTTTACAATATACACTTTTGTTTCTGCAACGTCTTTAGAGTACGTTCCACAAACGCCAACGCCTTGCGTGTGAATTTGCAGCATCACCGTTGTTGCTTTTTCTTCAGGCATCCCAAAGAAATTGATTAACACGTCAATGACAAAGTCCATGGGTGTAAAATCATCATTGAGCAAAAGCACACGATAAAGCGGTGGCTTTTTTAATTTTGGCTGTGCGTTTTGAACAGCTAAATCATCATCTTGTTGAAAAAAATGCTTAAAATCAGGCATAAATCATCATTTTTTTAAATTTCAGAAACTAAATAACAGCGAACCGACGCAACAGCGTCAATCCTCCAACCTATAAAACCTTATTCTTGCGCTTTAAAGCAATGCACCCAAGCGCTTGCTTCATCATTCCACTGCATACCGCCGTGCATTTTCAAAATCAAATCGCGATACACGTCAAGATTGGGATACCCTTCGGCTAGCGCATCAGCGTCGGTCATATCACCTAATTTTTGTTGAAACAAATCCGTCACAACAAATGTTGTGCCTTCAAGCTCAAAGGTTTCATTTGGGTAAGCATAGACTCCATTGCGACGTTGCTGTGTTTTACGTCCAGCAATCGTGGCTTGAACCAATTTTTCATGCGTAACAAGGCGTTCAATCGAACATGTTTTTTCTGGGTAATCCATGATAGCAAACTCAATTAAAATAATTATTCAAAGTGTCATTGTGACGCAAAATGCCATGAAGTAAAAGACTCTATGTACGCGGCATGAAGGATTCTTATAATTTATCCCAAATATCATTCACGCGAGTGATAATGTCAGGCGTCATCGTAATGGTTTTTCCCCATTCACGATTCGTTTCACCGGGCCATTTATTCGTTGCATCAAACCCCACTTTTGACCCTAATCCCGATACCGGTGAGGCAAAATCCAAATAATCAATAGGAGTGTTTTCCAAAATAGTTAAGTCACGCGCGGGATCCATGCGCGTCGTAATCGCCCAAATCACATCTTGCCAATCGCGCACGTTAATATCATCGTCAACGACAATCACAAATTTTGTATACATAAATTGCCGCAAAAATGACCACGTTCCCAGCATCACTCGCTTTGCATGACCTGCGTATTGTTTTTTCATGGAAATTACCGCCATGCGGTATGAACAACCTTCTGGCGGCAAATAAAAATCCACAATCTCAGGGAATTGCTTTTGCAAAATCGGCACAAAGACTTCGTTTAACGCCACCCCCAAAATAGCCGGCTCATCGGGTGGGCGTCCGGTATAGGTGCTGTGATAAATAGGATTAGTGCGCTCCGTGATCGTTTCAATGGTAAACACGGGGAATTCACTCACTTCATTGTAATAACCCGTATGATCCCCAAACGGTCCTTCAGGCGCCATTTCATTAGGATAAATAAAGCCTTCGAGAACAATTTCAGCACTTGCCGGCACTTGCAAATTATTGCTCAAACAATCCGCTAATTCCGTTTTACTACCGCGCAAAAGTCCTGCGAATGCGTATTCGGACAAACTATCTGGCACAGGCGTCACGGCGGCTAAAATTGTCGCAGGATCTGCCCCCAAGATCACCGTCACTGGAAATGGCTCGCCGGGATGGGTATCTTGCCATTCTTTAAAATCGAGCGCCCCGCCACGATGCGCCAGCCAGCGCATTATGGTTTTATTTTTACCAATGACTTGTTGACGGTAAACGCCCATATTTTGACGCTCTTTATTGGGGCCTTTAGTAATCACCAGCGCCCATGTAATGAGTGGCGCCGCGTCGTCAGGCCAGCAATGCTGAATAGGATAGCGCCCCAAGTCAATTTCATCACCACGCAATACATTCTCTTGGCACGCTGGATGCTTAACCATTTTGGGAGACATATTGAGCACTTGTTTGAATACAGGAATTTTTTCCATTGCATCACGAAAACCCTTGGGCGGTTCTGGCTCTTTGAGATAAGCCAGCAACTTTCCAATTTCTCGCAACTCACTAACACTGTCTGCGCCCATGCCCATGGCAACACGATGAGGGGTGCCAAATAAATTACCGAGTAGCGGCACGTTATAGCCCTTTGGGCGCTCAAAAAGTAGCGCAGGACCTTGCTGCTTTAATGTGCGGTCGCAAATCTCCGTAATTTCTAAATACGGGTCGGCTTGATATAAGGTGCGTTTAAGCTCGCCTTGTTTATCAAGTTGATGAATAAAATCGCGTAAATCATGATATTTCATAAGGAATTTAAAATATGAATTCTAAAAAAAATTGTATTGTAACGCGATTTTTTTGTTAAGTTTTATTGTTTCATGCCGATAAATGTTTAGATAGGTTTTCAATACCAAGTAAAATAGACAAAACTCTCTGACTTCTTTTCTTTTTATGATTTAAGGATTAAAAAAATGGCCACGACTCCAGC
>CAINHP010000201.1 GCA_903848905.1 uncultured Pseudomonadota bacterium
ATAAATATAGTAGATTTAAAGATTATAACTTATGTTTAAATTATCTCTTTATTACTATTAGGGAGCAAAAATCCTGTTCATAACCCATTTTTTTAAATCAGAATCAATAACTTGTCTTGTGTACAACCCTGTGTACAACCCTGTGCGAAACCTGTGTGTAACTATTAATAATCAAAGGATGTAAAAGTTATACACAGAAAACCCAAAGTTATACACAGGGTTATGAACAGAAATTTAAGAGTTATACACAGAGTTATACACAGAGTTATGAACAGGGTTGTATATTTAAAATAGTTAATGATTTCAATATATTGTGTATTTTTATAAGTAAAGTACATTAAAAAAAATACACAACTTGTTGATAAATTCATTGCAAGCCTGTTGATAACTTATAACTGATTGATTACGATTGGGTTACCTTGATAATTAAAAATTAACGACATTTTACGACGATAGAACGCGCACCAGATGTATGTAATCTTCATAAAATTTTAAGTCTGTTTTTTTGAGTTCTTCTACTTTTTTGCAAGCACTCATAACGGTGGTGTGATTGCGTCCACCAAAAGCACTTCCAATTTCGGGAAAGCTATGCGCGGTGAGTTCCCTCGCTAAACTCATTGCTATTTGACGGGGACGGGTAACTGTTTGCAATTTATTCGTTGCAAGTAAATCATTGAGCGAAATATCAAAGTATTCAGAAACGGTATGTTGAATACTGTCAATATTGACCAATTTATCTTGAAGAACTACTAAGTCTTGCAAGACGTCTTTAGCGAAATCGAGGGTAATAGGTTGCCCTGTGAACTCTGAATTTGCTATTAAGCGTCGTAGGGCTCCTTCCAAATCTCGCACGTTAAAGGGCATTCTTTTCGCGATAAAAAAGGCAACTTCGTCAGGGAGAACGACGTTTGCGAGGGAAGATTTTTTCATTAAAATGGCTGCGCGTGTTTCCATGTCAGGTGGTTCAATTGATACAGGTAAACCACAACTAAAACGTGATTTTAAACGTTCTTCGAGCCCTGAAATTTCTTTAGGGTATTTATCGCAGGTCAATACAATTTGATGGCGACGATCGATAAGGCTGTTAAACGTATGAAAAAATTCTTCTTGTGAGCGATCTTTTCCAGCAAAAAATTGAATATCGTCAATTAAAAGTACGTCGACTGCGCGATAATATTCCTTAAATTTATGAATTGCATTTTGTTGAAGGGCTTTGACCATATCTTGAACAAAACGCTCAGAGTGAAGATAAACAATTTTAGTGGTTGGATTTTTTGCTAAAATAGCGTTACCTACCGCGTGCATAATATGCGTTTTACCAAGTCCAGAACCACCATAAATAAGCAGAGGGTTATAAGCTTTTCCACAATTTTCTGCCACTTGCAATGCTGCGGCACGAGCAAACTGATTTGATTTACCTTCGATAAAATTGTCAAAGGTAAAGTTTTTATTCAAGAAATGTTCGAATTTCGGTGCGGAAATTTTCGGCTCATCTGGCAAAGTTGTTTCAACTGGCGTCAAGGTATGACGGTTTGACCCCACATCCAAAACCAGTGTTAATTTGCCGTTAGAAAATTCAGTTACAGCTTCGTTTATTTGTGCGACATGATGATTTTTTATCCAATCCAAAACAAAACGATTTGGTGCGAGTAGGTTTAAATGTCCTTCAGTTTCAACGGCTTGTAGAGGCCGTATCCAGGTATTGAAATCAACACTAGGCACTTCGTTTTCAAGTTTAGATAGGCAGATATTCCAAATAGAGCTCATTAAAGTTTTAGCAAAGGTAAATGTGCTAGGCACAAAAAAATAATAGTGACAAGAAGTGAAAAATAATACAATCCTTAAAATACATCACTAGCGAATTGACACAGCAATACCTTTATTCTATCATCCTCAAATTATTTTATCCGTTTTTGTTAAACTCAATTAGGCAATAAAGCTCATGAAAAGAACTTACCAACCCAGTAAAATCAAACGCGCAAGAACTCACGGTTTTCGCGCTAGAATGGCAACACGTAATGGCCGTAAAGTAGTTAACGCTCGCCGTGCAAAAGGTCGCGCAAAACTTACGGTTAGCGGTTAATCTGCCCACCTAGTGTGACGAAGATAGACTTTAGTTTTTCGCAGCAGTTACGGCTTAAAAAGCCGGCTGAATACAAAAAAGTTTTTACTAATCCGACGAAATCAAGTGATACCTATTTTACGTTACTTGCGGTCAAAAATGAATTTGATTACCCCCGACTCGGATTAGTTATTGCTAAAAAAAACATAAGAAAAGCCGTACATCGCAATCGGATAAAGCGGATTATTCGGGACAATTTTAGATGTCACCGTCATAATGTATGTAACATTGACATCGTGGTCATGGCTCGAAGAGAAGCGCAGGATGTCACATCTTTCTTACTACAAAAGTCATTGGAAAAGCATTGGCTAAAATTGGTTACCCGATGCAATTCATACTCATCGCCCTTATAAAATTTTATAGATATTTTATTAGCCCCGCACTCGGTAATGTATGCCGTTTTTACCCCAGTTGCTCTAGCTATGCTTTAGAAGCCGTTTCACGGCATGGCAGTGCGAAGGGCTCTTATCTCACTATCAAAAGACTCGCAAAGTGCCATCCCTTTCATGCGGGTGGTATTGATCCTGTTCCAGAAAAATTCGGTAAATAAGAATGGATAATATAAGATTTATACTCGTTGTTACCTTTGCAATGCTCCTATTTATGTTGCAACAGGCCTGGGAAGCGGATTATGTTCTCAAGCCGGCTGTTGAAACTGTTTCCTCGGTAGTCAATTCAAGTGAGGATATTCCCGCAACAACTGCGCAAATACAAACGCAAGTTGTAACACCCGCTGTCACCGCTATTGATTCAAAAGTGATTAAAATTACAACAGACGTGCTAGCGTTAGAAATCAATTCAGAAGGCGGTACCATTCAAAACTTAGATTTACTCAACTACCCAAATGAAAGAGAAAATACGATAGTTGATAAGTTACGCCAAACGTTTGGATTTGAAGCGAGTGAAAAAAATACCGCTCCTGTCCGTCTATTTAATGCACAGGCGGAAAAATTATTTGTAGCGCAAAGTGGCTTTATTGCAGGCAACGGATCGGCAGAGGCTGCAAATCATCATAGTGTTTTCACTACTCAACAAGACAGTTATACGCTAGATCCAGGTCAAGAAAGTTTAAGTGTTCCCATGACTTGGACTGATAATAATGGTTTAAAAGTTACAAAAACATTTACGTTTAAGCGCGGAAGTTACGAAATTGATTTAGCGCAAACAGTGAAAAATGGTTCGCAGAAAACGTGGGTAGGTAGACAATATAGCCAGTTACTTAAAACGCCAAGTAAAGAAAAGGGCGGTATGTTAACAGGTATGCGTGCATACGATGGTGCTGTTATTTATACACAGGCTAATAAATATCAGAAAATTAATTTTGATGATATGCACAACGAAAACCTTGATGTAGCAAGTGTTGGTGGATGGACTGCAATGATTCAGCATTATTTTGCATCAGCGTGGGTACCACCAGCAGATCAAGATAATCATTTTTACAGTAAAGAGTTAAAATTAGGTCAGTATGTCATTGGGACTTATTCACCATCAGTCACCGTTGAAGTCAATAATGAAGCGCAATTTACCGCGCAACTTTTTGCTGGTCCAAAAATTCAACCTATGATGGAAAAAACGGCCACTGGCTTAGAGTTAACTGTTGATTATAGTGTATTGACATTCATTGGTAAGCCGATTTATTGGCTACTTAATCAAATTCATGGCTTAGTTGACAACTGGGGTGTTGCCATTATTGGCGTCACGTTCGCAATTAAATTATTATTTTTCCCTTTGTCGAATGCAAGTTTCAAATCAATGGCGAAAATGCGTAAAATTCAGCCACGTTTGAAAGAGTTACAAGAGCGTTTCAAGGATGATCGTCCCCGTTTCAATAATGAAATGATGGCGATGTACCGAAAAGAGAAAGTGAATCCATTAGGGGGGTGTTTACCTATTTTGATTCAGATACCTGTGTTTATGGCGCTGTATTGGGTGCTTAGCGAAACGGTAGAATTCCGTCAAGCCCCATTTATGATGTGGATTCAGGATTTATCTATTCAAGATCCTTTCTTTGTGTTGCCTGTTATTATGGGCATTAGTATGAAAATTCAGCAAAGTTTAAATCCTGCTCCAATTGATCCTGTTCAAGCAAAAGTGATGAAAATGTTCCCTATTATTTTCACTGTATTTTTCTTGTTCTTCCCAGCGGGTTTGGTGCTTTACTGGGTAATTAATAATACCTTGTCTATTTTGCAACAAACCTACATTAGTAAACAAATCGAAAACGCAAAATAATGGAAACCGCTCCTATCCCTCTTCAAAAGGGAGAGGATTTTGCAGAGTCCATTGCGGCTATAGCAACACCGTCAGGTAATGGCGGTGTTGGTATCATTCGTATTTCAGGCTCAAGGCTGCTAAGTCTTGCTGCTCATATTGTCAAAAAAGAACTCTCCCCGCGAAACGCCATTTACAGCACATTTGTTGATGCAGATGGGCATGTTATTGATAGCGGTATTGCACTGTATTTCCCGGCGCCCCATTCCTACACGGGTGAAGACGTTTTAGAACTGCAAGCCCATGGTGGCGCTGTCGTTTTAGACATGCTTTTAAAACGTGTTTTAGCTTTAGGCGCAAGACTTGCTCGTGCAGGCGAATTTACAGAGCGTGCTTTTTTAAATAATAAGATTGATCTAGCGCAAGCAGAAGCTGTTGCCGATTTAATTAACAGTAGCACTGAGCAGTCAGTGCGCTCAGCACAGAAATCGATGCAGGGCGTTTTTTCAGCTAAAATTCATGAATTAGTAGAAGAATTAACGCATTTACGTATTTATGTAGAAGCGGCAATTGATTTTGTTGATGAAGATATTGATTTCTTGAATGATGGCGTAATTGAGCGACGTTTAGATAATTTACGTTTACGACTTGAAGATATTCAGGCCACTGCGCAACAAGGGCAATTACTTCGTGATGGCATGACGCTTGTTTTAGCGGGCAAACCTAATGCGGGAAAATCCAGTTTACTTAACGCGCTTGCAGGACATGAAGCAGCCATTGTGACCGATATTGCAGGAACAACACGCGATGTGCTGCGTGAGCGTATTCAATTAGATGGGATGCCGCTGCATATTATTGATACAGCAGGGTTGCACGATGCAGATAATCTCGTTGAGCAAGAAGGGATTCGTCGCGCTCGCGTGGAGATGGCTAAGGCAGATAAAATTTTATTGCTTATTGATGTGCGTGAACCAGAAAGTGAAACAGAGGCATTACTCGCAACACTGCCCACGAATGCTGACATTATTCGGGTATATAACAAAATTGATTTGGTGCAACGTCTTCCTGCTATTGAAACCAGGCAAAACGGCACCGTATGCTATATATCAATCAAGCAACAGTTAGGATTAGATTTACTGACCACGCATTTAAAGCAAAGCATCGGTTTTAATTCCAGCGTGGAAAATGTATTTATCGCCCGTCGTCGCCACTTGGAAGCGCTTAACACGGCGCATGAATTTGTGCTGCAGGCGATTTCTCAGTTAGCGTCTAGTTTAGCGGGGGAATTGGTAGCCGAAGATTTACGTCATGCTCAACAAGCATTAGCTGAAATTACGGGTGAATTTACGTCAGATGATTTACTTGGTAAAATTTTTTCAAGTTTCTGTATTGGCAAATAACATTAGGTTTTTATGTCACATCTTCATTCTTCGTTCAATGGCGCCGGATTAGGTCTACGCCGTCCACTACTTGCTGAAATTTTGCAGCATCCACCTAAAAATGTCGATTTTTATGAAATTGCACCGGAAAATTGGATTACCATTGGTGGGAAAATGGGGCGATATTTTCGAGAATTGACAGAAAAAAAACGATTTGTATGCCACGGTTTATCGCTTTCTATAGGCAGTTCAGATACATTAGATGAAAATTTAGTGCATCAAATTAAGCTGTTTATGCAAACGCATGGCATTGAGCATTATAGTGAACATTTGAGTTACTGTAGCCATAATGGTCATTTATACGATTTACTTCCCATTCCATTTACGTCGCAAGCTGTCAAACATGTTGCCGCTCGAATTCGTCGTGTACAAGATATTTTAGAGCGCAAAATTGCCATTGAAAATGTGTCATATTACACCTATGCGGGGCAGGAGATGTCAGAAATTGATTTCTTTAATGCGGTTGTGACTGAAGCAGACTGCGATGTCTTGCTGGATGTGAATAATATTTACGTTAACAGTATTAACCATGGTTATGATGCAATAGATTTTCTAAGTGAGATACCCGCACACCGCATTATGTACGCGCATATTGCGGGGCATTTCGTGCAGGCAGATGATTTTTTAATCGACACACACGGCGCAAGTATTGTGGATCCTGTATGGGCGTTATTGCAGCAGGCTTATGCGCGTTTTGGTGTGTTTCCAACCTTGCTTGAGCGAGATTTTAATTTGCCGCCATTGTGTGAATTAGTCGCTGAGGTTGAAAAGATTAAAGGCTTTCAGGAGCGTGCGTAATGAATTTCCAAGAGCATCAAAGTGCCTTTGCAGCGTATATCCGAAATCCTGATATAAATCCTATTCCAGAAGGTGTTCGTCATGAACGTATGGCGATTTATCGTGAATTATTTTTTAATAATATAACCGGATTTTTAACAGCCAATTTCCCTGTACTCCATCGATTAATGGATGAGGATGCGTGGCAACGTTTGTCGCAGGATTTTTTCTCTCAGCATGTTTGTCACACGCCTCATTTTTCTGAAATTTCAGAAGAATTTTTAAGTTACCTTCAAAATGAACGCCAGTGTGTAGACGATTTTCCCTTCATGATAGAACTTGCGCATTATGAATGGATTGAGATGGCTTTATCCATTGCACAGGGGGCAATAACGCCTTGTGTTGGTAGTTTGAAAGAAAAGCCGCTAAAACTCTCTCCTCTAGCCTGTGTTTTAGCGTACCAATTCCCTGTACATCTCATTTCCCCTGATTTTTTACCCATCACAGCGCCAGAGAAAGCGACATTTTTGGTGGTGTATCGCGATGAATATGAGGACGTACAATTTTTAGAAATTACGCCGCTCACCTATCAATTATTGCTATTACTTCAAGAACAGCCCGATAAATTGGCGCAGGATTATTTAAAGCAACTCTCGCTGCTATTTCCCGTTATAAATGAGGATGTGTTAAATCAAAATGGGGAGGAAATTTTGAGGAATTTGGTAGAGCACGGTGTGGTGACTTCAATAATTTGAAATTGATTTGTCTAGGCGCAAAGGTTTGCACCTAGACAATAGTGAATTATTCTTGATTTGCAGTGGCTTTAAAGCTATTTTTAATGCCTTGAAATAATTCTTTTAAACCGCTAAATAAGTTTTTAACATTCAAATCTTCTTTGAGCATGACACGATTGCGAACGAATGCAACTGCAAAGAATCCCGCAATTTGTGGCATTAATTCAAAGAAAAGTGATTCTAAAATACCACCAAAGCCTTGGAAATCACCTTCATTTTTACGGTCAGCACCATTTACAGATTCATAGGCTGCGCCACCTTCACTACTTCTAAATGATTCGAGTATTGAAACGTCTGAATATACAAACAACGCTTGTACTGCAAAAAACATGGCTGCGCCACCAACAACCCAAAAAAACATATTTTCTAGTTTTGCTTGTTTGACAGTTTGATAAAGCCACATAGCAACAAAAATTGTAAAAACTGCACCGATCATCTTTATACCCTCGTGTAAATTATTATTTTTTTGTTAAGAAAAGAAATAAATTTGTACATCTTAAAATCATATCAGACGCTTCTTTTTGAACAACTGAGCACGATTCGAATTTTTCACGTCCTGGAGAGACTTGTTTTTTGAGTAAACCGTCTTCAACAAGATATTTTACAGCAACTGTCATCTCTTTTGTGCGACCAAGTGAATCGGTTGCAATGGAAATTAGTGTACCATCACTTTTAAATTCCCATGAGCTATTCACCGATTTTTTTCCGCCATCAATTTTTAGGGATTCTGCTGTTAAGGTCCATTTACCAACAATGTCACTATTATCTTTCAATGTTACGTCAGCATGTGCTGTCGATGTATAGCATAATACGATTAATGGTAAAAATTTAATACAATTTCTCATTCTCATTTGACTACCTCTGATTATTGTTATTCTGTAAAAATGTAGCATCTGAGATTATATCACACAGCATATATTATGCGCTTTTCTTACTAAAACTCTCCTGGAATTAGTTCATTACGCAGTGACAGTTCAATAGGGAACAAAAAGTTTCATTATATGAATGCGTAATAGTAGTTGAAACATGTTTAATCATATATCCAAATAATTATTTTAAAAGTGTGAACTACATCACATTTTTGCTATTTTTTTTTGTATTATAACTTATTGTTAT
>CAINHP010000202.1 GCA_903848905.1 uncultured Pseudomonadota bacterium
ACCACTAACAGTAGAAAGTCCTAGCCCAGTTCCCTCGCCTACCGGTTTTGTCGTAAAAAATGGATCAAAAATATGCGTCATAACATTTTGCTCTATACCTGTACCAGTATCTGACACACATAGTTCAATAAACTCGCCATTCATTATATTTAAACACGCATTACATACCAATTTATCTACCGATATTTTCTTTAATGTCACATTGATAATTCCATGCCCATCCATCGAATCCCGTGCATTCATAATCAAGTTGATCAAAATTTGATGTAATTTATTTGATTCAATTTCAATTATAAGTTCGTTATCTATATCAGTATGAACTTGAAATAAACGCGTTAAACTCGGTAGCATTAGCTCCATTACTTCTTGAATCACTTCTGAAGCAGGCTTAACATCCAATTCAAAATAATTTTCTGAATTTTGATTTGTATAACTCATCATATGCTTTACCAATTCAACTGCACGCTTACTTGCTATCTGAATTTGTTCTGTATTTTCAAATATTTCTTGCTTGGTACTTTCATCTTTACAATCTTCACCCGCGTAAAAATTCAGCTGGTTATAACCAATAATAGCTCCTAGTATATTATTGAAATTATGGGCTAAACCGGCTGTCATACGTCCAATACTTTCTATACGTTGTAGTTGGTTAATTTGAGCATTTAACGCGTGATTATTTTCATGTACTTTGATTATTTCATTATTAATTTTCTTTTCGTTTGCTACAGCAAAACCTAAACGGATAGCAGTTGTTCGCAACGCCTCCATCATTTTGCCCAATTCATTTTTTGAGCGATAATGAATTGGAATTTTATATACGCCGTTTGAGAGTTCTCGTAAGCCTTCTTGTGCTTCCTTTAAAGGATTGACGATGCTGCGAATAATCAACTCATACAGTAAAACCAAAACAACTAGCACCACTAATACAATGAACATATTCCTATTTTGCAAATCACTTAGCACTTGATTTGAATGAGTTTTAATTTGATGAAATTGTTCGTTTGATGTCGTACGTTTACGTAAATTAGCTATATCAAGTGTGTTTTGAGGTTCATAAACAGCCAGTTTTTGTTCAAGCGATTTGATTTTTGCTTCATATTCTAAATTTATCTCATGTGAATTAGTTCGAATTTGCTCAAGCGTGTCCTTTACTCTATTTAACGCGCTATGATCTAAAGCAGCAAGCAACATAATTGAAAATACGCTTATGGCAACTAAACTACTAAATTTAGTTGAAATTGTCACATCATCAAACTTACGTCGTAAATCAGTCCCAACAGCATTTTTCACTATGTCGCCATAATTCAATTTGCTTGTAAAAATGCCTGCGTTCATTTGCACATAAAGCATTTGGGCATGTTGAATTTCTTCACTTGAGGGCTTAATACGAACTGACATAAATCCCACTAGGGCTTTATTTTCATAAAGGGGCGTAACATCAGCGTGTACCCAATAAAATCCACCCTCTTTTGTTTTGTTCTTAATTACCCCCCGCCATGTACATTCACTTAAAATCGTACGCCACAAATCCTTAAACACTTCAGCTGGCATATCGTCATGTCTGAAAATATTATGCCTTTCACCAATTAATTCTTGTTCACTGTAACCGGTAATACGCAACAAATCGTCATTTACAAACGTAATAAATCCTTTTAGATCAGTTTTAGTCACAATAATGTCTGAATCTGTTAGAACATATTCGTTGTTATTCTCAAAAGTAAACATTCGGCCTTTGTATAAAAAATAGATTTGAGTTGAATAAAAATAAAAAAACAGCGCATATATAAAACTAAATCAACATATAAATCAATACGAAATATAAGTTTATTAAATGTAAGTTAATTAAGACAGACAGACAGACAGACAGACAGACAGACAGACAATATTATGGTTTTGAGCCGCATTAAGTGCAATTGAAATAACGATAATTTATATGAAATAAATTATAAATACCGGCAAATCCTAACCAACCCCCTAGCCAATCCTCAGCACTTACCACTCCCACCCAAAACCAACCCACAAAACCACCCGCACAGTGTGTAACCAGCCTCAAGCTAACCTGTTGAAAAATAATTCCAAAGCTAAAATAACCAAAAATACCAATCCCACCAATAGCTTACACATCTGATACACACACAAAATTCAACCTTGTAACCAGCCATTCTTTAAGTGAGATTTTTCAGAGTGACTGCGGAGTGGG
>CAINHP010000203.1 GCA_903848905.1 uncultured Pseudomonadota bacterium
CGAAAAGTTTCACTGATAGCCCTAGAGGCACAGCGAAATTGCATCCACCACCAAAACCCGAATCATTTCCCATAACTCCACCTGCAACGGGTGGCACAACGACCGGCACTACTGGTGGTATGGGCGGAATGGGTGGCATGAACATGGGAGGAACCACCACTCCCACGATGAGTCATTAAAATTGTTTGATTAAAGCGCGGTGCAATGCCGCGCTTTTTCTAATGTAGAGAAAAATTGCTCAAAACCTGCTTTAGACATGGAAATCAAAAATTTATGATCCAAGAGAAATTACTCAATAGGTGTTAAATAAATGCGAACTGACGTTAGACACTTGATGGTGATAAACCCGAGTTGCCATTGCAAGATTTAACTTGGCATGGTGTATCAACTAAACCTCAACATCAATGCGTCATTTCACACATTATTTAAAAATAATAGGTCAAATGAAACATTTTAATAATAAAGGGATTTAATGTTCACATCTATCTACCCCCCTATTCATTATCAAATTCCGAGTTAAATTAAATATATAATCCTATGATTTATTTGATTTTTTATATTAAAGCACTGTTAAATAGCATAGATTCATCCTACTACCTTAAGTCTATAAACTTGCGGTATAAGAATTGCATTATTTAATATATGGATAAATTTTCAACAATCATCACGCTCTCACCCCTAGTGAATTCATGTATTCGTCAAGCAAAACTCGTTGCAAGAACGGATATGACGGTGCTTTTAAAAGGCGACACAGGAACAGGCAAAGAGGTTTTTGCGCAAGCCATTCAACAAAGCAGTAAGCGGGCAAACACGGTTTTTTTAAAATTAAATTGTGCAGCTTTGTCTGAAAATTTGATTGAGTCAGAATTATTTGGTCACAAAAAAGGATCCTTTACAGACGCGAATCATGACACAATAGGTCTATTGAAATCAGCAGATGGTGGTACGCTTTTTTTAGATGAAATTAATTCCTTACCTATTTCCATCCAAAGTAAATTACTGCATTTTTTAGATTCAGGTGAATTTTTATCTGTCGGCGAAGTCATTCCCCATAAAGTAGACGTACGCATTATTGCAGCCACTAATTTTGATTTGACCACGTTAATTTCCGCTAAACAATTTCGTTCAGATTTATATTTTCGCTTGAACGCTTTTCCAATTGATCTACCCTGTTTAATGGATCGCGAAGAAGATATTATCCCTTTAAGCCTATATTTTTTTGATGTCATTGCAGAAAAAAATGGAGGTAAAGCACCTACTTTTAGCAAAGAATGTATTGACGTTTTACAAAATTATGATTGGCCGGGAAACATCCGTGAATTGAAGAATATCTGTGAGCGTTTTAGCGTATTATTTGCTGGACTGGTAATTGAGCCTGATCACCTACCCGCTGAATTCAAAACAAATATCCACAAACCTAAACTCAAGCATTTTACGCTACCTGAAACAGGTATTAAATTAGATAATTTAGAAGCGAATCTCATTTATCAAGCTCTTGAGCGTACGCAAGGCAATATTTCTAAGTCAGCAAAATTACTGAGTATTTCAAGAAATACACTGTCTTACCGTATTCAGAAATACGGACTTTCTACAGATTTTTAAACTAATAATCGATTGATTCACAAAGTATGTGAAGCAAAAAAATGCATTTTGTGTCCGTTGCGAATAGTAATAAAAAAATGGTAAAAGTCATACAGAATTCCACGCTACATAACTTAATTTGATTTTTTTTGTGCTACTAAAAACCGCAACAACTACTCTCAATTTGGCGTTTAATGTTCTTTAGGCTATCTAATCATAAAGCCATGAATTCAACTCATTGGCAATATTTACATAAGCTAGAACATTAAACTCCTAATTCTAATTAGCTCGTTCTTTCTTTACTGTTTAACGGCATTAGTAATACCTGAAACGGTTTCAGTTTCGAAACGACCAGTATATGCATTTTTATTGTTCGTGATTTGAACTTGTCCAACAAACGAACCTAAATCTAGGTTAATGTCTGCACTGCAGTCATTTTTCACAATGAATGTACCGCCTGTTGGCATTTGTGGAGTTTGAAATGTAACAAATTCACAAACACTTGTTGCAGAATTGACAACGCCTTTGGCATCGACAATTAGTTTACATTGCCCAACATGACTTTCTTTATCTCCAAATGGAGTGACAAAAGCCGCTTGGTATGCGATCCAAGTTCCTTTCGCGTCAGCTTGTTTACATGTTGCACTTGCTTGCTGGATAGATAAAACTAAAATTGCAAAAGTAATAAGTTTTTTCATGATAAATTTTTGTATAACCTAAAATTGAGTTTTTGAAATCCCCGTTTGGGAATGATTAAAATTTCGTAAAAAATAAATTGATGATTAATTGCCTCCTCATCGGCTTTATATTATTTAAGGTAGTTTTGAAAAGGCTTTAAGGGTTCAGAGGTCAAACCTTCTTTACCCACAGCAGGTATGAATAAATAGTTATCTTCCATAAGACCGCCACTAGAAGATTGTGTGTGACCATTTGGAACTTTTAATGCTGGATGGTCAAAAGGGGCTTTTTCCCAACGCACTCTTTCGTCAGTGAGTGTTTTTAAGAAAGCAACTAACGCATCTTTGTCCTCTTGTGTGAAATTTTGCTCAAAGACTAATGTCGCGGCATGACGGCGGTTGTGAACATTGCCACCACGATTGTAAAAATCAACGACTTCTTCAAGTGACTTCATACTCCCGTTATGCATATAAGGGCCTGTTAATTCGACATTTCGTAACGTTGGAATTTTAAATGCGCCTACGGTTAACGTTGACATACGGCCTTCATCCCAACCTGACGATTCTTGTTTAACAATCTGCGCTTTAGGAACAAAGGCATTAGATTTCGATGTTGCGCAACCTGCTGACGTGGTTGAAATGGCTTTTAATTCGCTTGTTTTATAGTCCAATGTAAAAGGCTCGACAAAATCACAAGGTGAAGCCATAAAATGATCCACAAACTTTTTAGGATTCAAACCGATTGAATTGACATATTGCGTCGAATAAGACAATGGATTTCCCCAAGGGTCTGTACCACCTAAACCAACATCGAATTCATCGGGCGTCACACTGGTATTAAAAAACCCATTATCAGCCAAAGTCGCATCGACCTCTGTATCACTGGTAGAAGGCACAAAACCAATTCGATTCACATACGCACTGCCCACTTTTTTGTAGACATTAGGCGTGTAAATTTCACGATTCGATGCCGCTGTAAAAGTCGCACTATCATGACAAAAATCACAATGGGCATTAGAAAAATTTTCTAACCCTTTTTGTTCTTGTGGCGTAAAACTGGGGGGGAAAATCATTGTGTCATTATCTGCCGCTTCCATTTCAGCTAAGGCTAAATCTAATTTACTTTGATTTGATACCAAGGTGGATTCATACATTTGAATCGCTAACCCAAAGAAAAACGAAAAATTAGCTTCTATTTGAGCATAATTTCTGCCACTGTCTTGCACCGTGCCTTTGCCTGACCAATAAATCGGATTAAATGCTTTTTTGATTAACGCTTCATAAGTACTTGTCAACCCCAACCCTGATGAATCGCGTAAGGTTGCCAACACACTATCTTTTGAGTGAACTTCTTGACTCGCTAACGGTTTTTGCGCTAACAATTTTTTTGCAATATCTTTAAAAGTACGACCACCACACGACATTTCAATCATATCGGTTGGTGGACCAACGGCTTGTGAAGCCAATGACGCATTCACTAAATTTAACTTTTGACTAACGGGTTTGCTATTTTGGTTTTTTGCTACCCAAATTTTTGCTGCCTCATCTCTAGGACCAAAAGGTGATACGCCATTAAATTCATTATTTGCGCGACCATCCCAAAAATTGCGCAAATTGAAAATTGCATTGATAACGGTTGGTGTGTTGCGTTTTGTGGTTTGTCTCGTTTCAGTATTGCCAATATGGTGAATTGGGTCATTCAATGGACTACATACATCTTCCTCTAATCGATTGACATCAATTGCTGTAAAAATTTGCTGATAACCCCCTGCTGAACCCACTACATCATCCGTCATAAAAGACAGTGTTGAACGATAATCAGGATCATCAAATTTAAAAAACGGAAAATCAGTGGCTTTCAACTCGTAATTCACGCCACCTTTGTTACCCAATAAATTAAATGTTTTTGATGATTCATCACCGAGATGCAACGTACCCGGATTTAATTGATTAGTTGTTCGACTGTCTGCCCCCGCATGAAAATGACAGCTTGCACACGCCACGCCGTTACTACCTACATTGCTGTCCCAAAACAAGGATTTACCTAATTGGATCGCCGTGGTTTTATCCACAATTATCGGCGATTTACCCTCTAGTAAACCTGGGGTTGTTGGAATGCTGTATTTCTTTAAGTTTTTATCGAGAAGCGACTGATACGACAAGGCATGAGCCAGAACCAACTCAGAGGTACTCCAACCGATTAGCAAAATGAAAACACAAAACCTTAAAGACATAAAACTGACCAACTTGA
>CAINHP010000204.1 GCA_903848905.1 uncultured Pseudomonadota bacterium
ACTGTTGATTAACCGAGCTTGCGGAACTATTACAAGCGGTAAAACTTTACACAGCGGATGGAAAAGAACACCTATGCGTACAACAGCGCAGCACTCAGCGACTATCCTTAACAGGACGACGATCAGATACGCCTATTACACCCAAACTGGTTTCGCTGTTTTACAAAAATTATGAATAGGCTAATGAATGAGGCTCTGCAAGGAAAAGAGATGCACCCTCAGATAGTTATTCTTATGACCAACTTTGTATGAATAACTATACCGTTGTTATTGAAAGCATTGGCTTTTGATGGAAGAACGCAGCTCGTGGTACAGGACAACCGCCACAGTAATGCTGTAAAAGTTGGTGGTTGAGAAACTCACATAAAATCTTATACCATTTTTTACTTCTCCTTTGCGGACGGGGAAGTTGTGGCATCAAAATCCACATAAATTAATAATTTACAATTGATTCAAAAATGAAATGTTAATTGCTTTAAAAAAAAAGGTGATGAGCGACAGCGAAGAACGAGTGAACTGTAAGTTCGCTCCTATCATATAGATTGGCACTGCAAAGCAATATGGGCTTAGATCATATCACTTGAGACTTAGCCAAATGGATTGAAAAGAAAGAAAAAAATGTGATGAGCGACAGCGAAGAACAAGCGAACTTCAGTTCGCTCATAAGTATAAAGAGATTTTGATTTTAAACATTTTACTTAAAAGAAGAGTGAACTACGTTCACTCATGCTTCGCTTGCGCTCGCATAGTTTTTCTTTTTTCTCTTATGGATAAAAGCAAAAGCAAGAGCAAAAGATTTTCTCCATATTGCTTTTCATTTGTTGTACTCGGAATTTGAAATTCAAACACAGCGTCTGCTTGTTGCCATATTGCTCTTCATTTGTTGTACTCGGAATTTGAAATTCAAACACAGCGTCTGCTTGTTGCCATAATGCTCTTGATTTGTTGTACTCGAAATTTGAAATTCAAACACAGCGTCTGCTTGTTGCCATAGTGCTTTTCATTTGTTGTACTCGGAATTTTGGTTGCGCAGCAGGAAATGGAAAGCAGATGAAAATATCAAATGGTCTTCTGACTTGCTGCAATAACACAGAATATCGCCTATATATAATAAGCGTCAATCCTAGCCCGAACTTCCTTCTTGTACACACAGAACTTCATTCGCTAATGTAAATGTTGGCGGGTTTAGATTTAATGGCGTTGAATTGTATGCGCTCTTATCCATTCCGCAAATTCCGATTCTTGTATTTCTCCCTTTGCAACGCTCATCATAGTTAGTGTTGCATCGACCTGCGACGCAGTTAATTTATAGCCGTTCAAACCCAGAAATAAACCCAATGCTAAAAAGGCAACACGCTTATTCCCATCCACAAACGCATGATTACTTGATAAGCCAAACACATAAGCAGCAGCTAAATCCGCGTAATCAGGCTGTCCATACAGCGCGAGGTTCTTAGCTCGGTTCAGTGCAGAATCAAGCAGTCCTTCATCACGCACACCGGATGCTCCACCATGTAACACAAGGCTTTCATCATGCAAAATAACAAGGAGCTGTTTATCAATCCAACGCCATTGCTGCATAGTCATTTTGCCAACGCATTAAACGTATCTCGGTATTCACGCATAAACTCACGACCAATATCAAGTTGCTCTTCAAACGTAGGATCGTTTGGCGTAATAGTCAATGTACCAGCTGAATCGGTTAGGTAAACTAAGTCGCCTTTTTCCAAATGTAATTTAGCTAACACTTCTTTTGGCAGTATCAAGCCAACTGAGTTACCGATTTGAGTTAATTTGAGTTTGTGCATTTTTAGCCCTGCTAATCCAATGTTATAACAATAATTATAATATAGCACAAAGCTCAGAAGGCGTTAGCTTTATACGTCCTTATTCATTTGCTTTAGTACGAAATTCTCGCCTATATATAATAAGTGTAAATTCAGCCTGAACTGCTGACAGGAATCCAACAGCTATCTGTTTCAACTGCTTTGTTTGATAAATAAATAGAAAAACAATTTATTTACGGAGCACTATGAAACACGTCAAAAAAGCAAAAATATTAACCAGCGACGATCTCGCACAGGTACTGAACTTCATTTCAAAAATGATACATGCAGAACGCAATCGGGCACTTTTTC
>CAINHP010000205.1 GCA_903848905.1 uncultured Pseudomonadota bacterium
ATTAGTTTTAAAACATCTTTCGCAATTTACTGAATCTGAAAAACATTTTTTAATTGCGATTAAACTTGATCCTGATTTTATTGATGCGCATTACAATTTTGCACTTTTGCTCATGTTACTTGGGCGATTGAAAGAGGGTTGGGCGCAATATCAATGGTTTTATCATCCCCAAAATACAAATCCAAGTAAACCTAATCAACCTAATTTAAAAGCGAAGCAGTGGCAAGGAGAGATGCTGCAAGATAAAACGATTCTGATACATTCTGAGCAAGGTTTTGGCGATATGATTCAATTTGTACGTTATGCGCAGCATTTAAAAGCGCATGGCGCAACAGTTTGGGTGCTCGTGACAACACCGCTGGTTGAATTATTTAATACTATTGAATGGGTTGATCGTGTAATCGAAAACGGTGAACAACACAAAACGATGGTTGATTTTTGGGTGTTTCCTTTAGCGCTGCCTTCTTGGTTTCAAACCACACTTGAGAATCTGCCCTGCAATGTCCCTTATTTATCGGCAAACACGGAAAAATCAGCGTGGTGGCAAAATTGGCTGGCGCAGTCGGGCGTCAATGATAATAAAAAAATAGGGTTGGTTTGGGCGGGAAATCCGGTGCATTCAAATGATGCGAATCGCTCGATTGATTTATCGCAGTTTGCGTGTTTGAGTGACTTTAAAAATATCACTTGGGTAAGTTTACAACTGGGCGAAAAAGCTCGCTCACAGTGCCTAAATAATTCTTTAAATATGCTTGACGCAAGTGCCTATATTGAAGATTTTACGGATACAGCTGCGTTGCTTGAAAATTTGGATTTACTGATTTCAGTGGATTCATCACCCGCGCATTTGGCGGGCGCGTTGAATGTACCTGTTTGGACATTAATTACGGCTGTTCCAGATTGGCGTTGGCTTTTAGAACGTGAGGATTCAGTCTGGTATAAGAGCATGCGTTTATTTCGTCAACCCGAAAAAGGCGATTGGACGAGTGTGTTACAGGATGTAAAAATGGCGTTGGAGGTTTTTTGATAACGAATTTTGTTCATTGGTTTCGTGATTCATCACCTTATATACAGGCTCATCGCAATAAAACATTTGTGATTAACTTTGGTGGAGAGGCGCTTCAAACAGATAATTTCCAGACGTTAATTCACGATTTTACATTGCTAAGTAGCTTGGGAATTCGTTTAGTTCTTGTGCATGGTATTCGCCCACAGATTGATGAGCGTTTATCTAAACTTCATCATCCAGCCCGTTTTCATCATCGACTCCGTATAACGGATGAAGTCGCTTTGCAATGTGTTAAAGAAGCTGCAGGGCTCGTTCGCGTGGAAATTGAAGCGCAACTGTCGATGGGGCTGGCTAATTCACCAATGGAAAATTCTGAGTTGAAGGTTGCTTCAGGAAATTTTGTGGTCGCAAAACCCATTGGGGTTATTGATGGCGTGGATTATTTATATACGGGTGCGGTGCGAAAAATTAACAGCGCAGCTATACATGCGCAACTTGAGCAAAATAATTTAGTATTAATTTCACCTATCGGTTATTCGCCAAGCGGTGATGTGTTTAATTTATCCGCTGAGCAGGTCGCCACGTCAGTTGCGATTGCGCTGAAAGCGGAAAAACTCATCTTTCTAACGGAGGAAAGTTGCGTAGATTCAGTGAGTCGGCAATTAATTGCGCAGTTAACGGTGCAAGAAGCGCAAGATTTACTTCTTAAAAATGATGATTTACTTGATAGTTTGCATCAACCCTTAAATGCGGCGATTGAGAGTTGTTGCGCGGGTATTGATCGTGTGCATTTACTCAATCGTCAAATTGATGGTGCACTATTGCAGGAGCTTTTTACGCGCGATGGGGTAGGTACACTCATTAGCGCAACACCTTATGAAATTTGTCGCCGTGCTACACTTAGCGATATTGGTGGAATTTTAGAGTTAGTTAAGCCGCTAGAACAACAAGGTATTTTAGCAAAACGCTCACGTGAAAAAATTGAAATGGAAATTAACGATTATTGGATTATTTCACGCGATGGGTTGGTTATTGGCTGCAGTGCACTCCATGTCAATACAAAAGAAGATTGTGCTGTGCTTGCTTGTCTTGCAGTACATGTTGATTATCAAGGTGCAGCGCGTGGGCAACGCCTTTATGATCAAGCCTTTGAGCAAGCAAAAAATACCCGTTTAAGTAAGCTATTTGTTTTATCAACACAAACTGCTCAATGGTTTATTGATCGTGGATTTGAGAGTTGTGCATTAGAGAATTTACCTAATTCACTAAAAGCTCTTTATAATCCACTTAGAAACTCAAGAATTCTTTTTAAAACACTTTAACCTTTCAAATTATTGATGAATTCATCCTATTTATCTTTATTGCAATTAACAGATTTGCATATTTTTCCTGCCCCAGAAATTACTTTGCTAGGAATCAATACGGAGTATTATTTTAATCGCGTACTACAGCATGCGTTTATGCAATCCATTGATTACGACGCTATACTCATATCGGGAGATTTGGCTCAATCACCTTGCAGGCCAACCTATCAACGGTTATTGCACCGAATTGAAGAATTTAATCTGCCTACAATGTGCTTGCCTGGGAATCACGATGATTTTGAATTGATGCAAGAGGTGCTTGATACGCCACTTGTCAGTTGCAAAAAACAGGTGATTTTTGGATGTTGGCAGTTAGTGATACTCAATAGCCAAATTTTGAAAAGTGAAGGTGGGTATTTAGAGCAAACAGAACTAGATTTTTTAGAGAAATGTTTAGCAGAAAATACCAGTTTATTCACTTTGATTGCCACACACCATAATTGTTTACCCAGCGACAGTAAGTGGCTTGATACAATGCAAATTAGCAATAGTGATGAATTTTTAGCGATTGTGGCGCGTTTCCCAAATGTTAAGGTAATTACTACAGGGCATATTCATCAAGAAATGGATAAAAAATTTGGTGATGTGGCCGTATATGGGACACCTTCAACCTGTTTTCAGTTTGCTAAAAATAGTGTAGATTTTGCAATGGATAGAACACCACCGGGATATCGCATTATAAAGCTTCACGACAATGGTGAGGTAACTTCAGAAGTGCACCGTATAGATACTGTTTTATCAGAATTAGAAATTACTTCAGAAGGCTATTAAATGCAAAAAAGTGTTAACTATTTTTCGTCTTTCACACGCATTCGCTAATGATGTCGGCTTCGTCGTTTTCTATTCGTTTGTCGATTTTTTCAGGTTTGATTAGTCTACTTATTTGCGCAGTGATAAGCTCGTTGATTGTTTTTCAATTTGGCGAGTTAATGCCTTTGTCTACTGCACTAATTGAGACGTTAGTAGTGAGTAGTCTGCTCATTATAGTTCCACTGATTGTTTGTGTGAATGTGTTGGCTAATCGCTATGAAAAATCACTGCAAAATTTTGTTCAGACCATCGATATGATTGAAGGCTTGAATGATTTTTCGATGCAATGCGAGGAGACTGGAGCGGGAAGTATATTGCAATTAACACGGTCGTTTAATCAGATGCTAATGCGTTTGCGTGGGTTGCAGCAAACATTTTCTGACTTAGAAAATGAACTCGTGTTGCAAAAAACGAAAGATATAGAATTTAGAAATCTTCAGATACAGCAGACACTTGAAAAACTAAATAACGCGCAGCAGCATTTACTTCAATCACATCAAGCAATAACATTAGGGCGCTTTGCTATAGACTCAATTCAAGCTAGTGATTATATTGCGTTAACGCATTTTTTTGAACAGTTTTCGATGCCATGTAGCGTGCAATTAGTTGCTATTGACTCACCCATTTCAGAATTAGTGCAATTATTTGAGCGCGCATATAAACATCGTATTACATTTGAAACTGATTACGCGCTCCATGAGCCGGTTTTGTGTCACGTCAATGAAGTAATGCAAGTCTTGCTCAACTTACTCACCAATGCCGTGCAAGCTATTCCTCATAAAGGTAACATTATTATTACAACGGCAAAAGTCTACAATCAAGCGATTATAAGTGTTGCTGATACCGGCGATGGGATACA
>CAINHP010000206.1 GCA_903848905.1 uncultured Pseudomonadota bacterium
GTGTTGAACAATTGCCATCACCTCTGCTACTTTTCCATACACTACCGCTTGATCTGCGTATAAATGCACACCAATTTCAGCATCTTTGGTGAGTTCAGTTTTTAAATTGGTTTCTAGTATCGCTAAATCGGTTTGAGCAACTTTATTTAACGTGACCATGCCTTGCGCATCAATGCCGAGCTGCAATGGTTGCTTTTGCGTATCAGCAACGGTTTGAGTGGTTTTAGGCAGTTTGACTTGAACAGATTGGGTAAGCAGTGGCGCAGTAACAAGTAAAATAATGACCAACACCAGCATCACGTCTACAAGAGGCGTGACGTTAATTTCGCTCATGGCGCTTTCGTCGTCTGATTGTGGTTTAAAAGCCATTTTTCAGCTCCTTTATTTATTTTGTTGCGATGAAGGCAGAGCAACCAGTAAAAAATGCGCGACAAATTGTTCTAATTGTTGGCGTTGCAATTTCACGCGACGCAGAAAAAAGTTATACGCCAATACCGCCGGAACCGCCACCGCAATACCACCCGCCGTAACTTTAAGGGCTTCACCAATAGGCCCAGCGACCACATCTAAACTCGTTGAACCACTTTCAGTAATATCTTGCAGGGCGTGCATAATTCCTAAAACCGTGCCAAATAAACCGACAAAAGGCGCTGTGCTACCTATACTGGCGAGAAGTGTTAAGCCACTTTCCAGTGTGTGTTGTTCGTGCTGAAGTTGTTTTTCAAGCGTGTGCTGAAGCAATTCATGAGGATTGCCGCTGTATTTGAAATTTTTATCATGCAAACGACCATATTCATCGAGCCAATGCAGGCCTTCATAGGCGAGTTGAGCTTGTGTGCCTTTGAAAACAGTTTCAGGCAATTTTTTAGCTTCCTCTACGTCTTTTACTTGCCAAAATACGTCGCTAAACGCAGTATTTTCGCGATTATTTGACATAAACTGCCAAATTTTAAAAAAAATCATTGCCCAGCTAAGTACTGAAAAAGTGATTAATATGTAAATCGTTGCATTAATAAAAAAGTGAATAATTTCGTCAGACATTTTTTTGTATTTCCTCTTAATGTGTCTTATGTTTCTTAATTTATTTTTGAATTTGGAATTTAAAGGTTTGTGTTTTTTCAAAACTGACAGCTTTATCATCGACTATTCGAGGCGAAAATTCCATTTCCATGACAACTTCTTTAATGTCGGTTAAATGCTCTGTATCAAATACATTTTCTGGTTCCATACCTTTGACATTTGCATCGTGTACTACTCCATTTTCATCTATTGATAAATCGAAAGTAACCGTGCCTTCAAGTTGCCATCTAGCATTTTTACGCATTAATCGACGTTCAATACTTTTAAAATTAGTAAAATTTCCACCTGATTTGCTATTACCCGTACTTTGTGTGTCAAATTCAGCTGGTTTTGAAACTGATTTTGTTACATTAGGCGTTGGCATCGTTTGTGTGGGAACCGATGTCGTGTCAACTTTTGGAATGCTGGTTTCTGCATTTTCAGACGCACTTGTTAAAATTTTGGGCTGCGCGACGGGTTTAGGAGGCGTGACTTTTTTAACCGGTTCAGGCGGCTTGACAGTTGCTGGTTTGACAACAGGTTTCACTGGCTCTTTTTTGACGACTGGAGGTGCAGGTGGTTTTTCTGGTAGAACTTTTGGTTTTTCGATCGGAGGAAGCATAACCACTTCAATGGTATTAGGCGCAATTTTTTTAGGCGTCTGCGTGGCATTGATAATCCATGTGCCCACGCTAACATGCAGTACTAATACTAATACTAAAAATAAGCCGCGCACTTTCATGCTAAACGTTTTTTGACGTAAATGAGATGCTGCAAAAAGAGGCGAAGATGTCGTCATGACCTAAATAATTAATAATGGTTTATAGAGAATGTTAAATCAAAAAAAGACGTTTTTGATCGCGGCGACGTTTTACTTCAAAGACGCAGAAAAGTGAAATAGTGGCTGCAAACATGACATAAATGCCAATAGGATAATGGGAATCCGTTTTAGTAATCAATGTCGTCACAAGCATTGGCGATGTACCACCAAAAATAGCCGCCGCTAAATTACACGCAAGCGACATACCCGTGTAGCGTGTGCGAGCGGGAAAAATTTCAGTCACTAATGTGGGAATAGGCGCAATGTAAAACGA
>CAINHP010000207.1 GCA_903848905.1 uncultured Pseudomonadota bacterium
CATACCGATTTTTTGTTCTCAGTTATTGCTGAAGAGCTAGGGTTAATGGGTGTGGTTACCGTTATTGCTCTTTTTTCAGCTTTTGTTTGGCGTGCATTTTCGATCGGCGCTGCTGCAGAGAAAACAGGTGAGCGATTTACGGCATTTATCGCTTATGGAATAGGGATTTGGTTTGGCTTTCAAGCTTTCGTGAATATGGGCGTGAATATGGGTTTACTGCCCACAAAAGGATTAACCTTGCCTCTTATGAGTTACGGTGGTGGCAGTATGATGATTATGTGTTGCGCGGTAGCTTTGCTTTTTCGTGTGCATCATGAAGTGACCGAATATAATGCAAACTTGCCTAAAGGATATTGGCATGACTAAGCGTATTGTCATTATGGCAGGTGGAACAGGTGGCCATATTTTTCCGGCTTTAGCCGTGGCACAAGAATTAAAACAGTCGGGTTGGCAAGTGAGTTGGATGGGGACACGTGCAGGACTTGAAAGTCGGGTCATTCCCGAAAATGGGATTGATATTGATTGGCTTTCTGTGTCTGGTTTGCGTGGCAAAGGCATGTTGAGTAAATTTACCGCTATTTTTAAATTGTTAAAATCGTGTATTGAAGCGGGAAAAATATTGCGCAAGCGACGTCCTCATGTAGTGCTTGGGATGGGTGGTTTTGTTGCTGCTCCGGGTGGTTTAATGGCGAAAATGCTTGGCATTCCGTTGATTATTCATGAACAAAATCGGGTAGTTGGAACGACAAATAAAATTTTAGCGACAATGGCAACACGTGTGCTGGAGGGTTTTCCCAATAGTTTTGCTCCAAAATTTCATGCTATTTGTACAGGCAATCCTTTGCGTAAGGCTATTTTAGAAAAGGCTCGAGAGCCTCATCCACTTGAAAACACCTACTTAAATGTATTGATTGTAGGAGGTAGTCAAGGGGCGAAGGTTTTAAATGAGGCTGTGCCGCAAGCCCTTTCGCAATTAAAATCACCAGTCAATATTTGTCATCAAACGGGCACTGCAATGCACAGTGACGTAATAGCGCATTATTCTCATTTAGATTTAAAGGCAAATGTTCACGCTTTTATTGATGATATGGCAAGTGCATATGCGTGGGCGGATTTGATTATTTGTCGCGCGGGGGCGATGACAGTAAGTGAAGTGTCGGCGATGGGGCTTTCTGCTATATTTATTCCGCTACCAAATGCTATTGATGATCATCAAACGCATAACGCGCATTATTTAACTCAAGTCAATGCGGCTATTATACTCAAACAATCTGATTTATCGGCGCAAACGCTAGTGAATGCTATTCAATTGCTTTGTGAGAACCTACATCAAAGACGTGCTATTGCACAGTCTTTTGCTTATTTAGCCGCAACGACTGATGTTGCAAAATTTTGTATCGCGGAGGCGAAATCATGAATTTCCCCAATAGTCCTTTAGGTGCTGTACAGCGCATTCATTTTGTTGGTATTGGCGGCACGGGAATGAGTGGTATTGCAGAGGTTTTGTGTAATTTAGGTTACGTCGTTTCGGGTTCAGATATAAAAGAAAGTGCCACGACTGAGCATTTGGCGAGTTTGGGTATTGTTATTACCATTGGTCATAAACGTGAAAATGTGAAGCAAGTGGATGTCGTTGTTGTATCTTCAGCCATTGATCGAGCAAATCCTGAAGTAGACGAAGCCTATCAAGAGCGTATTCCAGTTATTCCTCGTGCTGAAATGTTGGCTGAATTAATGCGTTTTCGTTTTGGGATTGCGGTAGCGGGTACGCATGGCAAAACAACCACCACCAGTTTGACAGCAAGTTTGCTTGCGCAAGGCGGTTTAGATCCGACGTTTGTGATTGGTGGGCGACTAAACAGTGCAGGAACGAATGCAAAATTAGGAACGGGGCGCTATTTAGTTGCTGAAGCAGATGAAAGTGATGCGTCATTTCTGTATTTGCAGCCAATGATTGCGGTTGTGACAAATATTGATCATGATCACATGGAAACGTATGAAAATAGCTACGCACGTTTACAAGAAACATTTGTTGAATTTTTACATCATTTGCCATTTTATGGTCTTGCTGTGTTGTGCTTGGATGATGAGGGTGTGCGTGAAATTATTCCCTCATTATCAAAACCCATGGTGACTTATGGTGTGCATGAGGATGCAGATTTCAGAGCAGTGAATATTCGACAGGAAGGGATGCATACGCATTTTACTGTTGAGCGTCGCGGAAATTATGATTCATTAGATGTAACACTGAATATGCCAGGTTGGCATAATATGCTCAATGCACTCGCTGCCATTGCCGTAGCGACAAAATTAGCGGTGGATGATGTCGCTATTCAGGCCAGTTTACAGGCTTTCAAAGGTATTGGTCGACGATTTCAACTTCAAGGTGATTTGCCATTTAATAATGGTGTCATTACTTTAGTGGATGATTATGGCCATCATCCGCGTGAAATAGCCGCGACACTTGAAGCACTAAAACAAGCATGGCCAACACGTCGCTCTATTGTTATTTTTCAGCCTCATCGCTATACCCGCACGCGTGATTTATTTGAAGATTTTGTGCAAGTGCTTGCAGGCGTTGATGTTTTGATTTTAATGGATATTTATCCCGCTGGTGAGAGTTTGATTACTGGGGCTGATGGACGTTCATTAAGTCGTGCTATACGTTTACGTAGCCAAGTGGAGCCTATTTTTATTGAGAATTGGGATGTGCTACCTAAATTATTAGCGGGCATTGTTGCAGAGAATGATGTGATATTAACAATGGGTGCGGGTAGCGTAGGGCAAATTGCAACGCAATTGCCACAATTACTCGAGCAGGCGATAAAAATTCATGGCGCAATATAACGGCACTTTATCGCATAATCAATCACTTGCCAGTTATACCAGTTGGCGTGTAGGTGGCTGTGCCGAGCGTTTCTATCAACCCGAGAATAAAGCGGATTTAATTGCTTTTATTCATTCACTGCCAGAGAATGAACCTATATTTTGGATGGGGCTAGGTAGTAATTTACTCGTGCGTGATGGTGGAATTGCCGGTACGGTGATTAACACCAAAAATCGTTTAAAAGTCATGCAGCGTATTGATAATGAAACTGTCTATATTGAAGCGGGTGTTCCTTGTGCGTTGGTGGCAAAATTTTGTGCGGAACAGGGTTTGGTGGGCGCTGAGTTTTTAGCGGGTATTCCAGGCACAATGGGTGGAGCCTTAAAAATGAATGCGGGGGCATTTGGCGGTGAAACGTGGGATATTGTCACGCAAGTTGAAGTACTTAGACGCCGTGGTGAGAGTGTTACTCGCAAACGAGATGAATTTGAGGTGAGTTACCGACATGTTCAATGCCACGAAAAGGAATGGTTTTTAGCGACTCACCTGCATTTACAAATTGGAGATACGCAGGTTAGCCAACAACGAATCAAAGAGCTACTTGCAAAGCGAGCTCAAACTCAACCAACTAATCAACCTAGTTGTGGTTCGGTTTTCAAGAATCCACAGGGTGATTTTGCTGCAAGATTAATCGAGGCGACAGGCCTTAAGGGTTACCGTATCGGTGGTGCTCAAGTATCAGAGAAACATGCAAATTTTATCATTAATACAGGGAATGCAAGCGCTGCTGACATCGAATCGTTAATGGGATATGTACAAAAACAGGTCATGCTAAAGCAGGGTGTTAATTTGCAAACGGAGGTTTGTATGGTAGGTGAACAATTAAAAACGACGCACATCATGCGTCCCGAAGATTTTGGTTGTGTTGGCGTTTTAATGGG
This sequence comes from uncultured Pseudomonadota bacterium, assembly GCA_903848905.1. Taxonomy (GTDB): domain Bacteria; phylum Pseudomonadota; class Gammaproteobacteria; order Methylococcales; family Methylomonadaceae; genus UBA10906. The sequence continues at coordinate 3,769 of CAINHP010000207.1, forward strand.
TGGTAATAGCGCAGAGCGTGCAATTTCACTTAAAAGTGGAGTAGCGGTTTATGAGGCACTTATCGCGCTGGGCGTGAATGCGCAAGCTATTGATGTAAGTGATGATATTATTGAAAGTATAAAAACTTATTCAATTGATAGGGTTTTTAATATCATGCATGGACGTGGTGGCGAAGACGGAATTTTGCAAGGCGTTTTGAATGTGTTAGGCTTACCCTATACAGGAAGTGGAGTTCTTGCTTCTGCACTTGCTATGGATAAGTTGCGAACAAAACTTTGCTGGCGTGGTGCAAATTTACCCACACCAAATTGGTCTGTTTTAGAGAATGAAATGGATCTTGATGCTTGTGCTGATGCTTTAGGTTTTCCTATGATTGTCAAGCCGGCGCTCGAAGGATCTAGCGTAGGTATTAGTAAGGTAACATCTCGTGATGAGCTGACAAAAGCTTTTCAAGTGGCAATGGAATGTGGTTGTGAAGTTTACGCTGAGGCATGGATTCATGGAAAAGAATATACAGTAGGAATATTGCAAGGGGTTGCACTCCCAGTGATTCATGTGACAACACCGAGTGGGTTTTATGATTACGAAGCAAAGTATTTATCCAATACCACCGAGTACCATTGTCCATGTGGGTTAAGTGAGGAAGAAGAAAATACACTGCAAACATTAGCTTTAAAATCAAGTCATGTTTTAAATGTAGAGGGTTGGGCTCGCGTTGATGTATTTATTGATAATCAAGGTCAGGCACAATTGATTGAAATTAACACAGTGCCAGGCATGACGGATCATAGTTTGGTGCCTATGGCGGCAAAACAAGCAGGAATAGATTTCCCAGCATTAGTATGGAAAATTTTAGAAACGAGTTGTCGGAAATAATTGGATGCGTTTGGTGAAATTTATCATCCTTATGGCGTTATTTGCGAGCATGGTTTATGCTGTAAAAAATTTCGTGCCAATTAAACATGTTCGAGTCCAAGGAACATTCACGCAAATTAGCAAAGATGAAATTAAAACACTTCTTGAACCTTTAGTGAAAGTCAGCTTTTTTGATGCCAATGTGCAGGGTATAAAAGAAGTTTTATCCACACTGAGTTGGGTTGATAGTGCAAGTGTTAATCGAGTGTGGCCTGATACGTTAACGGTTAAAATTAATGAAAAAACCCCTTATGTACGCTGGGGGAAAACGGCCCTAATTAGTACGCATGGTTTAATAATTACGCCAGAAGATATAAAGCCATTTATGAATTTGCCGATTTTATATGGCCCAGAAGGTCAAGAGATAAAATCCCTTGAAATTATGAAAGGCGTGAATACGGCATTAGTTGATCAATCAATGCAAATTGCAGAGTTTAGTATTAATGATCGTTGGGCATGGAAAATTAAATTAAGTTCAGGATTAGAAATATTGTTAGGCAGAAGCGAGCAATTAAAAAAATTACAGCGATTTATAAAGACAATAGATGTATTGGGCGCCGAGCAAGTAAATGTGATATCTATAGTTGATCTGCGTTATCCTAATGGCTACGCCGTTTCATGGAAATCGGATTCTCAGCCAATTGATTGGAAAATACTTCCCGCCGCGCAAACGGCAAACAAATAAAAGTGCTTTAAAACAGAGTGAAATATGGCAAAAAGAACAGAACGTAATTTAATTGTTGGACTAGATATAGGCACATCTAAAGTCGCTGCCATTGTTGGTGAGTTGACTGCAGAGGGGCATCTTGAAGTCATTGGTTATGGATCGACCCCTTCAAAAGGTCTAAAAAAAGGAATTGTTGTCAATTTGGAAACGACCGTGCAATCAATACAGCGGGCTATTGAAGAAGCAGAATTGATGGCGGGGTGTCAAATTAAATCCGTTTTTGCAGGGATTGCTGGAAGCCATATTCGTAGTCGTAACTCACTTGGTGTTGTGGCAATCAAAGATAAAGAAGTAACGCAATACGATATTGATCGAGTAATTGATTCGGCTCGCGCTATTGCTATTTCAGCGGATCAAAAAGTACTGCACATTTTGCCGCAAGAATTTATTATTGATACCCAAGAAGGTATTAAAGAACCGATTGGAATGTCAGGCATTCGTTTAGAGGCGAAAGTTCACATTGTGACAAGTAGTGTGAGTGCATCACAAAATATTATTAAATGTATTCGTCGCTGTGGACTTGAAGTCGATGATATTGTTTTAGAGCAATTAGCTTCTTGTCATGCGGTATTAACTGAAGATGAAAAAGAATTAGGGGTGTGCTTAATTGATATTGGTGGAGGGACCACTGATATTGCCGTTTATGTTGAAGGTGCAATCAAACATACAGCCGTTATTCCCATTGCTGGTGATCAAGTTACAAATGACATCGCTGTTGCGATGCGCACGCCAACTCTCAATGCAGAGGACATTAAGCAGCGTTATGCGTGTGCAATGACAAAATTGCTTGGCGATGATGAAGAAGAAATTGAAGTTCCGAGCATTAGCGATAATAAACCGTTTCGTAAAATTTCACGTCAAACGCTATCAGATATTATTGAGCCTCGATATGAAGAATTAATGTTGCTTGTTCAATCAGAACTCCGTCGCGTAGGGTATGAGGAGCAAATTGCAGCAGGGGTTGTTTTAACGGGTGGAAGTTCACAAGTTTTTGGCTTAATTGAGCTGGCAGAAGAAATTTTTCACATGCCCGTGCGAATGGGCAGTCCACAGAATGTGAGTGGTTTAACGGAAGTAGTTAAAAATCCAATTCATTCTACAGGCGTGGGATTGTTGATGTATGGACGAGATCATCAGCAGCAGCAAGGTTTACATCGCGTTTTAGATCATGATAGTGGGTCGTCATGGTTGTCAAAAATTGCGAGTTGGTTTCAAGGTAATTTTTAATCATAGTTTTTTACAGAATATTTAAGAGGCGATAAACATGAAAGATACATTTGAATTAATTGATACCTATAGCGAAAGCGCGGTTATTAAAGTCATCGGTATTGGTGGAGGCGGTAACAACGCGGTTAGCCACATGGCGGGCAACAACATCGAAGGTGTAGAATTCATTTGTGCAAATACGGATGCGCAAGCGCTACGCAAATTAAATTTTGGCACTATTATTCAATTGGGCGTGGAGTTGACGAAAGGTCTTGGTGCTGGCACTAATCCCGAAGTTGGCAAACTTGCTGCAGAAGAAAATAAAAATCGTATTCGTGAAGTCCTTGAAGGCGCAGACATGGTCTTCTTAACTGCGGGCATGGGTGGTGGTACGGGAACTGGTGCTATTCCAGTTATTGCTGAAATTGCTCGTGGTATGGGTATTCTAACTGTTGCTGTTGTAACGAAACCTTTTGCATTTGAAGGCAAGAAAAAATTAGATGTTGCAGAAAAAGGTATTGCAGAATTAGAGCGTTATGTTGATTCTTTAATTACGATTCCAAACCAAAAATTATTACCTGTACTGGGAAATAAAGTATCGTTAATGGATGCATTTAAAGCGGCTAATGACGTATTACTTGATGCTGTACAAGGGATTACGGAATTAATTGTTCACCCAGGGATGATTAACGTTGACTTTGCTGACGTGAGAACTGTGATGTCTGGCATGGGCGCAGCTATTATGGGTACAGGGTCTGCAACAGGTGAGCATCGTGCGCGTGAAGCGGCAGAAAAAGCGATTGCATGTCCATTGCTAGAAGATATTAATTTAAAAGGTGCTCGCGGTATTTTAGTAAATATTTCAGCAACTGACATGGGAATGGCTGAATTTACCGAAGTTGGTGACATTGTGGCAGCATTCGCTTCTGAAGATGCAACAATTAAAATTGGTATGTCAATCAACCCAGATTTAGAAGATGAAATCAAGGTGACTGTCGTTGCAACAGGAATGGGTATACCAGAAGTAGCTGTAAAAGCATCCCATAAAAACGTGAATACATTGCGTCATCCCGCTAGCGGTCAAATGAATTATGATGGCTTAGATAAGCCAACGGTTATTCGTCAACATTCAGCACAAAATCGTCCTGAAAGTGGCAGAGAAACGCGTTTCGGTGCGCAACCTAAACAAGGTGGCGATATTGAGTATTTAGATATTCCTGCTTTTTTAAGACGTCAAGCAGATTAAAAATCAGCCGCGTTTTTGACCATTCTTTATTGCAGGCTTTGCGCCTGATTAAGTGTCTATACTTCACAATTCAAGATAACGCGTTATAATTTGACGCGTTATACTTAATGTGCCAACCAAAAATTTATGATTAAACAGCGAACTCTCAAAAATACTATTCGCGCTACAGGCGTAGGACTGCATACTGGTAGTCAAGTGTATTTAACGCTGCATCCCGCAGACATCAATACTGGCATTTGTTTTCGACGTGTTGATTTAGATCCCCCTGTTGTGATTCGAGCGACTCCAGAAAATGTTGGGGAAACAACGCTTTCAACAACGTTAATTGCAAATGATGTCAAAATTTCTACGGTTGAACATTTGTTGTCAGCGTTTGCGGGATTAGGTGTTGATAACGCCATTATTGACGTTAGCGCAGCTGAAATACCTATTATGGATGGGAGCGCGGGGCCTTTTGTTTTTTTGTTGCAGTCTGCTGGTGTTCAAGAACAAGATTGCCCAAAACAATATCTACGCATTAAACGTGCTGTGCGGGTAGAGGACGGTGATAAGTGGGCTTCTTTTGAGCCATTTAATGGTTTTAAAGTTACGTTTACTATTGATTTTGAGCATCCTGCTTTTGAAAATCATGTCAAAACAGCCACGATGGATTTCTCCTCAACAACATTTGTTCGTGAAGTCAGTCGTGCGAGAACATTTGGCTTTATGAAAGACATTGAAACTTTGCGTGAAAATAATTTGGCGTTAGGTGGAAGTTTGGATAATGCAATTGTTGTCGATGATGATAAAGTTATCAATGAAGATGGTTTGAGATACGCGGATGAATTTGTAAAACACAAAATCTTAGACGCAATTGGTGATTTATATTTGCTTGGGCATACGTTAATTGGCAATTTTACAGGTTATAAATCAGGGCATGGACTCAATAATCGATTGCTTCGTGCGTTAATTGACGATAAAGACGCGTGGGAAATGGTCAGTTTTGATAATGAATCAGATGCTCCAATTTCATTTATGCGATCGGCTGAAACGCCACGTGATAATGATTAACATACAATTTCTTTAGTATTTCTTCACAGACATGGCAAATTCAATCATTACTCATGAATATGATGTCATTGTTGTTGGTGCAGGAGGTGCCGGTCTTCGTGCAACGCTTGGTTGTGTTGAAAAAGGTCTTAAAACTGCTTGTATATCAAAAGTTTTTCCAACACGTAGTCATACAGTGGCAGCTCAGGGCGGCATTAGTGCGGCACTAGGTAACATGGGTGAGGATGATTGGCGGTTTCATTTCTATGATACCGTTAAAGGTTCTGATTGGCTTGGGGATCAAGATGCCATTGAGTATCTTTGTCGTGAGGCTATTCCAGCCGTATTAGAGCTTGAGCGTTATGGTGTGCCATTTTCACGCACGGCTGACGGTAAAATTTATCAACGTGCTTTTGGGGGGATGACCACGCACTACGGTAAAGGGCAGGCACAGCGAACCTGCGCTGCAGCAGATAAAACCGGTCACGCTATTCTGCATACACTCTATCAACAGTCTTTAAAGCATCACGCAGAGTTTTTCATTGAATATATCGTACTCGATTTAATTATGGAGAATGGTGCTTGTCGGGGTGTTTTAGCTTGGTGTCTAGATGATGGTTCAATGCATATCTTCAAGGCACATAGCATTATTTTGGCAACAGGTGGTTACGGACGTGCGTATTTTTCATGTACATCAGCACATACAGTAACGGGTGATGGTAATGCGATGGTTTTGCGTGCTGGATTACCTCTGCAAGACATGGAATTTATTCAATTTCACCCGACAGGTATTTATGGTGCTGGGTGCTTAATTACTGAGGGTGCACGCGGTGAAGGTGGTTATTTAACTAATTCACAGGGTGAGCGCTTTATGGAGCGTTATGCGCCTAACGCTAAAGATTTAGCCTCTCGAGATGTGGTTAGTCGTGCAATGACGATGGAAATCAACGCAGGACGAGGCGTTGGGAAATTAAAAGATCACCTTTATTTGCATTTAGAGCATTTGCCTGCAACGTTGATTCATGAGCGTTTGCCGGGAATATCAGATACAGCGCTTGTTTTTGCTGGTGTGGATGTGACAAAGCAACCTATTCCTGTCTTGCCAACAGTGCACTATAACATGGGCGGTATTCCCACTAATTATCACGCGGAAGTGGTTACATTAGAAAACGGAAATCCGGATAAAATTGTAGATGGATTGATGGCAATAGGTGAGGCAGCCTGTGTGTCTGTGCATGGTGCAAATAGATTAGGTTCAAATTCGCTGCTTGATTTGGTTGTATTTGGTCGGGCGGCAGCGCATCGATGTGCAGAGAAAATTACTCCAAATCAGAGTCATTCAGTACTTTCTGCGAAGTTGTATGATCACTCAATCGAGCGATTTGAGCGAATACGTCAGGCGCGTGGAAGTGAAAAAGTATCTGATATTCGCATTGCAATGCAAAAAACTATGCAAAGCAAGGCGGCTGTTTTTAGAACGCAATCTACGCTTGATGAGGGGATTTTAGATATGAAAAAGGTTAGTGATTCATTTGCTAATATTGGATTATCCGATCGATCACTTATTTGGAACACGGATTTAGTTGAGGCGTTAGAACTCGATAATTTACTAGCACAAGCCACTGTTGCAATTCATAGTGCGGCAAATCGTCATGAGAGTCGTGGTGGTCATGCGAGAGAAGACTATACTTTGCGTGATGATGAAAATTGGTTAAAACATACGTTAACATGGTTGCAACGTGACCAAGTGACAATAGATTATCGTCCGGTTCATTTATATACACTCACAAATGAAGTGGAAATGATTGCACCTAAAGCGCGAGTGTATTGATTAATTAAAATAAAGAAATCATGAATGAATTAGGGCTGTATTTCTGCAGAATAAATGTAGTTATTTAATTTAGATTTTATTTATTTAGTTGTTGTAATAGTCACAAAACGGTCATTAGTATTTTAAGTGTCGCTTTTAAAACGAATACTCGCTATAATAAATTAAATTAGCACTTGTTGCTATGTCCTTAATGC
>CAINHP010000208.1 GCA_903848905.1 uncultured Pseudomonadota bacterium
TGATTCAAATTTTAAATTTTCCCCTACTTTAATTTTGAGATACCGTAATGAAATTTGTGATTAACCGTGAATCGCTATTAACGCCACTTCAGCAACTTGTTAGTGTGATTGAAAAGCGTCAAACCATGCCAATCCTCTCAAATGTGTTGCTTGTGATTGAAAATGAGCAATTAACTATGACTGGCACAGATTTAGAAGTTCAGCTGATTGCTAAACTGGATTTACCGAGTGCAACTGATGGAGCAATTACGGTTCCTTCTCGTAAATTCTTAGATATTTGTCGTCTTCTTCCAGTGGGATCTGAAATTCGTTTTGAACAAATTGACGATAAAGTCAAAATTACGTCGAATCGTAGTCGTTTTTCACTTAATTGCTTACCAGCTGAAAATTATCCTGACTTCCCAGAAGACGAGTTAGATCATCAGTTCATCATCAACGCCGGACAATTTAAACGTGCTTTAGAAAAAACCACGTTCTGTATGGCCAATCAGGACGTACGGTATTATCTCAATGGCTTATTGCTTCATATTTCCAACAATAAACTGGAATTAGTCGCGTCAGATGGGCATCGATTGTCTATTTACGAAGATCAGCTTGAAATGGCAACAGGATTTGAAGCTAGAATTATTTTGCCCCGTAAAGGTGTTTTAGAACTCACCAAATTACTTGATGACAATGAAGCAGAATTGAAAATTGAGTTTTCAAGTAGCAGTATTCGAATTTTTATTAAACACTTAATTTTTTCTGCAAAATTGGTCGATTCTAAATATCCCGATTTCAGCAAAGTGTTTGCTCAAACGTTTTTGAGTCCACTTGAGATTGAAAAAGCCGTTTTGAAAAACGCACTCACCCGCGTTGCCATTTTGTCGAATGAAAAATTTAAAGGCTTAACATTCGATATCAATACGGAATATTTAAAAATCAGCACACACAACCCAGAGCACGATGAAGCAGAAGAAGAATTAGCGATTATCTATGACGATGAACCGCTATCCATTGCGTTCAATGCGCAATATTTATCAGATGCGATGTCAAATTTAGATGGTGATACAGCGCTACTTACCATTGCAAGCGACGCAAGTAGTTGCTTTATCAACGAGCCGGTTAATGATAAATACAAATTTATTGTCATGGCAATGCGCTTATAACTACTGCTATTAAGCGTCTTAAAGGCTATAATGAACGGCTAAGCAGCGTTTACGCTTTAAAGCGATATGTTTCAACAAAAAAATCAGCAACAGGAAGAATAGACATCGTTATGAGTAATCCAATCGATCAATACGACAGTAGCAATATTCAAGTGCTTAAAGGGTTAGATGCTGTACGCAAAAGACCTGGAATGTACATTGGCGACACCGATGATGGTTCGGGTTTGCATCACATGGTCTTTGAGGTGGTGGATAACTCTATTGACGAGGCGCTAGCAGGATATTGCAAAGAAGTTCGTGTTATTATTCAGATAGATGGCTCTGTTAGCGTATCTGATGATGGTCGAGGAATTCCTGTTGATATTCATGAAGAAGAAGGTCGATCTGCCGCTGAAGTGATTATGACGGTTCTTCACGCAGGTGGAAAATTTGACGATAATGCCTACAAAGTCTCTGGTGGTTTGCATGGCGTCGGCGTTTCAGTGGTTAACGCGTTATCTGAAGAATTACATCTTGAAGTTCGTAAGAACGGACAACTCTACAAACAAAGCTATAAAAATGGTGAGCCAGTGGCTCCTCTTGCGGCGTTTGGAAGTGTTGAGGGTACTGGGACATCTATTCGTTTTCTGCCCAGTAAAGTGACGTTTGCAGACGTGGAATTTCATTACGATATTTTGGCAAAACGCTTGCGAGAATTATCATTTTTAAATTCAGGTGTTCGCATTAGCTTGCATGATCAACGCAATGATCGTGAAGATGTGTTTGAGTTTGAAGGCGGTATTAGCGCGTTTGTGACGCATTTGAATAAAAATAAAACTCCGCTCTTCCCTGACGTATTTTATTTTTCTGCAGAAAAAGAAGGTGTTACCGTTGAAGTGGCGATGCAGTGGAATGATTCATATCAAGAAAATGTTTTTTGCTACACAAATAATATTCCACAGCGCGATGGAGGGTCCCATTTAGCTGGTTTTCGTAGTGCTCTAACGCGTACCGTAAATCAGTACATCGAAGGCAACGGTTTAGCCAAAAAAGAAAAAGTATCTACAACCGGTGATGACGCTCGTGAAGGTTTGACTGCGGTATTGTCGGTTAAAGTGCCTGACCCTAAGTTTTCGTCGCAAACTAAAGATAAACTGGTTTCCTCTGAGGTAAAGCCGCTCGTTGAATCAACAATGAATGAAAAATTGCAGGAGTTTCTCCTTGAAAAACCGCAAATTGCCAAATTAATTGTTGGAAAAATTATCGATGCTGCGCGTGCCCGTGATGCTGCAAGGCGTGCCCGTGAAATGACACGTCGTAAAACGACGCTCGATATTGCTGGTTTACCTGGAAAATTGGCCGATTGCCAAGAAAAAGACCCTGCATTATCTGAATTATTTTTAGTGGAAGGGGATTCCGCGGGCGGCTCTGCAAAACAAGGACGTGATCGCCGCACACAAGCCATTTTGCCGCTGAAAGGGAAAATTTTAAACGTGGAAAAAGCACGTTTTGATAAAATGATTTCCTCTGAAGAAGTGGGTACGTTAATTACGGCTCTGGGTTGCGGCATTGGTAAGGATGAATATAATCTCGACAAACTGCGTTATCACCGCATTATTATCATGACCGATGCTGACGTGGATGGTTCGCATATTCGTACCTTATTGCTGACGTTTTTTTATCGTCAACTGCCTGAAATAGTTGAAAAAGGGTATATTTATATTGCGCAACCTCCCCTCTACAAAGTCAAAAAAGGCAAGCAAGAGCATTACGTGAAAGACGATGCAGAATTAAATCGTTATTTAATTCAACTGGCGCTTGAAAAAGCGCAGTTAATCACGCACCCAAGCAGTCCAGCGATTCAAGGTCAAGGCTTAGAAAAACTCGCTCAAGCGTTTTTGGATGTAAATAACATTATTACGCGTTTAGCACGTCGTTATGACGATATTTTCTTAGATCAATTTTGCTATGTTACCCCCTTAAATGAAGAAATTAAAGTCTCAGCACAATCAATACAAGCATGGCTTGATAATATTCACGCTCGATTAACTTTAGCGGGCGGACTTGCAGAGTTCACAAGCGAACTCGATTATCTTAGTGCGGATGATTTTAAAATCACGATAAGCAAACGCAAACACGGTACTAGTAAAGTGTTTGTATTGCCGACAGTTTTCTTTAACAGCATTGATTATCAACGTATTTCAGCGTATGCCAATGAAACCGCAGGAATGTTTAATGCGGAATCTGTGATGCTTATGGGTGAGCGTCAACAACCAGTTGATAATTTCAAGCAAGCGTTTGAGTGGATGATGCGCGAAATCAAAAAGGGACAAACCATTCAGCGCTACAAAGGACTCGGAGAGATGAACCCAGAGCAACTTTGGGAAACGACATTGGATAGTAATAATCGTCGCTTATTGCAAGTGCGTATTGAAGACGCGATTGCAGCGGATGAAATTTTCACCACGCTCATGGGTGACGTAGTTGAACCCCGTCGTGATTTTATTGTGAAGCATGCGCTTGATGTGTCAAATTTGGACGTGTAATTATGCTAGCCTACCCTGCTATTGACCCTGTTGCTGTCTCTATTGGTTTTGTCAAAATTCATTGGTACGGCATTATGTACCTTATTGGATTTGCGGCTGTTTTATTACTTGGGCAGCAACGCGCAAAACAAGCGTGGTCGCCTATCAAGCCAGACATTGTTGAAGATCTGGTGACTTATGGTGCGATGGGGGTTATTTTAGGTGGGCGAGTTGGTTATATCTTATTTTATAATTTTGGTGAATTTTTAAGTAATCCACTGATTTTATTCAAAATTTGGCAGGGTGGCATGTCGTTTCATGGCGGAATGCTCGGTGTTTTTGTCGCTATGGCGTGGTTTGCAAAAAAACAGCAATGTACACTTTGGCAACTCACTGATTTTATAGCGCCGATGGCACCCATTGGCTTAGGTGCGGGGCGTATTGGAAACTTTATCAATTCAGAACTTTGGGGGAAACCTACGGATGTGCCGTGGGCGATGATTTTTCCTAATGGAGGCCTAATTGCACGTCATCCGTCACAGCTTTATGAAGCCTTTTTAGAAGGCTTGGTGTTATTTTTGATTCTTTGGTTTTACAGTCGTAAGCAACGACCCGTGATGGCGGCGACGGGACTTGCGGTGGCGCTTTATGGGTGTTTTCGTTTTTTTATCGAGTTTTTCAGAATGCCGGATGCGCATTTGGGTTATTTAGCCCTCGATTGGGTGACGATGGGGCAGATTTTATCGACACCGATGATGATTATTGGCAGTGCTTTAGTGGTTTTAGCGTATAAAAAGCAACGTCAAGCATGAAAAATTATCTTGAATTGCTTGAAAAATTGTTAAGTGAAGGCACTTTAAAAGGTGACCGAACGGGTAGCGGGACGTTGTCGATGTTTGGTTATCAAATGCGTTTTGATTTAGCCGCTGGTTTTCCGCTTATTACCACTAAAAAAATGCATTTAAAATCCATTATTTATGAATTACTGTGGTTTTTAAACGGTGACACCAATAATAATTTACTCGAGTCACAAGGCGTTTCCATTTGGCGTGAATGGGCGGATGAACATGGTGAACTCGGTGCGATTTATGGTAAACAATGGCGTTCTTGGATGCTACACAATGGTGAGTCGATTGATCAAATTGCCCAAGTAGTTGACCAAATCAAAACCAATCCAAATAGTCGTCGAATGGTCGTGAGTGCTTGGAATGTGGCTGATTTGCCAGATGAAAAAATGAGTCCTCAAGACAATGTTTTGCAAGGGAAAATGGCGCTTGCCCCTTGTCATGCTTTTTTTCAATTTTATGTTGCAGATGGGAAGCTTTCTTGTCAGCTTTATCAACGCAGTTGTGACACATTTATTGGTTTACCGTTTAATATTGCCAGTTACGCCCTACTCACCATGATGATTGCTCAGCAATGCGATTTACAATTAGGTGAATTTGTGTGGACAGGCGGCGATGTGCATTTATATTTAAATCATCAAGAACAAGCGAAAATACAACTTTCTCGCAAGCCCCATACGTTGCCTACGATGAAAATTAAGCGTAAACCGGATTCAATTTTCGATTATCAGTATGATGATTTTGAATTAATAGGCTACGATGCCGATACACATATCTTTGCCCCTATTGCTATTTAAGAGGTTTATTTGTGACGTATTTTGACTCTCGACGTTTTAGTGTATTTATCTTGTTATTCTTGCTTGCAGGTTGCGCGTCTGAGCCTGTTATACGCCCGAGTAAACCCTCACCTACGGATACGGGAAAAACACCTAATTACAGTCAAGCACGTCCCATTACTGGGGTTTATGCTAATCAAACTGCGGTGAATGATTTTGTCGCGCATATGGTGCATGATTACGGTTTTTCAGAAGATTATTTAAATTCATTATTTTCTCAGGCCAATAAATTAGATTCTGTTGTGCGACTTGAGGTTGATCCTTTTGTGCCACCAAAACCTAAATATCAAGGTTCTATTTCAACAGAGCCAGTTATTCCTCCCAAGCCGACACCCACACCTGGTTGGGGAAGTTATCGTCGGCAATTTATTGATGAAACGCATATCAATAATGGCGTACGTTTTTGGCAAGACAACGAGGCCGCATTGCAACGTGCAGCGGCAACTTATCATGTTGATCCTGAATATATCGTCGGCATTATTGGTGTTGAAACGTATTTTGGGCGTAATGTGGGGAAAACTAACACGTTTGATGCGTTGAGTACGCTCGCTTTCTTTACATTACGTCGCTCTGAATATTTCACCAAAGAATTAGAAAATTTCTTACTGATGACACAAGAAGAACGTTGTGAACCTCGAAAAATTATTGGATCGTGGGCGGGTGCGATGGGACTTGGACAGTTTATGCCAAAAAGTTTCCGTAAACTTGCCGTCGATTTTAATGGGGATGGCAAGCGTGATTTGTGGAATTCAGAAGACGCCATTGGGAGTGTTGCGCATTACTTTAATACGTCTGGTTGGAGATTTAATGATTTGGTTGCTACGCCCGCAAATGGCGGTAATGTAAACGGAGATTACGTTATTTTAGGGACAGATAACGGCAATGAATTTTGGGCGGTTGGAGATAATTTTAAAACAATCAAAAAATATAACAGCAGCAATAAATACGCTATGGCTGTGCATCAACTCGGTCAAACGATCAAGCAGCGTTATTTAATGCAAAAATAAGCATAAACTACATTTTAATTTTTAGACAGTAATCAGAGACGACTATGGCATTGTATTGTGGAATTGTGGGTTTACCCAACGTAGGTAAATCAACTTTATTTAACGCGCTCACCAAAGCGAAAATTGCAGCAGAAAACTACCCTTTCTGCACGATTGATCCTAATGTTGGGGTTGTTGCTGTGCCAGATCATCGTCTTGATGCTTTATCAGAAATTGTTAAACCTGAGCGTGTTCTGCCAACTACGATTGAATTTGTTGATATTGCGGGTTTAGTTGCTGGTGCGTCAAAAGGGGAAGGTCTTGGTAATAAATTTTTAGCTAATATTCGTGAAACGGACGCTATTGCGCATGTCGTGCGATGTTTTCAAGATGACAATGTGGTGCATGTAGCGGGTAAAATTGATCCGCTGTCTGATATTGAAGTTATCAATACAGAATTAGCGCTTGCAGATATGGCGTCTGTTGAAAAAGCATTAGTTAAATGTGCCAAAGTAGCAAGAACCGGTAATAAAGAAGAATTAGTCAAAAAAGGCGTTTTAGAGCGCATTTTTAATCAATTAGATTCGGGTGAGCCAGCGCGAACATTGGATTTGGATGACGAAGAACGCGCAATGGTTAAAGATTTATGTTTAATGACGCTTAAACCCACCATGTACATTGCTAACGTCCAAGATGATGGTTTTGAAAATAATCCCTTACTGGATAGCGTTCGTGCTTTTGCTCAAAAAGAAGGTGCACGAGTAGTTCCGATTTGCGCGGCGATTGAAGCGGAAATTGCTCAACTTGATGATGATGAAAAGAAAGAATTTTTAGATGATTTAGGCATGGCAGAAGCTGGTCTTGATCGCGTCGTGCGTGCGGGTTATGAATTGCTTGAATTGGCGACTTATTTTACTGCTGGCGTCAAAGAAGTTCGTGCGTGGACGATTCCTGTCGGAGCTACTGCGCCACAAGCCGCTGGCGTGATTCATAGCGATTTTGAGCGCGGTTTTATTCGTGCTGAAGTTATTTCGTATGACGATTTCATTGCATTTAAAGGAGAACAAGGTGCAAAAGACGCGGGTAAATGGCGTCTTGAAGGCAAAGATTATGTCGTAAAAGACGGCGATGTCGTACATTTCCGTTTCAATGTTTGACAAAATTAGCGTCAATATTTATAATCAATAGATAATTACGGCGATGTAGCTCAGTTGGTTAGAGCGTGGGATTCATAACCCCAAGGTCGGTGGTTCGACCCCACCCATCGCCACCAAATATATCAAAGGCTTAGAGCGAATCTAGGTCTTTTTTTTGTCCGGCAGAAAGAAAAAACGGACTCATGCCGGAATTGACTCTAAAACACTGCAATAAACCGCAAGCATTGCCATTAAAATTGTTTGTGAAAAACACTGATCCCGCTACACTAAAATAGGTCAAAATTTTGTAAAATAGTCTTAATAAAATAAGGTGTCAAAAGATGAGAAAAAATCCAATCACCGTGTCGGTAGTTCATCACCGGACAAAGGGTCAACATTAGGACGCTCAATAGAGCCGGCATCAAGAACTTTAGGATTCATGATTTACGTCACACTCATGCGTCCATTGCCATTAATAATGGAGCAAGTTTGTATGAGGTTCAGCATCTTTTGGGTCATAGCCAAGCCAAGACGACCACACGGTACGCTCATTTGGCTGATGAGACTTTGAGAAGGGTCAGTGAGGCGGTTAGTAGAGCGATTGTTTAAATATTTCAGCCTAGACGGGGGTCTGGGCTGGATTTCTTTTATTTTTTCGGTTACACAAATGAACTGCACAATTCGATATTGGGTAAAAATCTGAAATCTTTTGTGTTATAGGTTAACAGTGGTATTTGATAGTAAACGGCTGTAGCACCAATGATTGCATCAGGTAATGCTAATCCGTGAGATAGTCGATATGTTTTGAGAAACTGAGTAGCTAAATCAAAAATTTCTTGTTGCATCATGAGTAAACGAAAAGAGGCTAATCTTTTCTCAACTGTCTGTAACTCACTTTTATTGCGAGCACCTTGGAACAATTCCATTTCAATAATTGAATTTATGAACAAAATTCGATCTTCATTGAGTAGGTTCGCTAATTCTTGGCTTCGACCATTAATAAAATCAATAATGACGCAAGTATCACAAAGTAAGTGGTTCGCCATTTTATCTTTGCCAGCTGTCAGTTCTTAGCTGTTTGCCATAACTTGCCGCATCAACAATATCAGTAAATGCCAAATCATTAATGGTATCGTCATTGCCTGTGTATTCAATTGGGCGCGAGCAACTCAATGGATCTGGTTTGCTTTGATGTGGAAATTGCTTTAACAGATTGAAAACCAGTTCTAAATAGCCAGAATCAAGTCGTTCAATTTCTTGTTTTAAATCTTCTTTAGTAATCATGATGTTTACTTTCAAAAATGGGTTATACGTTATTTGTAATTGTTCCCTAAAGCCCTGCAAAAAGCAAACATCAGCGAGCAAGTGATTCCAATCACCGTGTCGCAAGTCGAGCGAGGGATTGAAAATCACTGCGTTTGTTGCGTTAGCATGATTTAATGTAAACGTTGATATTGAAATTTAAAATATTGTCTTTACGTTAACAGTTGTTACAATCAATCATTGATTTTAAATTACGGGGTATTCAAATGGGATTAACATACGCTAGCATTGGGCTTACCAACCTTTTCAATAAACAGAAAGTTGAGGTCAATGCACTTGTTGATACGGGCGCAACATTTATGTGTGTAACGGAAGAAATTGCCGTGCAGTTAGGCTTTGATACAACTGAAGTCAGTACGCAGATTGTGACGCTAGCGGATGGTAAACAACGAAAAGTCCCGAAAATTGCACCTATTGAGATTGCTTTTGAGAACCGGACGTATGTGACAGAAGCCATTGTTTTAGGTGATGAGCCGTTACTTGGAGTGATTCCAATGGAAGCAATGGATCTAGTTGTTCATCCCAGAGAGCAAACGTTGATGGTAAATCCACTTCATCCAAATTATCCCGTAGCGTTAGCAAAATAATGTAATTTCAGATCAAGTGATTCCAATCACCGTGTCGCAAGTCGAGCGAGGGATTGAAAATCCTTGTGTCGGTGCCCCTAATACAGCAGTTATTCAGTGTCCGGTTCAGTTCCGGTTAGTCATTTGATGTCAATGCTAGGGGTTCTGGTAGAGGTCCGGTTAGATTCTGTTGAATTGAAAATCGAAGCAGTTTTCAATTTAATTTGGTAGAATCAAAGCATTAAGAATTACATTAATTTTTTTTTTTAATTTCCACTCATTTGAGGGATTCGTAATTCACGGCAAAAATTTATTATTTGAAAAAACTTACTTTTAATTAGAGAGCACACAGTTGATTTATTTTAATTTATTAAAAAGAAAACCTTTAGGCGTGATTGGTCTGTAGTCAGGTAAA
>CAINHP010000209.1 GCA_903848905.1 uncultured Pseudomonadota bacterium
TCACGTCCCGTTCTCACTAAAATGGCAATATCCGATGGTTTTACTGGTCGAAGTTTTCCATCTTTTTCAAATCCCGTCGACTCTGAATTAAGCAGCGCCACAATCTCACTTGCCGCTACTTGCGCGATGTCTTGTTGATATTGACCGCTGGTAATAGCCACATCTGATTCCCAATGCCAATAAGTCAGCGGCGAGGCTTTTTCTCCATTGACTGTCCAAACATCATCACGCCCTTTTGCGTCTACAGGAAGAAATGGCAAAGGATTGGTTTCATTTTCTTTAAATCGAAAAACCCCTAGTTCGTTTTTATCGCCATGCAAAAAAATTTGATTGATTGCAGAAATTAACGATTGCGTAGAGCGGAAATTCGTCCCTAGTGTGTGATGATGTCCCATTGTCGCGTCACGCGCCTGCAAATAGGTGTGAATATCTGCCCCGCGAAATGAGTAAATGGCTTGTTTAGGGTCGCCAATCATAAACCAAGCTAATGGATTTTTATGGTCTTGTGGCTGATAGATTTTAGAAAAAATACGATATTGAACGGGATCCGTATCTTGAAATTCATCAATTAACGCAATTGGGTATTGCTCTCGAATCACACTGGCTAAACGCTGCGCGTTATCACCCTCATCAAGCGCATAATCAAGACGGTTAATCATATCGTTAAACGTCATGCACGCTAGCGTTTGTTTTTCTTGTTCATAACGATTGCGCATCCATTGGATAGCATGGCGATGGATGGCTTGTTTAAATCTAGTATCGATAGATTTTTGTTCTTCAAGATAATTTACATAATCATCAATGGCACTGAAAGCGGAAAAGGTAAATTGTTCTGATTGTATTTTATGGGCTTTAACCAATCCATTGATAAGTTTTTCTGCACCAAATCGTTGCAGATCTTCCTTTTTATCAAACTCATGTTTATTTTCTGCCCAATGATTGATGTCTGAAAGTTTTTGGGCGAACGTCTTTTTATTATATGACGTACCATTCAACCAACCTTCTTCTGACGCTTTTATCAATAACGTATTAATGCCATCTGCTTGATCCAACCATGATTGCTTAGCTTTCGTTTCGTGCTCTTTGCGTATTTTTTCCCACGCATCTATAGCTTTAAAAATATCAACTAGGTCTGGTAAATTTGCCGATAACGGTAATTTTTCTATTTGAAATAAGGCCGGCTTAATGGCTTTTAATAGCCCATCAGGCGATGTGGCAATTTTGCTGAGAATCAACTGGCACTGTGGTTTGCTTAACCCATAAAAATGGATACGCCAATAATCGGTGACGACTTTATTTAAGAGTTCTACCTCATTGGTGAGGACGTCTTGCAGAAATGGACTTAAACTGTCGAACGCATGTTGTTGAAGCATTTTTTTGCACCAACCATGAATGGTATAAATCGCTGATTCATCCATGAAGTTAGCTGCGACATCAATGCGTTTTGCGCAACCAAGCCAAGTCTCTTGGGGATACTTGGCACGCAAATCACGCAGAAATTCGTCTTTATCAACAACATCAGCAGACGCTCTAAAATATTGCGCTGCTTCACTGAGTCTTGAGCGAATACGATCGCGCAATTCTTTTGTCGCCGCATCGGTAAAAGTCACCACTAAAATATTAGCCGGACTTAATTCTCGCTGAAATGCTAGCGCACCGCTGAGGATTAATCGCACATAAAGTGCCGCAATCGTATAGGTTTTACCCGTACCCGCACTGGCTTCAATTAAATGTGAACCCGAAAGAGGAAGTTTCAAAATGTCTAACTTATTCATATTCATTGCGCACCCTCCGTGATATGTGCAATTATGGGTCGATAGAGGTCTTCTGCCAATGCTTCAAATTTTTTTGACGACTTCATGTCGTCAAAACTGGGGTAAAAACGTTGTAAATACGCATCTTGTTCTAATTCACCAACAATATTGAAGCCCCCCTCATAGACTGATTTCGCTTTTTCTAATTCCAACTTGGGCAAATAAGCAAATGAAGCTCTAACAGCTATCGGTAAAGGTTGTTGCAAACCTTGTTGCCATTTTTCTAGTAATTCTTTGAGATAATGTTCTGCTTCTTTTTGTGTCAATATAGGAATTTGACAAACGGTATCCGACCCAACAATGATAGATTGCACAGGGTTTTGCGTTGCACAAAGCAACAAATGAGTTACCCAATGATGGCAGAAATTATGATATTTAATGACACCATTTGACAGTAGAGTTTGCGCTGTGCAAATAATTAGGGCGTGCTCATTGCCATTTTGTCTTAGCGTATTAAATTGACCAGACAGTTGCACCGTAACACCATTGGCTAAGCTAAATTCTTGTTTTATATTGACGGATTCGCAGACCGTTGGCCATTGCTCCAAATGAGTCTGATACGTCAGCCAAGCTGATTTAACAGGGATTACCATGTCATCAAACGTAATTTCTTTAAAGTGACCCAGCGGGAACAAGCCTTGCCCATTCATTTTGGTTTGTTGCTTTTCAAAAAAAGCATCCAAATGATCCATTTTTGCATCACTGGCTTTTAATGCAGTCAATAGTTCATCACGAAATTGATATTGCTCTAAATGATTAAAATCGAACGGTTCATCATCATTGCGGAGTTCCTCAGCA
>CAINHP010000210.1 GCA_903848905.1 uncultured Pseudomonadota bacterium
CGTTAAAAATGGCAGTAATGTGATGTACTTACCGATTGATAAACTCGCGCAAATGCCACAAAACACAAATACTGCACCTATCATTAATGCCCCACATGTATCATCGGCAAGTGTTGAGCCTACTTCACCTGCCCCAGTGATTCAAAATACACCGATGTTAGTACCCAGTATCGAACATTCAAATGGGCGTAGTCGCATCAATGATATGAGAGGTCGTTAAAATGAATAACAATCAAGTGATAATTGGCATGGCAAGTCTTGCATTGGTTGGCATGATGAGTGTTTTTACCGTCAACGAAGGTGAAAAAGCCATTAAGTTTCAATTAGGCGAAATTGTCAAAGATGATTACACCCCCGGTTTACACGTTAAACTCCCTATTATCAACAATGTACGGCACTTTGATGCTCGAATTCAGACGATGGATTCAAAACCAGAGCGTTTTTTAACCGCTGAAAAGAAAAACGTTATCGTGGATTCATTTGTCAAATGGCGTATTGGCGATGTAAAAACGTTTTATACCGTCGTAGCTGGCGATATTGATCAAGCTAATTTGCGCCTAGATCAGATTATTAAAGATTTATTTCGCAGTGAATTTGGTAAGCGTAATATTAAACAATTAGTCTCCACTGACCGCAGTGAAATTCGTGAACTGTTGATTAAAAATTCAAAAAGTTTGGCGGCGGCACTTGGGATGGAAATTGTTGACGTGCAAGTGATGCGAATTGATTTACCTGAAGAAGTCAGCTCATCTGTTTTCCGGCGTATGGAAGCGGAGCGCGAGCGCGTAGCAAGAGAATTCCGCTCTGAAGGTGCTGAGGCTGCTGAGCGTATTCGCGCGGATGCAGATCGTCAACGAGTTGTCACGTTAGCGAATGCCTATCGTGACGCAGAAAAACTTCGCGGTGAAGGCGATGCCACCGCAGCTGAAATTTACGCTAAAGCGTATAATCAAGACAGTGATTTCTTTGGATTTTACAGAAGTTTGAATGCGTATAAAAAGACACTGACCAGCTCGAGCACGTTAGTACTTGAACCAAACTCAGATTTCTTCCAATATTTTAAAAGTAAAAAATAAACGTAGCGACACATTAGGTGTCAGTACGATAATGAATGAAAAATAAACGCTCCACATTTGGGGCGTTTTGTTTGAATGGAAATAAAGAATGCAACAAAATGCTTGGCTATTACCTGATGGTATCGATGAATTACTTCCCAATGAAGCACACCGTTTAGAAAACCTACGTCGTACAATTTTAGATACGTTCACTCACTGGGGGTATCAGTTAGTCGTTCCGCCTATCATCGACTTTCTTGACTCACTTTTGACAGGAACAGGACATGCGCTTGATTTGCAAACGTTCAAATTAACAGATCAAATCAGCGGAAAAATGCTTGGCGTTCGCGCAGACATGACCCCGCAAGTAGCTCGAATTGACGCGCATAATCTAAAACACGATCATCCCTCACGCTTGTGCTATGCCGGCACCGTTCTCCATACGCGTGGTGATGCGCTCGAAAAAACGCGCTCTCCTATGCAAATTGGCGCAGAACTTTACGGTCACGCTGGCAAAGAAAGCGACTGTGAAATTATTCGTTTAATGCTTGAAATGCTAGCGATGTCAGGTGTTTTAAATGTACATTTAGATTTAGGTCATGTCGGCATTTATCGCGCACTTGCAGAAAAAGCCCATTTAACGCATGCGCAGGAAAGTGAGTTATTTGATGTACTTCAGCGCAAAGCACGTCCTGAGTTAAAAGAGTTGCTTGATACTTACCAGTTATCCGATGACTTAAAAGCCGCATTCTTAAAACTACCCGAATTGAACGGCGATAAATCTGTTCTAACAAAAGCAAAAGAATTTTTACATTTTGATGAAGTCCAAGCAGCGTTAACGGATTTAGACGGCATTTCACACGAATTGACACGCTATTTTCCTTCACTTTCAATCAGCTTTGATTTAGCCGAACTCCGTGGTTATCACTATCACACAGGTGTTGTATTTGCAGCGTTTGTTCCCACCATTGGAAGAGAAATCGCCCGTGGTGGTCGTTATGATAATATTGGTGCTATTTTTGGCCGCAATCGCCCAGCGACAGGATTTAGTGCTGATTTGCGCGTATTAACAGCACTGAACAAACAAAATGAAATCGAACAATCGCGATGTGAACTGATTTTTGCACCCTATCTCAATGATGTGAATTTACATGAAACAATTCGTGATTTGCGCGCTAAAGGACGTAGCGTAGTTCAACAATTACCTAATCAAATTGGCGGGGCAAAAGAATTAGATTGCACAGCCATTTTGACAAAAAATTCACAAGACGACTGGATAATTGAGTCGATTTAAACGAATTTTAACTGATAATTTAAACCTTACAATAATTGAAAAACTATTACGTAACTTAAAAAAAATGAATATGATTGAATGATTTTACGCAGGTTACAAAATTTATAAATTCTTCACAATCAATCAAAATATATTAAAAAATTGGAATCATTATGGCAAAAAATGTAGTTGTTATCGGCACACAATGGGGTGACGAAGGCAAAGGTAAATTAGTTGATTTATTAACTGAGCAGGCATCCTCGGTTGTTCGTTTTCAAGGCGGACACAATGCTGGTCACACGCTGGTTATCAATGGACAAAAAACGGTTTTACATTTAATTCCATCAGGAATTTTGCGCGAAAATGTGCAGTGTTTGATTGGCAATGGTGTCGTTTTATCACTCAACGCGCTATTTGAAGAAATTGAAGTATTAGAAAAAGCAGGGCTTTCGGTTTGTAATCGCTTACTTATCAGTGAAGCGTGTGCATTAATTTTGCCTATTCACATTGCTATTGATCAAGCGCGTGAAAAAGCACGTGGTGGTAAAGCCATTGGGACAACTGGACGCGGCATTGGCCCAGCTTATGAAGACAAAGTGGGACGTCGTGGTCTGCGTGCGGGGGATTTACTCAATCCACACACTTTTGCAGAAAAATTAAAAGAGCTCGTGGAATATCACAATTTCATGCTCGTGAACTACTATCATGCTGATCCCGTTGATTACGCTAACGTTTTAGATGAAACACTCCGTCTTGGCGAAAAAGTAAAACCGATGCTAACGGACGTGAGCGAATTGCTTTATGCTGCGCAAACACGCGGCGAGAATGTTCTTTTTGAAGGCGCACAAGGTGCGTTACTCGATATTGATCACGGTACATTCCCTTATGTGACATCTTCAAGTACCACTGCCGGCGGCGCCGCGACCGGAAGCGGGATTGGTTTGCTCGATTTTGATTATGTACTTGGTATCACAAAAGCGTATTCAACACGTGTTGGAAATGGACCCTTCCCATCAGAACTATTTGATGAAAATGGTGAGCATTTAGGTACAAAAGGTCATGAGTTTGGCGCGACAACAGGTCGTAAACGTCGCACAGGTTGGTTTGATGCAGTCGCCATGCGTAAATCAGCACAACTCAATAGCTTAAGTGGCATTTGCTTAACCAAATTAGATGTACTCGATGGCCTTGAAAAAATTGGTATTTGCACCGCCTACAATATTGATGGAAAAATAACGCATACAGCGCCCCTTGGCGCAGACAGTTACGAAAAATGCGTGCCTGTTTTTGAAGAAATGGCAGGTTGGTCAGAAAAATCGGAAGGCGTCACAAATTATGATGAGCTTCCAGAAAATGCAAAAAAATATATTCATCGTTTAGAAGAATTAGTGGGCGTCAAAATCACCATTATTTCGACAGGCGCAGAGCGCGACGAAACAATTGTCTTAGAACACCCTTTCGCTTAACGGAGCAAAAAATAACATGGCAGAAACAGTCGACGAATTAACCGTCACCTATGAAGAAGGCGGCATTGAAACCGTTAAAGAACTTGATAAAAAAGTTTTAACAAAAGGCGCATGGGCAACAGTGATGTATCGCTATCAAGAATGGAGTCCTGCAAAAGAAGAATACAGTGCAGATAAATTCACCATTCGTCGCTATCAAAAACGTGACGGTAGTTATCAACAAAAATCAAAATTTAATATTTCAAGTATTGATCAAGCTAAAAGCATGATTGAAATTTTACAGGAATGGACAAAGGATTCTGTTTAAACTTTTGATTCAATAAAAAAGCCGGTATGAAAAATCATACCGGCTTTTTTTTGAACGAATAAAAGACTTACTTGGCTTTACGCTTTGCCGCAATTCGTAGACGCAACGCATTTAATTTAATAAAACCAGCCGCATCTTTTTGATCATAAGCACCCTTATCATCTTCAAATGTCGCAATGCTTTCATCAAATAAACTGTCTGTTGCCGATGCACGACCCACCACAATCACATTACCTTTATAAAGTTTTAATCTCACTTTACCATTAACATGCAGTTGAGATTCATCGATCATTGTTTGCAGCATTTGACGCTCTGGACTCCACCAGTAACCGTTATAAATCAATGTTGCATAACGTGGCATCAATTCATCTTTTAAATGTGCAACTTCACGATCAAGCGTGAGTGACTCAATAGCACGATGCGCTTTCAACATAATCGTTCCAGCAGGCGTTTCGTAGCAACCCCGCGATTTCATGCCTACATAACGATTTTCAACAATATCAAGACGACCAATCCCATTTTCGCCGCCGATTTTATTTAATCGTTCGAGTACCGTTGCAGGTGAAACTGGCTCGTCATTGATCGCAATAATGTCCCCTTTCGCATACGTTAATTCAATATAAGTCTCTTTATCGGGTGCATTTTCAGGTGATACCGTCCAGCGCCACATGGTTTCTTCTGGCTCTGTCCACGGATTCTCAAGGACACGACCTTCATAAGAAATATGGAGTAAATTCGCATCCATCGAATAAGGTGATGTGCCACCTTGTTTCATTTCAACAGGAATCTCATGTTTCGCTGCGTAATCAAGCAGTGATTGACGAGAGTTCAAATCCCATTCACGCCAAGGAGCGATAACATGAATATCTGGACGCAAAGCGTATGCGCCAAGCTCAAAGCGTACTTGATCGTTACCTTTGCCCGTCGCGCCGTGTGAAATCGCGTCCGCACCCGTTTCATTCGCAATTTCAATTAAACGTTTTGCAATCAACGGACGTGCAATAGACGTCCCTAAAAGATATTCGCCTTCATAAATGGTATTTGCACGAAACATAGGAAAGACGAAATCACGCGCAAATTCTTCACGCAAGTCATCAATATAAATTTCCTTAATGCCCATTAATTTTGCTTTCGCGCGTGCAGGTTCAACTTCTTCGCCCTGCCCTAAATCAGCGGTAAATGTCACCACTTCACATTGATACACATCTTGTAGCCATTTCAAAATAATAGAAGTATCAAGACCACCCGAATACGCTAAAACAACTTTTTTTATACCTGACATAATTTCCCTAACTATTTAAAAATTAAACGATTATCTTTTAATAATGCTAATGCCTTTGAGCAAATTCAACGCTTCATTTAACGCGTAATCTTTTGTTTCAGCAGCGGCTTTTTCTTTATTTTCGGCTTCAGTCTGTGCTGCGGCTTTTTCTTTTGCATTTTGTAAATGATTCGACAAATCCGCTTCTTTCACTGGTTTGAAATCAGATTTTTCAAGCGCTTCTAATTTCATTTGCGCAAGCGCAATATCTGGCTCAATGCCTTCAGCTTGAATTGAGCGCCCTGATGGGGTGTAGTAACGCGCTGTAGTGAGTTTTACAGCCGAACCATTGCTGGTTGGCAGAATCGTTTGCACAGAACCTTTACCAAACGATTTTTCACCCATAATAATGGCGCGTTTTGAATCTTGAAGTGCACCCGCCACAATTTCTGATGCTGACGCAGAACCTGCGTTAATTAAAACTACCATAGGTGCTTCATCAATTAAATCATCTGGCGCGGCATTGAAACGCATTTCTGAATTCGCAATACGGCCTTTAGTGTAAACAATTAAGCCATTTTTCATAAACGCATCACTGACTTCAACAGCGGCATTCAAAACGCCACCCGGATTGTTACGTAAATCTAAAATAAGCCCACTTAAATTACCGCCATTTTCTTTCTTAAGCGCTGCTAAGCCTTCTTTTAGATTTTCACCTGTTGCAGACTGGAAACTGCTAATGCGAACATAACCATAGTTTTTATCTAGCAATTTACTTTTAACACTTTTGGTTTTAATCACATCTCGAATGATGCTAATTTTAAGCGGTGTATCAAGGCCTTCACGAACAATAGTTAATAAAATTTTACTACCCGCCGCGCCACGCATACTTTTCACGGCATCCGCCAAACTCATCCCTTTAACTGGCTTATCATCAAGGCGAATAATTAAGTCGCCCGCTTTAATGCCGGCACGTTGCGCGGGTGTATCATCAATGGGCGAAATCACTTTAACAAATCCATTTTCCATCGAAACTTCAATACCCAGACCGCCAAATTGACCCGTCGTCCCTTCTTTTAATTCTTGAAATTCATCTGCAACCAAATAAGCAGAATGAGGATCTAAACCACTTAACATGCCACGAATGGCATCTTCTAATAATTTTTTATCTGAAACAGGTTCAACGTAATCTTGTTTAATTCGTCCGAAAATTTCCGTAAACGCTTTCAAATCTTCTAAAGGCAGTGCATCTGATACTTGCGCGGTTACTTCAGTCTGTGTTTCAGCTTGAGCCAAAACAGTACTACTGATGCCAACAATACCGCCAAGAGCTACGCCTAGCGACAATAAATAGATATTTTTATTTTTTAACATAATTTTATTTATATACTCGAATAATGTTTGAATTTAATTTTTTAAAGTGAACGTTTTACGATACGGACAAAATAGCGCGTCGCTTTTTCTTCATCCGAACGTTTTTATCTATTTGAATCTATTGTCAATGACACCACTCCATAGGATCAACTGCCTTTCCTTTTTTGCGAATACCAAAATACAAGCTCGCTTGATTATGCCCACCACTTAATCCCACTGATGCAATGACATCACCCGCGTTGACGACATCGCCTATTTTTTTATATAAACTTTGATTGAACGCATATAAGCTAATATAGCCTTTACCGTGATCAACAATAATCAGCAAACCATACCCGCGCATCCAGTCTGCATACACAATTTTACCATCTGTGATGCTTTGAATTTCTGTCCCTTCAGGTGCTGCAATTAAAACGCCATCGAGCTTACCTTCTTCTCGCGCACTACCAAATTTTTGTATTAACTCACCTTTTACAGGCCAAGGCAAATCACCTTTTAATGCCGTAAAATCATTTTGTAGCACAGGAAAATTCGTATTACCCGATAATTTTAACGACTCACCACTATTTTCTTCTTTTTTAATACTTATTTCAGGTGTAATGTCTTCATCAACCACTTTAGGTGCTACAAACGCAGCTTCTTCCGCTTCTAATCGCTCTTTGCGTTGCGCTCGCGCTTTGATAATTTCATCATTTAAATCACTACTTGAATTTTGCAGCGAATTTAACAAATTTTTGAGCTCACTTTCACTGTCTTTTAATCGATTAAGTTGCTGTTCATTAGACAAGATATCCGGTGATACTTGACTTAACAATTCAGAACGTTTTTTTCTCAGTGAATCGACGGCAACTTGTTCTGATTTTCTTTGTGCTAAATTACGATCTAGTTCTGAGGTTCCTTTCTCATTTTGCGACTTGAGCTCCTCTAGTCTATGCAATGATTGAGTGACATTATTTAATTGATTCACACGTCTTGCACTTAAATAATCGTAATAAGCGAGCATTCGACTAGATAATATGGGATTTTCTTGATTAAGCAATAGCTTTAATCGCTCTTTATTTCCCATCGCATACATCGTTTTAATTTGCCCTGAAAGCTCATCATTTTGTTTGAGCAAATCCACATTCAATGCTTTTATTTCAACATGAATTTTCTCTAAATTCTGTTTCTGGTGCGATATTTGAGTCTCTAAATTCCTCAATAAAGCGGCTGTGCTTCCATATAACTTATCAAATTCCGCCAACTGACTATTGAGCAACTTCGTCTGCGCAACTTTATCCACCGTAACGATCATATCGCGTGAGGTCAAAATCTCGGCGTCACTATTCGCCGCGACAGACAAGAGTAAACAGACACATCCAATTTTTTTCTGTATTTGCACCGTCAATTAACCTAATAACATGCTAATAGATTCAAAAGAGATCGACCGCTCATTTCAGCGGGTTGATCAAGATGCAAAATTGCCAGCAGAGTGGGCGCAATATCCGCCAAATTTCCACCCTGTTCTAAACTTCCTTCGCCTTCAACATAAACTAGCGGTACTACGTTTGTAGTATGTGCCGTATGTGCTTGTCCTGTTGAAGTATCACGCATTTGCTCAATATTGCCATGATCTGCAGTTACAAGCATGCGTCCACCAACGGAAATTAACGCATCTACGACGCATTGCAACGCATCATCAATTGCTTCAACTGCTTGAATCGCAGCATCTAATATACCGGTATGCCCCACCATGTCACAATTCGCAAAATTACAAATAATGACATCATGCTGACCTTCGTTAATCGCTTTCACTAAATGATACGTCACCTCAGGCAAACTCATCTCAGGCTGCAGATCATACGTTTTTACTTTAGGTGATTGTACCAAAATGCGCGATTCCCCTTCAAAAGGCTCATCACGTCCACCATTGAAGAAAAATGTCACATGCGCATACTTTTCAGTTTCTGCTAAACGCAACTGCGTCATTCCTAGTTGCGACAGATAATCCCCTAAGCTATTTTTAATCTCTGTTGAAGGAAATGCAATGGGATAGGTGAATTTTTCATGGTATTCAGTGAGCGTTGCAAAATAGCCTCGATGAGGTGCATGATGTCGCTCAAAATTCAAAAAGTCAGGTTGCGTGATTGCTTGGCTAATTTCACGCGCTCTATCGGCTCGGAAGTTCATAAAGACAACTGAATCATTTTCACCAATTGAAACAACAGATTGCTCGTTATCGGCAATCAGCGTTGGCAATACAAATTCGTCGCTCTCCCCTCGTGCATAAGCCGCCTCTAAACCGGCTTGAGCAGTTTTGGCAAAATGAGGAGCTTGCGCTTTCATTAACATATTGTAGGCTTGCTCGACACGATCCCAACGGTTATCGCGATCCATCACATAAAAACGCCCCGTCATGGACGCCATTATACCCACCCCAAGCGTCGCCATTTTTGACTCTAAATAGATGAACGAACTCGCTGCACTTTTTGGCGGCACATCACGTCCATCTAAAAATGCATGAACATATACTTTTTTCAAACCACGTTTAGCTGCGAGTTCTACCATGGCCCCTATTTGCTGCTCGTGGCTATGCACACCACCAGCGGACAACAAACCAAGGATATGAAGCGCATTATCCTGTTCTTTCGCGCGATCAACTGCTTCACATAAAACCGTATTTTCAAAAAAAAGTCCGTCAACAATCGCGTCATTCACTTTAGAAAATTCTTGCGGCACATAACGCCCACTGCCAATGTGCAAATGCCCAACTTCTGAATTCCCCATTTGACCTTCAGGCAAACCCACAACATGTCCAGAACAATTGAGATAGGTCATGGGATATTTTTTTTGTAATTTGTCCCAACATGGCGTTTTTGCCAGCGCAATTGCATTACTCTGTGACTCTGGCGAATAGCCAAATCCATCAATAATCAATAAAACTAATGGTTTTACAGGGTGATTCATGACTCTTTTCCTTTTTGATAACCCAGTTAAATCGGTGTTTTTCAATCAAATAATCTTATCGTGTTACCGCAACAGTAAAAAATAAGGTATGATTTCGCTAAATTTAGCATTGCCATGCGGCATTATAGCAATACACGCGGGCAGTGGTTACTTGAAATTCTTTTATTTACTTCTTAACAAGTGTACTCATGGATCGTTATCTCGAATTTATCTTAAATCATTACATTCTATCGCTCGCAATAGCGGTGGTCACTTTTCTTCTTATCCAAGAATTTTTTGACGTAATATTCAAAAGATTTGAGGCTATTTCTCCTCTGTTAGCAGTTGCTAAAATGAATGACCACAATACAATCGTTATCGATGTACGTGAGGCACCTGATTTTATTCAAGGACATATTGAAAATGCAATTAATGCCCCGTTAAGCAATCTAAGTGAACAGATGCCACAACTTAGCAAATACAAAAAAAATGTAATACTGCTCACATGCCAGACAGGTACTAGAGCGAGCGCTGCAGCTAAACTATTCGCTAATGCTGGATTTGACCATATTTTACTCCTTACCGGTGGCATGACGGGGTGGCAGGATGAATATAAATTGCCGATTAAAATTACAAGTAAAAATCGTGTGAACTCATAAAATTATTAGAGTCATTCAACCCTTCTTTTTATTTTTAACTTTATTAAACTTTGAGAAAAAACATGGCTGAAGATACTGCTGCAGTAGAAAAACAATTCGCAATTCAAAAAATTTACACGAAAGATATTTCATTTGAAACCCCCAATTCACCCAAAGTATTTATTGAAAAATGGGAACCTTCTGTTGAATTCAATCTTGCAACGCAAGTTCAGCAATTAGACGAAGCGTTGATGGAAGTGGCTATTAAACTCACCATTACCGTAAAAAGTGGTGAACTTGTCGCTTACTTAGTTGAAGTGACTCAAGCGGGTATTTTTGTTCTTGGTGGATTTAATGATGAAGAAATGAGCGGCATGGTTGGCAGTTTCTGTCCCAATATTTTATTCCCTTACGCCCGTGAAGTGGTTTCTGATTTAGTAGCAAAAGGGGGTTTCCCACAATTCATTCTTGCGCCAGTTAATTTCGATGCACTCTTTGCGCAACAAGTTCAACAAGCTCAAGCGAAGCAAGCGCCTAGCTCAGAAACTATTAACTAATTATGAGCGACAAAATAGCGGTACTTGGCGCAGGGTCGTGGGGAACGGCACTTGCTATGCAAGCGGCGCGTAATGGTTGCCCAACGCTACTTTGGGGACACAATCCCGCGCACATGGAAACACTTAAACAAGATCGTGAAAATCATCGCTATTTGCCCAATTTGCTTTTTAGTGAAAATTTAGCCATTACAGACGATTTAGCTGATATTGCTGCATTTAGCGATTTAATTTTGGTTTCTGTACCATCACATGCTTTCAAAGACACCCTGCTTAAATTAAAACCATTAGTATCCAGTAATGTCAAAATTGCTTGGGCAACCAAAGGGTTTAATAAAGAAAATGGTGGCTTGTTGCATGAAATTGTTGCTGACGTTTTTGGTGAAAACACCCCTGCCGCATTGATTTCTGGTCCTAGTTTTGCCCGTGAAGTAGCAGCAGATCTCCCTACTGCCATTAGCATCGCATCAACACAACCTGAATTTGCGACGCAACTTGCCCACATAATGCACAGCAAACGCTTCCGCACGTATACCAACAGCGATTTAATCGGTGTTGAAGTCGGCGGCGCGGTTAAAAACGTCATGGCCATTGCCGCTGGCATTGCTGATGGATTAGGATTTGGTGCGAATACGCGTGCTGCGTTGATTACACGAGGGCTCAATGAAATTATTCGTCTTGGCGTGGTAATGGGCGGCAAACAAGACACTTTCATGGGTCTTGCTGGCCTTGGTGATTTACTGTTGACCTGCACCGATAACCAATCGCGTAATCGTCGATTTGGCCTTGCGTTAGGACAAGGTAAAACCAGCGAAGAAGCAACGCAAGAAATCGGACAAGAAATTGAAGGCGTATCCGCGGCAAAGCAAACCTATTTGCTCGCTCAACGGTTTGGCATTGACATGCCTATTACCGAGCAAACTTACAAAGTGCTTTATGAAGGTTTAACGCCTCTTGAAGCCGTACAAAACTTATTGGCGCGTGAACAGAAAGCTGAATCCTAGTTCGTTCATCATAAACCGTAAAAACCGCTTTCAACATATACTGAAAGCGGTTTTTTTATACCCTCAATTCAAACTTTTTTTACGCTTTGAGTAAATCGTCTTTTGATGCGTCAACAATCGCTTTAATTTTATCGGCTTCGACGCGCGTCATTAGCGGTTTAAAATCATTCAACTGATGACTGACAAGTGGTTTTAACTCATCAATCCAACCGTGAACGGGTGAATTCAAAAAAACTTCAGCCTCACCGGTTAAAACAGGCAGCACCGGTTTTAAATAAGCGGCTAATACACGGAATAAATTAATCGCCACGGAGCAAACATCATGTAACTGGGCATCTTCGCCTTGTTGCTTAGCCATCGTCCATGGTTTTTTCTCATCGATATATTGATTGGCTTTATCGGCAAGCGCCATAATTTCACGCATCGCTTTACCAAATTCACGTTGTTCATAGTGCTTTGCAATCGTGTCATGCTCAGCAATAAATTGGGCAAACAATTCAGGTTCTGCACAAGTTGAAGACAATTTATTATCAAAACGTTTTTGAATAAAACCACTACAGCGACTTGCAATATTCACCACTTTACCGACTAAATCGGAATTCACACGCTGGGTAAAATCATCAAAATTCAAATCAATATCATCAACACTGCTGCTTAATTTTGCCGCAAAATAATAACGCAGATATTCAGGATTTAAATGATCAAGATACGTTCTTGCCGTAATAAATGTCCCGCGAGACTTGGACATTTTCTCGCCATTTACCGTTAAAAAGCCATGCGCAAAAATCGCGCTAGGTGTTCTAAAATTCGCCCCACTTAGCATGGCTGGCCAAAATAGGGCATGGAAATAAATAATATCTTTACCAATGAAATGATAAAGCTCAACATCGCTGTCTTTTGACCAAAAATCGTCAAAATTTAAATTGGTTTTATCACACAAATTTTGAAAACTAGCCATATAGCCAATAGGCGCATCAAGCCAAACGTAAAAATATTTATTAGGCGCATTGGGAATTTCAAAGCCAAAATAAGGTGCATCGCGTGAAATATCCCATTGCTGCAAACCACCCTCAAGCCACTCAGCGAGTTTATTGCGCACTTCGGGTTGCAGATGCCCAGCACTTGTCCAATTAGAGAGCATTTGAGAAAAATCAGCCAAATTGAAAAAATAGTGTTCCGATTCTTTTTCGATGGGCGTTGCCCCCGAAACCGCTGAAACCGCATTTTTTAAATCGGTTGGTGAATACGTTGCGCTACACACTTCACAGCCATCGCCATATTGATCTTTTGCGCCACATTTTGGGCAATCACCTTTGATAAAGCGATCAGGTAAAAACATATTTTTAACTGGATCAAAAGCTTGCGTGATAGTGCGTGTACTAATGTATCCATTTGCATTCAACCGATTATAAATCAACTCCGACAAGGCTTTATTTTCACTCGAATGCGTACTGTGATAATTATCAAACGCAATACCAAACTCACAAAAATCGGCAAAATGACTTTTCCACACTTGCGCAATTAATTCTTCAGGCGAAATACCATCACGATCAGCGCGAAGCATAATAGGCGTACCGTGCGCATCATCAGCGCAAACATAATAGCATGCCTGTCCTTTTTGCTTTTGGAAGCGTACCCAAATATCGGTTTGGATATATTCCACCAAATGCCCTAAATGGATGGCGCCATTGGCATACGGTAGTGCGCTCGTCACTAAAATTTTTCGTTGCGTCATAAAACTATCCCCTGTTTCAAAAGTGTAAATTTCATGCATTATGGCATAAAAGCCAAGTAGTCAAAAAATCCCATTGTGATTTTAGCCTTGTATGTTGCGCTTTTATGGTCAAAAATTAACGTATTATTCACAGAATAGATTATTGCCCACATAAAATAAGAGGCATAATTATTGCTGGTATTTTAGAATGTGTTTCGCCTTAGTATTACCAAAAAGATAAATTTATTATTTTCGTGAGTCACCTGAAAAAAGTTTTCTTAAACTATTGATATGATTGACCGCTATACCCTACAGCTTATTACTTAATACAGAGAATTTCTCATGACTGTTAATTATCGTTTATTCGATTTTAAAAAATTTACCTCTGCAACAACTGATAGTAGTTTAGATACTGCTATTCAAACTGCTGTTTCCAAAACAACATCAGCAGCGATCTTAGCTAATCAAGTTTTACTTGGTGTTGATTCAAGTGCACTTGTCACTAGCGGAAATAGCTCAAGTTCAACAAATACATCAACGACTGGAACTAAAGCCTCCGCTAATCAGCCAAATACACTACTATCAAAAATACTGCCTGTCTTTATTGATAAATCAGCGCAATACGCCAGCACACGTGTAGAGAATCAATTACAAAAAATTGCGTGGGGCGGATATGAATCAAAACAAGATTCAACAAAAATAAAATATACGTTAGAGGCTCAATCCATTGATAATGGTGGTGCTAAAATGAATATTGATACAACCTTAACTGGCGACAAACCATTCGCTGCTAACGGGATAGTAGATGAAAAACTGGCCTTTACCGACAATATCAATGGCAATGCGCTAACCATTACATCAAAAGTTAACTCGACAAATACGCCAGATAAAACAATCAAACTGATCGGTTACAGCAAAGATACGCTAACCCAAGATCGCAGTATCACACTCATTAATAACGATACAACACAAAAAGAAAATAATCTTGCGTTAACTTATAAATTTTCTGCGAAACACAGCTTTATCGCTGTTCCCACCACAGGGAATCAAAATTTAACTGACACCACAAGTAAAAACTTCAGCTATAAAGATGCTATTGTTAAAATATCATCCGTAAGCTCAAGTTCAATCAAGCAAGTTTATACAGATAAAACAGGTGTTTCATCATCCAATAGCTCATCGACAATATCCTATTCCTATCTCAACAAACCACTTGCGCCCGCTAAAACAGAAGCTAATCCTACACCTGTAGCACCGAATTCAACTAGCCTCGACTATAAAGCAACCAATACAATTACTTATAGCAAAGATAAAAACGGCAAAGTTATCATTACAACTAAAACCGCAGTACCGAACTTTAAGTTTGATGACGGTAATTTTCTTATCACGGCAAATGGACAAGTAACTATTACCACAGGGAAAAACGATATCACAAGTGGTGAGTTAAAAGTCACACATAAAGACACCGCAGGACAATCAGATTATGAATTATTAATCTCAAAAAGTTATATGCCAAGAAACGACTTCTTACTAGATTTGATTAATAATATTAATGGAACAAATGGAAAATTTACTCTTGATACCAGTAACCCTGATTTCAAAACCTCTTTTACAACCGTTGAAAACCTCAGTTTCGTTAATAATCAAACGCTCGCAAATCATTTTTTACGTAATGGTATATTTTACGGCACCGACAATAATGATTTAATTACTATTTTCATTAAAGAAACAGGCGGCAATGTCGATGCGGGTGATGGAAACGATACCATTACTGGTGGCTCGGGAAACGACACTATTACAGCTGGAATGGGTAACGATACTATCAATGAAACAATTGGCGATAACATTATCAATGGCAGTGCAGGGAGCGACACGATAAACAGCGGAAGTGGTAATGATACCATTCGCGGTGGTAACGATAACGACACCATTAAAGATAATTCTGGCGCAAATAGCATTGATGGCGGTGATGGTGACGACACGATTACGGGTGGCCTAAATGATGACACCATTACAGGTGGCAATGGAAACGACAACATTAAAGATAATTCTGGAAATAACAGCATCGATGGTGGCGCAGGCAATGATGTTATTTTAGGTGGCTCCGGCAACGAAACCACTACAGGTGGTACTGGAGATGACGTAATCACTGATAATTTAGGCTCTAACAGCTTAGATGGCGGTGAAGGCAACGATACCATTATTGGCGCGTCTGGTAACGACACCATTAATGGTGGAGATGGAAATGATACGATTACAGACGCCTCAGGTAATGACATTATTACAGGAGGAATTGGCGACGATAACATTACCGATACACTCGGAAATAATACTATAGATGGCGGCATTGGCAATGACACTATAACGGGTGGTTCGGGCAACGACAACATCACAGGTGGCTCAGGCAATGACGAAATTACCGACAATTTAGGTAAAAACAGTATTGATGGCGGTGAAGGTAATGACACTATTACAGGGGGTAGCGGTAGTGACACCATCACAGGTAGTGGCGGTGACGACACCATCAGCGATAAACTTGGTGACAATAGTATTGATGGTGGAGATGGCAATGATTCTATCGATGGATCGGGGACAACAGCATCTGGAAACAACACTGTTTTCGGTGGAGCGGGCGATGACACCATTACATTTAGTAAAAACAAATCCGGCAATAACTACATCAACGCTGGTTTAGGAAATGACACCATTACCGGTGGGACAGGCAATGACACTATTCTAGGTGGCGATGGCGATGACAAAATTACGGACGCGTTAGGAAATAACACGCTCGATGGCGGTGCAGGCAATGACGTCATAACAGGTGGCTTAGGTGCTGATACAATTACAGGCGGTGCAGGCAATGACACCATTAAAGGTGGTGCTGGGACGGATACATTCAATGTCGATTCTGGTACGGATACACTGCTCGATTTTTCAATCGATGAAAAAGATTTACTCAATATTTCTGCCGCTGCCGTTGCATCCTTAACAGTAGCTGTAGCATCGCCTTTGGATTACTCGACACTTGTTACAAACAAAGGTACTTTCACAATTAAGATTACAGCAGCGAATAGTGATATCACCTCGTCAAGTGGCAATGATTCTATTACTGGCGGAACAGGCAACGATAAAATATCTAGCGGCCTCGGAGATGACACTATATTAGGCGGATTTGGCAATGATACACTTTTAGGTGGTGAAGGTCACAACAACCTCAACGGTGGAGCGGGTGACGACAGTATTACGGCAGGAGCAGGAAACGACACTATTTTGGGCGACTTAGGCAATGACACTATTTTTGGTGGTAATGGTAACAATAGCCTAGATGGTGGCTCGGGTGATGATAATATCACTGGTGGTGCTGGCAATGACACCATTACAGGTGGCGCTGGCAATGACACTATTTTTGGTGGTGATGGCAGCAATACCATTGAAGGTGGTTTAGGTGACGACAGTATTACGGGTGGTGCTGGCTTGAGCCTCATTAATGGCGGTGAAGGCAACAATACAATTATCGGTGGCGCTGGCATTGATAACATCACAACAGGCTCTGGAAATGATTCTATCTCAAGTGGGGATGGAAACGATATTATTTCAACCGGTAATGGCTTAAACATCGTTGACGGCGGTGCTGGAAACGATAGCATTACAAGTGGCATTGGTGATGATAGTGTTAACGGTGGCCTAGGCAATGACACTATCAAAGGTGACGCGGGGAACGATAGCATTGATGGCGGTTCGGGTGATGACAGCATCACTGGAGGTTCTGGCAATGACACCATTACTGGTGGTGCTGGTAGTGATTCAATTAACGTCGATTTTGGTGTGGATACGATCACTGATTTCATTACTACTGAAGACACACTGAATATATCAAATGGCGCTACCGCTAAAGTGACTCTTACAGCCTCTACAGGCTTTGATTACAGTAAGAATGTCAAATTTGTAGGTGTAGGTACATTATTTATCACAACATTGGTAACAGATACTTCCATTATTGGCTCTAATGGCATGAACAGCATTATAGGAAGCGCTGGTAGTGATAGTATTACAGGCGGGTCAAGCAATGACACAATCATTGCTGGTGATGGGGATGATTTTATTAAAGATTCGAGTGGCAGCAACAGCATCAATGGTGGTTTGGGAGATGACACTGTTAACGGTGGGTTAGGCAATGATACGATTATTGGTGGAGATGGAAACGACACAATAATAGACTTGCAAGGTAACAATAACATGGATAGTGGCAATGGCGATGATATCATTACAGGCTCAACTGGAAATGATACGATCACAGGTGGCGCAGGAAATGATACGATCAACGGCGGCAATGGCAATGATATTATTAATGGTGGAGATAATGATGATGAAATCAGAGGGGGTGCAGGCAACGACACGTTGACAGGTGGTACAGGTAACGATAAATTCATTATTGATTCGTCGAGTACAGATCCACACACATACACCATCACGGACTTTTCTCTTGAAGAAGATATACTTACTGTTTCTAACACTAAGGCAATCGTTAATATCATTGCATTAACAAGCTTAGATTACAGCAGCAGTAATATTGATAACAAAGGTACATTATCTATTACAATTCAAAAGTCAGAAGATACAACTATTACAGGCACTATAACAGGCATGAACTCGATTGTGGGTGCTGGCGGAAATGACACTATTACGGGTGGCTCAGGTAATGATACGCTTATTGGCGGTGCTGGGAGCGATAGAATCACAGGCAATGGCGGCTCTGATTTAATAACAGGTGGAGACGGTAATGATACGTTTGTTTTTTCAAACGATGCAGATGCAAATAGTGTAGACATCATTACTGATTTTAAAAAAAGTGGTAATGATACAATTTCCGGATTTGGCGTTGATGGTAATAGCGACAACTTTTTCACTGAATCTACAAAAGCGGATAGTTTAGCTACACTACTAAAGAACGCTGAGAAAAAATTGGACGGAGCAATTAAATTTTACGTTGGCCAAGTTGGTACAACCGATATTTATTTAGTTGCAGATACTGATGGACTTAACTCTCATGTTATTAAATTAACTGGCATCACCCTAACCACTATTTCATCAAGCGATATTCTGTCATGAAAAAAACCATTTCACGTTATTTAATTGATATTTGGTACAACGACCATTTTATAGGTGCCGCACTAACGCCATTTGCGATGCTATTTATTGATATCGTGAAATGTCGTCGATGGTTTTATAAAATAGGTATTTATAAAAGTGAAACAATGCCTGTACCTGTCGTCATTATTGGCAACATTACCGTTGGTGGAACAGGAAAGACACCCCTCACTATTCATTTAGCCAATTTATTAAAAAATGAAGGGTACCGTGTTGGCTTAATTAGTCGTGGTTATGGTGGCAAGACAGACGTCAAAATGGTCACACAAACAAGCACATCAAGTGACGTGGGCGATGAAGCATTGCTTTTAGTTAAACAAACACAATGCCCTATGGCGATTGGTGTCAATCGTGTTGCGGCAGCGCACTTTTTATTAAAACATGTACCCTGTGACGTTATTTTAGCTGACGATGGTTTGCAACATTACGCACTAAAGCGTGATATAGAAATTGCTGTCATTGACGGTGCTCGGCGTTTTGGAAATTCAGCCTGCCTTCCTGCAGGACCTTTGCGTGAGCCTATTGAGCGTTTAAACACTGTGGATTTTGTGGTGGTCAACGGGACAAAACAAACCGATACGGCTTGGTTAGAATGGGAAATGCAATTAATCGGCGACATTGCCGTCAATTTACTGACAAGCGAAACAAAACCATTAAGCGATTTTAACTTACTACCCTGTCATGGTGTTGCAGGCATTGGCAATCCAGAGCGTTTTTTTACTCAACTCGATAAAGCCGGTATTACTGAGCGTATTGACCATAGTTTCCCCGATCATCATGTTTTTTTACCAGCAGAAATTAATTTTAATCATCAACTTGTTCTTATGACAGAGAAAGATGCGGTAAAATGTAAAGCGTTTGCCACGGCAAATCATTGGTTTGTTCCCATTAGTGCGCAATTGTCTGCTGAGTTCAATCAGCAATTCTTAACTTTACTCAAAACAAAACCTTTCAAGAGAGCCTTATGATTGACCCGAAATTGCTGGATATTTTAGCCTGCCCGATTTGTAAAAGTCCGCTTCATTATGACAAAACCGCTCAAGAACTCATTTGTCGCGCAGATCGACTCGCCTTCCCTATTCGTGATGCCATTCCAGTCATGCTTGAAGATGAAGCACGCCATATCTCTTTGGAAGAATACGACGCGCTTGCAAAATGAGCGTGCTTTTTAAAGTTGTCATCCCTGCCCGATACGCCTCCACGCGTCTACCGGGAAAACCCTTATTACCCATTGCTGGCAAACCAATGATTGCGCACGTTTGTGATCGAGCAAGCGAAGCCAATGCACAGCAAATTGTCGTTGCTACGGATGATGAGCGTATTTTAAATACGATTGTAGATTTAGGATTTGAAGGTATTTTAACCAGCGAGCATCACGAAAGCGGCACTGAACGAATCGCTGAAGTGGCTGAAAAATTTGGCTGGGAAGATGGCACGATTATTGTTAACCTTCAAGGTGATGAACCTTTATTGCCAGCACATTACATAACCCAAGTAGCACAGGCACTTGCAAGCCAAACGCAAGCTGGCATTGCAACACTTGCTGCAAGGATTTGCGATAGTGATGACATTTTCAATCCCAACGCGGTGAAAGTCGTTCTCGATAAACAAGGCTATGCACTCTATTTCAGTCGCGCTCCCATACCTTGGAATCGTGCGACATTTGCAACCACACAGGAAATGCCAAGCGACCTGCCCTATTTGCGGCATATTGGTCTCTATGCTTACACCGTTGGATTTTTAAAAAAATACTCTGCATGGCCTGCGTCTGAACTTGAATCCATTGAAGCGCTTGAGCAATTACGTATTTTATGGCACGGTGAAAAAATTTTAGTGCAAACGGTTGAAAAAGCACCTAATGCTGGCGTTGACACGATTGAAGATTTGCAGCGCGTTGAAACCATTATAAAAAATAAAGTAGATTAAACAGACTATGCGAATATTATTTGTACACCAAAATTTCCCAGGGCAATTTAAACATCTTGCACCCGCACTGGCTGAAAATCCCGCAAATGAAGTGGTGGCGTTCACTATGCAATCGGGAATGCCTGAAACATGGCAAGGTGTTCGTTTAATTAGCTATCAAGCGGCGCGAGGGACTACGCCTAATGTTCATCCATGGGTAAGTGATTTTGAAACCAAAGTGATTCGCGGTGAAGCCGCATTTCGCGCTGCGTTGACATTGCGTGAATCCGGTTTTACACCCGATTTAATTATTGCGCATTCTGGCTGGGGTGAGAGTTTATTTCTCAAAGATATTTGGCCCAATACCAAAATGGCGATTTATTGTGAATTTTTCTATCACACGCACGGCACAGATGTGAATTTTGATCCCGAATTCATCAATGCCGATCCGACAAATGATTGCCGTTTACGTTTAAAGAATACGAATAATTTGTTGCATTTTGACATTGCTGACGCGGGAATCTCGCCAACTTATTGGCAAGCCAGTACGTTTCCTGAGCCATTTCGCAGCCACATTACCGTCATTCATGATGGCATTGATACGAAAGCACTTGCACCAAATCCGAATGTGAGTTTATCACTCAATACCAGTAGCGGCAATGCCATTACTCTAACAAGCGACGATGAAGTCATCACCTTTGTGAATCGCAACTTAGAGCCTTATCGAGGCTATCACAGCTTTATGCGTGCCTTACCTGACATTATGCGTCGACGGCCGAATGCGCGTATATTGATTGTTGGTGATGATGGCGTCAGTTACGGTTCAAAAGCCCCTGATGGCAAAAAATGGAAAGATATATTTCTCAGTGAAGTAGCGGATCAACTCGATATGAACCGCATTCATTTTTTAGGGCATATTGATTACGCGCATTTTATTCCGCTTTTGCAACTCTCTCGTGTACACGTTTATTTGACCTACCCTTTTGTGTTAAGTTGGAGTTTACTTGAAGCGATGAGTGTGGGATGTTGCATTGTTGCCAGTAATACACAGCCGCTACACGAAGCAATCCATCACAATGATACAGGGCGACTTGTCGACTTTTTTGATACTGCCGCGCTTGCAAACGAAGTGTGTGATCTACTCGATTCGCCAGATGAACGCGCACGACTTGGTCAAAATGCCCGTGAATTCGCGCAACATAATTACGATTTAAATACTATTTGTTTACCTCGCCAACTTGCGTGGGTAAATAGCTTTATTGATTAAACTAACATTAGGTACAACGATATGAAGTATCGCTCAACACCGCGTAGCAGAATCGCAAGAAAACAATTTGCCGAAATTTGGCGTATTTTTTCAATTTTATTTGGGTTAATCGTTATTGCTGGTGTAAGTTACGCTGCATTGATTTATTGGATTACCAGCAAACCCCCTCAAAGCGTCTATTTTAATATTGTCGAAGCATGGGAGCGTCTAGGTGTATTTATTTTCGTTGGGAATTTAATTACATTAATAATTGCAGGCGGCATTAGTGCCACGATTGCGATGTATCTTGCCAATAAAAGCGCGATTCCGCTTTATAATTTAGGTGAACTCTGTGAGCAAATCGGTGATGGTCAATTTGATGTGCTCACCGTTCCACATGAACGCGGTCGCTTTCGCAAATTAAGCATCTCGTTTCGCATGATGGTAAATAAATTATATTTACGCAAAGTGG
Organism: uncultured Pseudomonadota bacterium; assembly: GCA_903848905.1. Classification (GTDB taxonomy): domain Bacteria; phylum Pseudomonadota; class Gammaproteobacteria; order Methylococcales; family Methylomonadaceae; genus UBA10906. Next base: position 22,343 of record CAINHP010000210.1, read on the forward strand.
AACAAGATGAATGTATTGCACAAATTAACGAACGTATTCACGAATTGCGTAGCGGTCTTAATTTAACCGGTATGCAGCGCGATGTACTCAATGAATTAGAATCGCACATTCAACACTTAGAAAAAATTGTTTAATTTAAATAAAAAATTGGTAAACAAATTTAACCCATATTGAATTGAAAAGTATATGAAAAAGATATCAGCCGCCATAATGGTAATGCTCGCTGTTAACTCACCTATGGCGAATGCAGCGATATCGACTGGTTATGTTGGTGACAAAGGACCCACAGGTGATAAAGGTCCTACCGGAAATACTGGTAAAACAGGACCAACAGGAAGCAAGGGTCCTATTGGAGATAAAGGTCCAACCGGTGACAAAGGTGCTACAGGAAATATTGGTAAAACAGGCGCTACTGGGAGTAAAGGACCTACAGGCGATAAAGGCCCAACCGGTGATAAGGGTCCCATAGGAAATCAAGGACCAGTTGGTTTAAGAGGACCTACTGGTGGTACTAAAGGTGATGTAGGTCCTATTGGTGCAACTGGAGAAAAGGGTGATGCTGGTGCTAAAGGTGATATAGGTGCAACTGGCCTACAAGGTCCAATAGGTCCTACTGGCGCTAAAGGTGATATAGGTGCAACTGGCCTGCAAGGTCCAATAGGTCCTGCTGGTGCTAAAGGTGATATAGGTGCAACTGCCCTGCAAGGTCCAATAGGTCCTGCTGGCGCTAAAGGTGATATAGGTGCAATTGGTCTGCAAGGTCCAATAGGTCCTGCTGGTGC
>CAINHP010000211.1 GCA_903848905.1 uncultured Pseudomonadota bacterium
ACGTGTGCCATTAACGGGTAAAACTTGAGTTTCCGGATTCACTTTGCACGCAAAACGTTTCTCGAGCCAAGTTGAAATCGCTTCGCAAAGTGGCAGAATTCCCTTTGTGCTTGGATAATTGGACACTGTATTTAAATTATCAACAAGCGTTTTTTTGATAAATTCAGGCGTTGCATGCGCCGGCTCTCCAATAGAAAGCATAATGGGCGATTTATCTTTTGGGGGGTCAATTCCTTTTTTTAATTGCGCCAATTTTTCAAAAGGATACGGATGCAGATGTTTTAAATTTGGATTCATTATGTTTAACTCTATCTTTTAAATTAACAATAAAAAATATACGCAACTCTTCGGAATATTGCGTTTTTTTCAGTTAGAATGACGAAAAATTTTTCACTATTGAGATCATTATGCGTTATTTAGTCGTCGCGGTATTTCTCTTTTTTTCACTACACACCACCTCATTTGCAGATGACTTTGGAAGTGGCATGTCTGCTTATCAAAGCAAAGACTACACAAAAGCGGTAAAACAGTGGCTTCTTTCAGCTAAAAAAGGGCATTCCTTAGCACAAGCAAATCTTGCCCTTATGTACGACAACGGACTTGGTGTACCAAAGGATGAAAAAGAAGCTGTTAAATGGTATTTACTTGCCGCACAACAGGGTCACGCTATTGCACAATCGAATTTGGGATTTATGTATCAAAATGGACAAGGTATCCCGCAAGATATAAGTGAAGCGGTTAAATGGTACACACTTGCCGCTCAGCAAGGCGTTGCAGCAGCGCAATATAATTTAGGTTTACTCTACAGCAATGGGCAAGGGGTAATGCAAGACTACAAACAAGCCATTAATTGGTATCGCCTTGCAGCAGAACAAGAACATGTCCTTGCCCAATCCAATTTAGGATTTATGTACGAAAAAGGTCAAGGCGTCGCTCAAAATCACAAAGAAGCCATGACATGGTATCGCCTTGCCGCTGAAAAAAACAATGCACTCGCACAATACAATTTAGGCGTAATGTATGCTGACGAACAAGGAGCGTCGCCAGATTACGCTCACGCCTATGTATGGTTTAATTTAAGCACGACAAACGGTTACGTCCCTGCTTTAGAATTGCGCGAAGCCGCCCTAAGTCAACTTTCACCAGATCAAATCGAAAAAGCGCAAAAAATGTCACGCGAGTGCCTTAACTCCAATTTTAAAAATTGCGATTAACATCTTTATTACAGCGCAATCCGCAAAGATAAATCAATGGCGCGTACATTTTTTGTTAACGCGCCAATAGAAATGTAGTCGACACCGGTTTGTGCAACAGCTCGAATTGTCGTTAAGTCAATATTACCTGATGCCTCAAGTTCCACTGCCCCCGCCACATAGTCCACCGCAGAACGCAAATCCTCCAAGGTGAAATTATCAAGCATAATACGATCAGGCTTTGCTTTAAGCGCATCTTCTAGCTCCGTTAAGTTTTCAACTTCAACCTCAACAGGGGCATCACTTTGATTGCGAGCCATTTTCACGGCATTTTCAATAGAGCCTGCAGCAAAAATATGGTTTTCCTTGATAAGCACCCCATCAAATAGACCTATCCGATGATTAAAACATCCCCCACAACGCACTGCATATTTTTGTGCTTGACGTAGACCCGGAATCGTTTTTCTTGTATCGAGAACTTTGCATTGCGTTCCTTCTACTGCATTTGCATACTCTCTTGCAAGCGTTGCTGTCGCCGATAAAGTCTGCAATAAATTGAGTGCCGTGCGCTCTGCGCTCAAAATACCTCGGGCATTTCCTTGGAGCGTACAAATTTTTGTATTAGATGGCACAAAATCCCCTTCAAGGGCGTGCCATTGAATTGAAATAGTTGCATCCAAATATCTAAATACCGTATCAAACCATTCGCGCCCACATAATATCATCGGTTCGCGTGTCAATAATTCTGCTGTAGCATTCTGATCTGCTGAAATAATGGCAGCGGTTATATCGCCACTGCCCAGATCTTCATTTAAAAATGGGGTAATATCAATGCAATTTTGCGTTTGCGTCATCGTTTAAATCACGTTACTGTAAGTATTGCGAACATCCTTCAATTCAAGTGCAAGTTCACGACGCAATTGAAAATCGCGACGTGTATGGGCAATATTGTAAGGAATTAGCGGATTACGTTCATATTTAACGGCAGTGCGAATAATTCCAATCCACTGACGATCATTATCTTCCATCTCCTTAAAACGATTACGAATACGCTCTAACTCTTGATTACAATACGTAATAAAACCCGCTGCATAGAAGACACTGTTTTTTAAATAATCCTGCAAAGCCGCTAAATCACCATTAATTTCTTCAACCACTTGCTCAAAATTACCTGGCTCAGGAGATCTATCTATATCTTTTGCTAGCGGCACAGCCACCGCTTCAGATAAAACAGCATCCACAACCGCTTTAGCCGTATTGCGTGAGCGTCCTGCTGGAACCGTTTTATTAATGGTTGCCCACAAGCCATAGCGCAAATAATGCGTCAAACCCCCTTCTTGTTTCGTTTTATCGGCACCTTGATAGAACGCTTCTAAGGTTTTAATTTCAGCCGCACGCTCACTCAGCAAACGATCACGCCCCTGCAGTGGTTTTGCGATAAAGGCTTCAACAGCTACGCGCCCAAAACGTAAAAATAAAACTTGGAATCCATGACGTATACGCGCTTGTTCAATACTTTCATCCAAATGCGAATGCAGCAAATTACGACGTACATCTTCGGTTTCCCAAAGTAGCGTCTGTGTTTTTTGAACTATCTGATCAATTAACGCTTGCAACGCTTGCGCGAGTTGATCCGTTAATTCAGTTTCAAATTTCTTCTGAATTTCCCTGAACAATTCTTCACGAATTTTATAATTTCCTTCTCGTGAATCCGGCATTGAAATCGTACCGCCCGCTGTATAAATTCGTTTTAACTCTTCAGGTTGAGCGGTAATTAAATTAGATAGTAATGCTTCAATTTTTTGATCATACGCAGAGCGCAGTGCAGCGAGTTCTTCATGCTCAGCACCAACCGCATCGGCTTCTTTTCGACCTTGAATACTTTGTGCATACCACATATCAAAATCTTTTTTAATACGTTGCCATTCACGACCCCACCACTGATTGAAGTCTTTGCCGAGCAAATCATCTTCTTGACGATCATTCTCATCAATCGTGCCGTAAATAGGTTCAAGTTTACCTAAAATTTCATTCGCTAATTGACGTGTATTATTGACGAGTGAATCACAACGTTTTTGCAATACACCTGTGCGTTCGTTATCGATGTAAAAATTGACGGCATCTTTCAGTGCATTCATGCCATCTGGAATACCCAGTTTTTTTAATTTATTTTTATCATCCGCACTTTTAGATCGACGTTGCGTATCCTCCGTTGGAATGCCAAACTCAACTAAATGCGATCGCGCACAAACAGGTAACAAGCGACGCTCAGGCACCGATGGCCAAAAAGTTTTATGTTTTGCAAAGGTATCACGAAAATCAATTTGATCATCCATTGCATCCGCTTGCGTTAACACCACAAAAACTTTGTCTGACACACGCAAACTCGGGTCTTCCGCATCCGCAACCAATAACATTTCTTTTTCTGGACCTGTAATTGACGGCTGTTTCATTTCCTTAGCGTAAATAATAGCATCGCAATTACGCAAACGATCAACCGCCTGCTCTGCGTGCATTAAAATCCCCGAGTTAAAACCAGGAACATCATGAAAAATAATGTCACGATCACTACGTAAACGAACCGTTTTGAGTTGAATACGTTTAATAGAAAGTGACTGGGCACGATTTTTAAAAATAGCAGACTGCAATAAATCGCTAATTTCACCAATATCTAAAAAACTTTGTTTAAACCCATTTTTGAGTTTGGTAAATTCATAAATGGCATTAAGATTTTTTTCAGTATCGTTGTAATCTTCTTGAATTTCTTTTTTTTCTTTATCGCTGAGTAATTTACCTGCTAAAGCAAGTTGACGCTGCTGTTGCAATGTAGCGATTTCTTCTCGACTGTAATATTGAATTGATAGTAATTGATCTTGCTCAGTTTGCGCTGACCAAATTTCCGTACTGGTAAACGTACAACGCTCACGCGCTGAAGGCAAAATTTCTTGCCCAAGCCATGCGTTAAGTAGCGCACTTTTACCTGCTTTTTCAAGCCCAATCACGGCTACTTCAAAACGGTTTGCACGCAGTCGCTCAAGCTGTCTGTTTAAACGCGCATGTTCATTTTCGAGCTTTTGCTGCATTTCAGGCGATATATCAACACCAGTCTTATTACTCAATGTAATAAGTTTATCCGATAACACCGAGGTTTTTTCTAAGCGCGTGAGTTGTTTTGCACAAGTTTCTAGCCAAGTTGCCATATTGTTTCCAATTAAAATAAGTGTTAATAATGTGATGTCAAAGCAAAGGTTCAACCACTGAATTTAATTCATTTGCCGACAATTCTCCCATGTGTCGGTAAATAATCATTCCTGCAGAATTTACCACAACCGTATAGGGAATTGCACTCATGATATTACCCAATTTTTTTGCAAGGGCAAATCCAGCCCAATCGCCAGCAATGAGCAAAGGATAATTCACGCCCGTTTTTTCTTGAAAAACCTTCACCGCTGCGACATCATCTAGTGCAATACCTATAAATTGCACTTTTTCATTTCCGTATTTCGATTGCAATACCATAAAAGAGGGCATTTCTTTCAAACACGATGGACACCACGTTGCCCAAAAATTAATCACTAAAATTTTACCTTTCCATTCATTAGACGAATGAAACGTCGATGCGCCATCAAGAAATGAAAACTCAGAAAGCATTTGTGGCTGTTTTTCAAGTTGCCACTGCGTATACATACGAACACCCATGCCCGTTGTCAACGCAAGCAACCCGATAATCACTACCCACTGAGCTGTTCTCATCATAATTAAACGAGTTGCTTGAGTCGGTAAACCAATTCTAACGCTTGTTTAGGCGATAAATCATCGGCACGCACATCCTCAAGTAAGGCCAAAACAGGATTTTCCGCCTGTGACACAAATAAATCAATTTGATCCGAACC